>CALCCE010000094.1 GCA_937899835.1 uncultured Flavobacteriales bacterium | reverse complement strand
GCCTTTTTGATGCATGAGGCACCGTTGCGCGCATCTGAAACCATGCAACGCTTTTTCAATAGGCTTTCACTGTTGCCCTATTCGGATGCTTGGGCATCGTTGCGTGGCAGCAGGACCACGCAACACTTTTTCTGCGATTCAAACCTCTTGCCTTTTTGATGCATGAGGCACCGTTGCGCGCATCTGAAACCATGCAACGCTTTTAACATGGACTTTAGCTATTGACTTGCTCTGGAGCTTGGGGCAACGTTGCACGATAGGCGACCCGTGCAACGTTGGTGCATCACGTTTAGGTGGTAGTCAGTTTGCTCTTGCCAAAAGCTATTCCAGTTCGAAAGTTTGTACTTGAACCACTTCCGATCGAAATCACTTTCCTTATCGTAAAATCAATTTTTGGGTAGTGCCTTGCGTACCCGTAGTTACTTGTAAGAAGTAAACCCCAGTCGATAGGCCCGAAAGGTCGAGGGTTTCGCGCACCTGTTTTCCGTTGCCGGAAAGTTGGCGCTGCCATACGGTGGCACCCAAAGCATCCAGCACATTAATGGATACCGGACCCACTTGCAGCAGGTCCAATTCCAGGGTCACCTCGCCCGTGCTGGGGTTCGGGAAGCAATGCAGGTTTTCTAAACCAGAAGCAATGGAAGCGATGCCCACAGTGCCACACAATTCCAAATTGTTTTCGTAGTAATGCAGGTTGGCTGACAATCCGTTGTTGCCTCCGGCAAAAACAAGTGTGGGCGCTTGCGACAAGTTGATGTTGGGGTCGTCGGCCCAAAGGATATAGGTGCCCGGAATAAGGTTATTAAATCGGTAATTGCCATCGTCATCGGTGAAAGTCTGCGCAATGATTTGTTGGTCCTCGTTGAGCAGCAACAAAGAAAGGCCCACCACCGGGGCGCCCTCACACACCGAAGATTTGCCGGCCCCTTGAAACACATAACCCGCCAAAAAGCCAGGACCTCCCGGGTTCATGCCACTCAGGTTGCGGATGTCGGCCCAAACCGTATCGCACAGTAAAGTGATGATGCTGTCGGCTTGCAGAAACACTGCGCCACTGTCGTGATAGGTAGGCAGTTGCATCGGGTAAACACCCGAATCGGGTGCAGACTTCACGTATACAACCGGCTCTGCGGTATGGAAGGCATAAAAACCGCTACCGTCCGTAGTAGTAGAATCCAGGGCAACGACCGAATCTTGTACGGTGAAGTGCTTGATGAGAAATACCTTGGTGTTGGTCAAGGCATTGCCGTTGGTATCGGTAACGAAACCCGCTACGATTTGGGAAGAATCTACGGTAATGAGCAACGAGTCGGTAGCGCTACAGCCGTTGGTATCTGTTCCGGTAACGGTGGCCCAGCCGCCTGCCGAATAGGTGGTGCTAGCCATATTGCTGCCGTTGTTCCAGGAATAGTTCGAGGCGCCAGAGGCGGTCACCGTCAGTGTGTTGCCCAGGCATATGGTGGTGTCGGGGCCTGCCATTACTACGGGCAGTGCATTGACGACCACCTGCACCGAATCGACTGCTGTGCAGCCGTTGGCATCGGTAAGGGTAACGGAATAGATTCCTGTTGTACTTACGGTAATGTTTGTTCCGGTGCTTCCGTTAGACCAACTGAACGAACCCACTCCATTGGCCACAAGGGTTACCGAATCACCGTTACAAATGCTGGTGTCGTTGCTCACACTAAGCGTAGGAGCAGGAAAGTTGAACAAGCTCACGGTATCAGTACCTGAGCAGCCGTTGGTGTCGGTTCCGACTACGAAGTACGATCCTGGGGAGCAAACGGTAATCGAATTGCCTACTGCCAAATTGCTCCATAGGTAGGTGGTGGCACCACTTGCCGTAAGCGAAACACAGCTGCCGGTACAAACTGTAGTATCGTTGTTGAGCTGAACTACAGGAGCAATGAAGTGAGTGACTACGACGGAGTCAGCTACCGAACATCCATTGGTGTCGGTGCTGGTGACGCCGTAAATTCCAGGGCTACACACCGTAATGTTGGCATTGGTGCTACCGGTACTCCACAGGTAATTGTTGGCGCCTGATGCCGAAAGCGCAATGCAGGTGCCCGCGCAAACCGCGGTGTCGTTGCTCACGGTGAGTGGAATCGTTGGGAAATTAGTTACGATAACCGTATCGTTGGCCGTACAACCGTTGGTGTCTGTACCGGTAACAATGTAAGTACCCGCGTTGCAAACCGTATTGGAGTCTCCCATGGTTCCGTTGCTCCATTGATAGGTATTTGTGCCCGTTGCCTGGAGAATAATACAACTGCCGGCACAAACGGTAGTGTCATTGCTTGCTATTGGAGGGGTAGGAGAAACAATAGCGGATACCACTATCGTGTCCACATCGGAGCACCCGTTGGTATCGGTTCCGGTAACGGTGTAAGTGCCGGGAGAACAGATATAACCGGTGCCAAAAGAAGAAGTGAATCCAGTACTCCAAACATATGAGGAAGCTCCGGAAACACTCACCTGAATGCAAGCTCCGTTTGCACACATGCTGGTGTCGTTACCAGTGGCAACTGTGGGGTTTACTACGGGTGCTACTACTACAGTATCCGAGGTACCCGATGTAAGTCCAGATACAACATAGGTGGTGGTGACAGATGGCTTGGCCCAGGTAGAATTGCAAGTGTCGCACCCAAAATTGACTCCTAACAATATCGGGTCACCAGATAAAACGGTCCATTGATAAGAGGTATCTCCTAATGCATACAACTGAGCCGAATCACCAGGGCAAATTGCGTCATTGGGCGAAACGGATACTGGTCCCATGAGTTCTATTCTTGCCCAAACATTCCGTTTGCCGTTAATCGGACAAACATCATCGGTAGCCGTAATGGTAAAATCATGTGCAGTAGTTGCCGTTCCCGGAATTGTAGCACAAATGGTGGCAACCACAGGGTTAGTCCCTGAAATGGTAACGCTTGCACCAGGATAAATACGGCCCAAATCAGTGTATACATCCAGCGTGTCTAAGGAATCCTGATCAGAAAATTGAAGATCGAAACAAAGGTTGGCACCGGCCCAGGATTGGATGATATTTTGATTGCCTACTGCTAATCCACCGCTAACATTACTCACGGGGCTATCTAAGCTTGGGACCGGGTTGGCGCCATTTAGATAATTAAATCGGTAATCCTTGATGACGTAGCCCTTTAGGTTGCCATTGCTATCAAACTCTTCCACCTTAACACCGTAATAGAGATTGCCCGTTAAAGAAGAAAGGTAGTTGATATCCAATATTCCGGTGTTCGTATCCAAATCCTGGCCCGGGATTCCATAAGAAGGCCAATTAAAGAAAACCACATTGTAGGTAACCGGTTGGGTAGTCGATTGCATGGGTGCTGTCCAAGAGTATTTTAGCAGGTCTCCGTCTGAATCATAGGCCACAAAACTTACGTTGGTGGGGTGAGACATCAATTCTATAGAAGGAATAGGCTGTTGGTCATGAAAAATGGGAGATTGATTGCAGCCGCCCACCCCGGTGTTCACTTTGGCATGAAGGTAGAAAGATGAACTGCCATTAGTGATATTGGTACCAGCCCTGCAAAAGCAAGAATAAGAAATGGTCCAGCTACCACATCCAGCGAGGCTTACTGTGTCTTTGTAAATCAAGCGTTCCACCCCCGGAAGCAATCCGGTATTGCAAGCTGAGTTTTGGATTTGATTTGGACACAAATCGCTGATTTCAGTAGTGGACGATAGTGGCATCGGAATATTCGATTGGTTGCCACAGGTATCAAAAAGGAAAATAAAGTTGTTTATAACCCCGCTTACTCCGGCACAATCGCGGTACAATTGAAGGGTGATTTCATAATTGTTGCCTCCTACACAATTGTAATTAATCTCCCCGCCAATCAGGCCCCCGGCTATTGCTGTAGATCCGTAACCCAAGAGGATGACCAACAAAAAAGAAATACGTAACAATAAGGTAGTTAAGGTCGGAAAAGAGGGCATACTAGTTTGAGTAGGGGTTCGATTTTTAGACGTGTTCTCCCTGGTTTTAGTTGTCCCCGACTTTTATCTTGTCCAAGAATTTTTGAATAGCCAAAAAAAGAGCGAACTCCCCAAAAGAAGTCCGCTCTTTGATGCTGAGAAGGAAAAATCGCTTTCCTTATCGTAAGATCAATTTTTTCGTCGTGCCTTGCTCACCGGTAGTTACCTGTAAGAAGTAAACCCCAGTCGATAGGCCCGAAAGGTCGAGGGTTTCGCGCACCTGTTTTCCGTTGCCGGAAAGTTGGCGTTGCCATACGGTGGCACCCAAAGCATCCAGAATATTTACCTGTACTACTCCAGATTGTTGGAGGTCCAGTTCTAAGGTCACTTCACCTGTGCTTGGGTTGGGGAAGAAATGCAGGCTCTCCAAACCGGAAGCAATCTGATTAATGCCGACACCACCGCAGAATTCCAGCGTGTTGTTCTTGTATTGCAGGTTGGAGGTTAAGCCATTGTCGCCTGCCGCCAGCGTGAAGGTAGGCGCTTGCATTAGGTCAACTTTAGGATCATCAGCCCAAATGGTATAAGTGCCCGGGGTCAGGTTCTCAAAACGGTAGTTGCCATCGGCATCCGTAAAGACTTGTGCCACCAGTTCGCCGTTGTCGTTGAGCAGGATCAATGAAAGTCCAACTACCGGATCACCTTCGCATACGGAAGATTTTCCTGCACCTTGAAACACATAACCCGCCACAAATGCCGGCCCCCCGGGGTTCATGCCACTCAAGTTGTCAATATCAGCCCATGCAGTGTCACAAGGCACCGTAATGATGCTGTCGGCTTGCACAAATACTGGTGCACTGCCGTGATACGTTGGAATTTGCATGGGATATGCCGACGAGTCGGGGCCCGATTTCACGTAAACTACCGTTTCCGTAGTTCCAAAAAGGTAGAATCCATTGCTATCGGTTAGTACAGAATCGAGGGCTACCACCGAGTCTTGTGCATTGTAGTATTTAATAAGATATACCCAGGTGTTGGTCAAGGCATTGCCGTTGGAATCGGTAACGTATCCACCAACGTAGCGCGAAGAGTTAGGGAAAAGATAGATCGAGTCGGTACTGGAGCAACCTTGAGCATCTGTTCCGGTAACCAAGACCAGCCCGGGGGTGGCAATGGTTGTAGAGGCACCTGTAGTACCATTGCTCCACACGTAGCTCACTGCACCAGTGGCCGTTAAGGTAATGGTGTCGCCAATGCAAAGCACCGTATCCTGGCCTCCATTCACGATAGGATTGGGGTTCACCAAAACCTGAATCGAATCTACTACCGAACAGCCATTGGTATCGGTGTAGGTCACCGAATAGGTTCCGGCAGCTGTTGCCACAATGTTGCTGGTAGTTGCACCCGTAGACCAAATAAAGGAGCCGTTGCCACTGGCACTGAGCAAAACCGAATCACCATCACAAATGGAAGTATCGTTGCTCACACTCACCGTTGTAGTAGGAAAGTGATTGACCACCACCGAGTCAGTTGCAGTACACCCGTTAGAATCGGTCACCGTTACGCTGTAGGTGCCTGGGAGGCACACTTGCAAACTGTCTAAGGTATCGCCCGTGCTCCAAAGGTAGGAACCGCCTCCGCTTGCTCCGATGGTGATGCAAGTTCCGGCACACACCGAAGTATCGTTGGATACCACCAGATTAGGCCCGGAAAGGGGCGTGACGGTAATTGTATCCATAAGGCCGGAAGGCAAACCTACCAGCTGATAAGTAGTGGTGATGGCGGGCAATGCCCAGGTAGAAGCGCAAGAGGTGCAACCGAAATTGGTGCCGGTAACAATCGGATCACCCGAAATCACCGACCAGGTGAAGGCGCTATCTCCGGAAGCTGCAAGAAAAGCAGTGTCGCCATCACAAATTACCTGATCAGGACCTGCCCAGGTGGTGGCAGCCACCTGCAGGTTGAAATATACCGAGTGGGTAGCTGCAATTGGACAAACGTTGTCGTTGGCCGTTACCGTTACCGGAATGGAATTGCCGTAGTTGAGGTTGGCGGTTCCGCAAACCGTTACCGTCATGGGGTTGCTACCACTCACCGAAACCGTAGCACCTGGAAAATAGTTGCTCAGGTTCGAAGTGGCCGACATAACCGTACCTGGATCAGGATCGGTAAAGGTAACATCGAAGCAAAAGCTACCACCGTTGGTAACCGAAATGCCCGAGCTTCCCAGTGCCACCCCTGAACCGGTGACGTTGGACAGTTGCCCGTTTGAAACGGGAGCCTGGTTGGTGCCGCTAATCATCACAAATTGTGCATCGCGGGTCACAAATCCTTTCAAGTTGCCGTTGCTGTCGAATTCCTCCACTTTTACCACTACGATGTAGTTGCCGATGGGCAATCCAGCCGAGTTAATGGTGATTAGTCCCGTACTGGGATTAATAGAAAGGCCATTCGTTCCCATGGGAATCAATGGCCCAAAAGGAAAGTTGTAAACCACGTTAGCGGTCGAGCTAACCTTAGCCGATACCAAGGAATATTGAAGGTTGTCACCATCAGGATCGAAAGCCACATAACTCAATACATTTTGAGTAGACCCTATGCTGAGGTAGGGAATCGGCCGGTTCATGGGAAACATCGGCGAAGTGTTGCATACCCCAGGGAGAATATGAATTTCGGATTCGGTGTACATGTTGCCCCCGGTAGAGTTCACAGAAGTATTTCTACAACACAGTTGCCAGGAAACATTCCAATCGGCACAACCTGATAAGTTGACCGTAGCTTTATAGATGTAGAGTTGCATGCCCGGCAAAATACCCGCATTACAGGTAGTGTTCGGCAGTTGGCTGATGCAAACGTCTGAAACTTCCGTACTTGAAATTTGCGGAAGCGGAGCGGTAAAAGTAGCCCCACAAGAGCTTGTGAGGGTAACATTGGTAGAGGGCTGTGCTAAAATGCCACTACAATCCCGGAGCATGCGCACGGTGATTTCATAGTTCGAGCCGCCCACACATTCGTAGTTAATTTCTACCCCAGCAATGTGCGAGGCGAAGGTGGGCGCAGTAAAGAGGAACAGCCCGAGCAGTAGCGCAAGGCATTTTAAATTCCCAAGGAAGGGGAAAAAACATTTTTGAGTCAAATTCCTGGTCATGGTTGGAGGTATTAATGGGTGAAAGAACGATGCATCTTCAGGGTTGTGGGCGCCTTAGGATGCTTTTATGGATATGATGGTTTGCTATTTCAAAGGAAATTGTCGGGCTACCTTTGGCACCGGCAGCCCGACTAGAACCGAATTGATAATTATCGCAGGATCAATTTTCGGGTCATGCTTTGATCTCCCGCACGTACCTGTAAAAAGTAGATGCCGGTAGAAAGGGCTGATAAGTTGAAAGTTTCTCGTATTTGTTTATTGTTTCCGGGGACTTGCTGTTGCCAAACCGTGGCTCCCAAGGCATCCAACACCTGGATGTTTACCGTTTGGGCTTGTGTCAAACTTAGTTCCAACGTCACTTCTCCGGTGCTGGGATTGGGGAAGAAATGAAGACTTTCCAATCCGGTGAATACCGGAGCAATGCCTACCCCACCACACAGCTCTAAGGTGTTGTTTTTGTAATGCAGGTTGGCGTCCAATCCGTTGTCGCCAGTGGCAATCGTGAACGTAGGAGCCAGCGACAAGTCGATGCTGGGGTCGTCTGCCCAAATGGTATAGGTTCCCGGCAAGACATTTTCAAAACGGTAGTTCCCGTCAGTATCCGTGTAGGTTTGTGCCATTAAATCACCATTGGCATTCAGCAGTACCAAAGAAAGGCCAACCACCGGATCGCCTTCGCAGCCCACGGTCTTGCCGGCACCTTGATACACGTAGCCCGCTACAAACGCCGGCCCTCCAGGGTTCATGCCACTCAGATTATCAATGTCGGCCCAGGCGGTGTCGCAGGGGACGGTTAGAATGCTGTCCGCCTGCACAAATACCGGAGCACTGCCGTGGTACGTCGGCACCTGCATAGGATAAGCTGCCGAGTCTGGTCCAGATTTCACATACACCACCGTTTCGGTTGTTCCGAAAAGGTAGAAGCCGTTGCTGTCGGTCAGCACCGAGTCGAGGGCGACCACCGAATCCTGGACATTAAAGTATTTGATAAGATACACCCAGGTGTTGGTCAAGGCATTGCCGTTCGAATCGGTGACATGGCCCGCCACGTAGCGGGACGAGTTGGGGAACAGGTAGAGTGAGTCGGTAGCCGTACATCCGTTGGAATCGGTACCGGTGACGGTTACCAATCCAGGAATCGTATAATCTGCACTGGCGGTAGTCGCTCCATTGCTCCACACATAGCTTTGCGCTCCGGTAGCCGTAAGGGTAAGGGTATCACCGATACAAAGCACCGTATCCGGTCCGGCATACACCGAAGGGTTGGGATGCATTGAAACCGTTACTGAATCCACCGCAGTACAACCGTTGGCATCGGTGAGGGTCACCGCATAGGTGCCACCGGCATTGACCACTGTGCTGCTTCCTATGTCACCGTTGGACCATAAGAAAGTACCACTGCCGCTGGCACTCAGCAAGACAGAATCTCCGGAACAAATGGAGGTATCGTTGCTCACACTAAGGGGGGGAGTAGGATAATTGCTCACTACTATGGTGTCGCTCGCGAAGCAACCATTGGAATCAGAAGCAACCACCCAATAAGACCCTGGAGAACAAATCCCGATTGATTGAGATGCAGCAGCGGTAGACCAATTATAAAAAGGCAAATTGTTTGGCGAGGTGATCAGAGGAAGGCAGGTACCCGGACATACGGTAGTATCGTTGCCCAAGGAAACAGATACCGCCGGATAAGAAGCAACCACAACCGTATCTACTCCGGTACAGCCGTTGGAATCGGTTCCGGTAACGGTGTAAGTGCCTGGGGTGCAAATCTGTGTAGTATCTGTCGTTGCGCCATTGCTCCACAGGTAGGAGAATGCTCCGGTAGCAGAAACTGTCACGCAGCCATTGCTCAAACAAGCAATAGTATCGTTGCTGGCCACCACATTGGGTCCTGCTGTTGGAGTTACGGTAACCGTATCACTGGTGCCGGTAGTTCCTCCAGTTACCAAATAGGTAGTAGGCACCGAGGGGCTTGCCCAGGTACTGGCGCAGGAGGTACATCCAAAGTTGGTCCCCACTACGATTGGGTCACCGCTAATTACGGTCCAGGTGTAGACGGTATCGCCTGTAGCATACAGTTGGGCCGTATCGCCAAGGCAAAGTGACACATCAGGGCTGGCCACGACCACAGTAGGAAGTGAGATCTTCACCCACGCAGGAGTTTTAGAATTAATGGGGCAAGCATTGTCAGAAGCAGTTACGGTAAAGGCATGGGAAGTGTTGGCCAATACAGGGATGCTCGCACAAACTGTGGCCGTAATTGGGTTAACGCCTGAAAGGGTAACCGTAGCTCCGGGGTAAATCTGTCCCAGCGTAGTAGACACGTCAAGCGAGTCTAACGTATCTGGATCAGAGAATTGAATGTCGAAACAAACCGTCGATCCCGGATTGGATTGAATAATATTGGTATTGCCCACCTGTGTTCCACCACTTACATTAAAAATAGAGCCATTCACTACCGGGTTTTGATTGGTAGCAGTGACCACTACAAACTGCGCTTCTCGAATAATGTAGCCTTTCGAATTGCCTGCGTTATCAAACTCTTCCACCTTTACCGCTACAAAATAGTTGCCCAACCATAATGGGTTGTTGATGGTCAGCATTCCCGTATTCGGGTTAATACTAGCAACATTGGCGCCCATGGGTTGGGTAGCGGAGTATCCTGCTGCATAAGTAGCTGCAAGAGCAGGAGAAACCATTGCAGAAACCAATGAATATTGCAATTGATCACCATCAGGATCGTAAGCAACAAAACTCAAAACGTTTTGGGAACTATTGAGGCCGATGTAGGGAATGGGTCGGTTTTGTGGAAATACCGGAGAGTTGTTACAACCTCCATTGGCAAGGTTGATGTTAGAGTGAATGTAAAATCCGCTTTGACCAGCAAGGTTTACAGAGCTGTTTCGGCAACAAGAGGAAAAGGATAAATCCCAATCATTACAGCCTGCTAAGTTGGCTGTTCCGGTATATTGCCAGCTTTGAATTCCAGGCAGAATACCACTATTACAAGTAGAGTTGGCCAATTGGTTAGGGCAGAGGTCCGAAACTTCACTTACCGAAATATTGGTCAAGACCAGGTTTTGCGATGCACCGCAGGAACTCGACAAGTTTATTGTTGGAGTAAGTGGAGCAGGAATTCCTGAGCAGTCACGATACAATGAGAGTGTTATCTCGTAGTTGGTTCCACCCAGGCAGTTGTAGTTAATTTCTACTCCGGCAATGTGGGAAGCAAAAAGAGAAGTGTTGCCAACAATCGCAAAAAGAGCGATCAGCAACCAAGCGCGCAACACCTGTTTAGCGTGGTAGAGACAGGTCATAGATGGTTTAAGTTTGGGTGAAACTTGGTAGTCAGACGGGGGAGGCTGGTGAAGAAGTTGCCCGGGGAAATGTTAAATTCTGAATCTTTTTAGCCAATTTTTAGAGGATTTATTCTTGGAAGGCTAAAATGTCATGTAGCACCGAAAGCAGCCACTCCCAAGGGAGGGCTGCTTCCAGCTGTAACTATCGCTATGAAGATTAGTTTTCTATCAGTCGCACTATTTTGGTGGTGCTGCCTACTTGCAGGCGAGCAATGTAAAAGCCAGCTGATAAACCAGTGTTTCGAGCCGAAAAGGTGAACGCTTGCTGGCCGGGTGCTAACGTTGCCTCTTCCAGCACAGCTACCTGTTGGCCCAGCAAATCCAATACTTCCAGACGTACCAGCGCACTTTCACTGAGGTAAAAGGTGAGTTGGGTACTTCCTTGGTAAGGGTTAGGGAAGGCCTTGAAGTTGAGGTTGCTGCCTTGGATGCCGGCTACGGAGGTGATTCCGATGTACACCACCAAGGTGGTTTCGGCCACGCAACCGTCTGGCGAAATGGCGGTTACTGTAATGGTTCCGGTAGGTCCATTGCCCCATTCAATTTTGGCGATGTTGTTGCCCGGACTCACTACCTGGCCACCCGAAACGCTATAGATGTAGGTATAGCCATTTTGGCCCACCACATCGTACACATACTGTTGCCCTGCCTGTACTTGCGTAGGGCCATTGATAGAGCTTACTGTAGCTCCGGGCAGTTCTTGAACGGTGTAGAAAATCGAATCGCTACATCCTGAAGAATCGCTCAAAACAACACTGTATTGGCCACCGCCAAGGTTTGTCAGTGAACTAAAAGCTTCACCGTGTAATACGTTGCCATTCAGGTACCATTGATAGCAGCTCACCAACGGACCAGCAAACAACGTCACCGTATCTTCCGGGCAAACCGTATCTGCAGTAGCGGAAATGGTACCGTTGAGGTTGCCCACGGCTCCGATAAAAATAGAGTCTACCGTAGAGCACCCGGCACTGTCAGAAGTAATGAGCCCATACCCACCGCTGGGCAATCCACTTTGGGAGAAGGAAAATCCAATTCCATTGACCCCATTGCTCAGGCTGTAGTAGTAAGGACCTCCGTTTCCTCCCGAAGGAATGGCCGAGAGCGTGCCGTTACTGGCTCCGCAGGCAGCATCGGTGGAGGTGATGTTTACGGTTATGGGAGGTGGCGCAAGTACACTGCCACTGCCTACACCCGTTTGTCCATTGGCATCCGTCACGGTTACCGAATAGTTGCCCGGACATAGGTTATTAATAGTTGTGGTGGTAACTCCATTGCTCCAGAGGTAGGCATAAGGAGGTGTTCCTCCGCTTACACTCGCGGTTGCTGCGCCATCACAGGTGTTGCTACAAATCGTATTGGCAGAGAACACATTGACCGTTAAACCAGCCGGCCCTGGAATGGTCACACAGAGCGTATCCACACAGCCGTAAGAACTGGTTACTGTGACGCAGTAAATACCACCGCACACATTATTGATAGACGGTCCTGTAGTACCATCCGACCAGATATAGCTGAAAGGAGCTTGGGTGCTGTTGGTCAAAGCGATGGTGGCTGAACCGTTGCAGGTGCCGTTATCGGGCTGTACGTTGTTGACAAAAGGTCCGGCACTTGGAGGTTGGTTGATGGTAAAGGTCAAGCTATCCAAGGTGAGGCTATCCGAAATGACTACATCGTAAACGCCAGGACATAGGCCGGTTACATAGTTGTTGGTGGTGCTAAGACCTACCCAATTGACATTCACCGGTCCGGCACTGTTTAGGATTTGTAGACTAGCATACCCGTTGCAACTGGAGGGGCACGAAGGATCCTGACTGTTTAAAACATAGGAGATGGAGCCCGTCACCGCCGGTAAGGTAATGGTAGTCGTATCAAAACAGCCGTTGGTATCGGTAACGATCACATCGTAATAACCGTTGCACAGCCCGGTTTGGTTAAGGGTACCAGTGGCACCATTTGACCAGCTGATCTGGAAGGGAGCCGTACCACCATTGATGGTCAGTTGCAATTCACCGTTACAGCTGCCATTATCTGGTTGGACCACCGAAAGCACCGGATTAGGTCCGGTTGAATTGATGGTGAACTGTACGGTATCGGTATAGAAAGTATCGGATACCACCACATAATAGGTACCTGGACAAAGGTTGCTGGCTGAACTGCCTGAACCAACGTTCCACCACCAGTTGTAATACACGGGTCCGGTAGCTCCATTGACGGTCAATTGAGCCGTTCCGTCACAACCAAAGTTGCAATTGGCATCGGTAGTGGCTACACTAATGGTCAACCCCAGAGAATTAGCAGTCAACACGGTGTAACATTCTACGGCAGTGCACCCGTTGGCATCGGTAACCGTCACACAGTAATTGCCTGCGCAAAGGTTGTTGATCGTTGATCCGGTAGCTGCGTTGGACCATGCATAGGTTACCGGCAATGCCGCATTCGCGACTGCTACCGACAAACTTCCGTTGCAAGCTCCTGTATCCGGTTGCGCGCTAATCAAGGTAATACCAATAGGGGCAGGGTCAGTTAACGTGACCGATACACCCACGGTATCAAAAAGCGTATCTACCGCATACACGTAGTAGTTGCCTGCGCAGAGTCCCGTCACAGGACTACTCACTGCTCCTAAGCCGGAAACAAATAGTTGAAAAGGAGGAGCAATACCCGTTACTGAAGCACTGATAGATCCGTCACAAGTACCTGCGCAACTTGGGTCAGTACCAGTAGCCTGGACGGCCATGTTGTTGGACGTGACCAGGGTGTAGCAATTGGTGCCCGTACAGCCGTTGGCATCGGTTACTGTAAGGCAATAGTTGCCCGGACATAAGTTAGAGACAGATTGTCCTACCGCACCATTCGACCAAGTGAATTGGTAGGGTGCGGTGCCCAGAGAAGCGAAACCCGTTAGGCTGCCATTACAAGCTCCAAAAGAAGGAAGACTGGCTGCAATGGAAACGGCAATTGGGTTGGGTTGATTAACGTTCGCTACCACCGTAGCTACATTTCCGATATTGTCAATGACTTGACCGGTGTAGCTTCCCGCACAAAGGCCGGTGGCTGTAGCGCCATTGAGGCTCAAACCAGGGAAAGAAAAGGTATAGGGTGGAAACCCTCCGCTGGCTACTAAGTTCACACTGCCATCACAAACACTGTTGCAGCTGGCTGGAGTACTCCATTGCGATAAGTATACCTGCCCACCTGTGATGGTATCACAAATGGACCCGGTGCAGCCATTCGCATCAGTAACAACAACACAATAGGTTTGGTAGGCGCAACCGTTGATGCTTGCGGTGGTTTGTCCATTGCTCCACAGATAGCTGTAAGGGGCGGTGCCTCCGGAGCCAGCTGCCTGAAGTACGCCACTACAATTCCCAGAATCAGGGCTATTGGTAACAATGATGGCCGAAACACTGGAGGTTTGACCAACGGTTACAATGATAGAATCGTAATTGCCGAGGCTATCAAACCCAACCACTGGATAGTTACCAGGACACAAGCCGGTTGCAATGTTGGTGCCATTGATTCCCAAAGAGGGAAAATAAATGTAATAAGGGGCACTTCCACCGCTGGGCATGGCGGTAATGGATCCGTTGCAGGTCCCTCCACAGCTGGCATTGGAACTACTGGATCCAAGACTAAAGCCACCAGTGGAGAATACCATGGCGCACTGTACGGCCGTACAACCGTTGTCGTCCGTTACTGTTACGCAGTAATTGGCAGTACCACAGAGGCCGTTGGCGAAAATAGTACTTGACCCATTAGACCATGCGTATTGATAGGGTGCGGTTCCACCAGAAACTGCGGCACTCAATGCTCCTGAGCATCCCCCAGAGTCGGGAATTACCGTAGGAATCGTGACCGTAAGCGAACTGTTGCTGGTAATCACGATCCAAACGGAGTCGAGGTTGCCCCCACTGTCGGTGACCACCACCGGGTAGGAACCAGCGCAAAGGTTGCCGATGGTATCACTGTATTGGGCGAGGTGGGGCCAGTAAAACAAATAAGGGGGAACACCGCCAGAGGCGATAAGTGCCGCAGTGCCATCACAAGCAGTGGGGCAGGAGGTGGGCGATACAAAAGTGTTGGTCGTGAGCCCGGATGGGGCAGGCGGACCAGGGTTCAAGATCGACGGATCGGTGAAAGGTACGTCCATGGGCGACTTCTCCATTTCGAGGAGTGCCGGACTAGAATAGTTGGTGTAAGGGTTTTTGGCCTTTGCTGTAGCTATGCCCGATTCATGGGTAGGGGGCGATAAGCCGGGCGACAGCCCAAAGGCGGTTTGCGAAAGTATGAGTAGGAAGGCCCAACCGTACTTCCTAAGCATCTGCATGTTGTGAAACAGTTTGCAGCCATTTGGCTTGGGTTACGGATTGGAAAAGTAAATAGGTGGTTCGACAGGTTAGACGGGAATGGTGGACTTCGGGTTGGCAGTTAGGAAAACTTTATTGGATTTTTTTTGACTCTAATTCAAGATGAAGGGCCATAAGTGATTGATTAGTAAAATGATAATGCGGTTTTCGAAACATGGAAAAAGAATATGTTCTATTTTTATGAACCCAGTTTTTCACGCCCATGGACTTCCCCAAACAATTCCCTCGTTTCAATTGGTCGGTTGCGATTGTCCTTTTTTGGAGCCTTCTGTGGTCTGCAGTTGCGATAGGGCAAAATACCATTCCGCATCAGGGCACTGATTTTTGGTTGGCTTCCCGAAACGGTGGCGCCACCTTTACCTTAAATCCATATCAAACGCTAATCATCAATGCGCAGGTAGCTACTTCGGGCCTTGTAGAAATTCCAGGATTGGCTTACACGCAAGCTTTCACTGTAACCCCCGGGAATGCTACGTATGTCACTTTGCCTGGGAATGCCACCCTGTTAAATTCACAAACGATAGAATACAGAGGAATTCACGTCACCTCACAAAGCCCGATCACGCTACATTCAACCGTAAGGTTTGATTTCATTGGTGCCGCTGGCTCTGCCTTACACTACCCCATCCAGCAGTTTGATACGTCCTATATCGTCAACTCTTTTGTAGATACTACGGTTGCCTTGCCCAACAATGTAAGGCCTCGTGGAATTGTGGTGGCAGCTTGTGACAGCACGGTAATAGAAATCGTGCCCAACATGATTACAGCTCAAAATACCCAACCAGGAACTCCCATTGTTGTGACCCTCAACCAGGGAGAGGCGTACCACATCGAATCCATCTTTTCGTTTACCGTTGGCTTGCAAGACATTACGGGGACTACCTTTCGCTCGCTTAACAATCCTCCCAAGCCTTTTGGCGCTTTCCTCTCAGTACCCGCCAGCTATATGGGTTGTCAGGCATTTTCTGACGTTTCTTACGAACAAATGCACGGTACCACTTACTGGGGGACCGAGTTTATGACTTTGCCTTCACCCGGTACCTTGGGCGAATTCCATCGGGTGTTTGCTGCCCAAAACAACACCACGGTGAGCTTTGATGGAGTAGTGGTGGCCACACTGCAGGCCGGCCAATATTACGATACGACCTTAACGGCAGCCACTTACATTACCTCTACCGCTCCCATTGATGTTTTGATGGTAAGCAAAGGTTATTTTTGTAGCAATACTACGGGTGATCCAGAGTTCACTGAAATACTGCCAATTGGTGAATGGATCACTGATTTTTATTACCAATCCTCTTTTCCACTCGTTTTCAATCCTGCCCACGGGTTGGTGTTGCTTTCGCCAACGGCACAGGTCGGTAGTGTGGTGGTCAATGGCATCAATCAAGCCGCTAATTTTAACCCCATTGCAGGAAATCCGCTCTATTCTCTGGCGCAAATTCCTTTAGCGCCAGGTGGCGTTAGCGTTCAAGCTCCTGGGGGAATCATGGGATATTACCACGAATTGGGCACGACCAATGCTGGTTCTTCCATCAATTGGATTGGTGGCACGATGCTCACCAACAATCCACTTGAACTTACCTTGGGCCCCGATACCTCGATTTGCCCTGGCGATACGATGGTCCTCGATCCCGGGGCTGGGGCCAACAATTATGTGTGGTCTACCGGTGACACCGGACAGGTTTTGAGCATCGATACTGCCGGGACCTTTTGGTTTACCGCTACCATAGATGAAATCTCGTGCTACCCCACCATCTTAACGGATACCATTGTGGTGGACGACAGCCGTCCTTTCTTTTCGTTGGGGGTAGATACCGGGCTTTGCAGTCAAGACAGTTTCACTTTAGGTGTACCTTCTTTGCCTGGCGGGAGCTTTTTATGGTCTGGTGGTCAAACCACCGATTCCATTGCTGTAGGTGCCACAGGTTTCTATTGGGCACAGTTGACCGATAGCAGTCAATGCAGTTTTTCCGATTCCATTCAACTTACCTACTACACCATCGACACGGTGGACCTTGGT
Source organism: uncultured Flavobacteriales bacterium (assembly GCA_937899835.1). Lineage (GTDB taxonomy): Bacteria > Bacteroidota > Bacteroidia > Flavobacteriales_G > Salibacteraceae > CALCCE01. The sequence goes on along the minus strand of CALCCE010000094.1, from coordinate 88,244 downwards.
GTAGACACTTTGGTGTGTTCGCTCGATTCCATTGTGCTGAATGGAACCACCAATGCTTCGGTCAGTTATTTATGGTCTACCGGTTCTACGAATGACACTTTGTTGGTGCCTGGTGGGTCGAGTGTTTGGGTGGCAGTCACCGATAGTAATCAGTGCCTCAGTAGCGATACCATTGAGGTATCCTTGCAAAACCTACCAGATTTTAGTCTGGGAAGCGACACTGCTTTTTGTGTGGGCGATTCCTTGCAACTTTCAGGTCCGGGCAACATGTCGGTTTACCAATGGTCTACCGGTCAGTCCATTCCTGCTATTCAAGTAGGTGCTACTTCCACTTATTCGTTGGCAGTTTCTGATTCAATAGGATGTTCGTTTGCGGATACGCTGCAACTCACGGTACACCCGCTGCCCGTTTTTAGTTTAACCAACGATACGGCGTTGTGTGCAGGCGATAGTTTTACCTACACCTTTCCCAATCCTGTTTGGGTTCCGCTTTGGACGGATGGCACTACAGGCAACAGCATTATAGTCAACAGCAATGCAGGCGTTATTGGTGCTTCGGTAACGGATAACAATCAATGCGTTTACACCGATTCATTTAACATTCAGGAGTTGCCAATACCACAACCCGATTTGGGCAACGATACTTTACTTTGCCAAAACGAAGTATTATCCTGGAATGTGCAACAAAGTGGAGCACAATACCTCTGGAACGACGGATTTACGGGTTCCTTAAGAAATGTGTTTGATCAAGGTACTTTTAGTGTGACAGTTACCTCACCCAACGGGTGTATCAATTTCGATTCGGCCACGGTGAGGCGGGTGCGGTTTGATTTGGGCGAGGACACTTCGGCTTGTAGCAACGATGCGGTGGTATTGGAACTGCCCGACAGTTTGGGCACGGGCCTGTGGTCTACCGGAGACGATGCCAGCAGTACCACTGTTTCCAACTCTGGATGGGTTTCGGTGTCGGTGACGTACGAAAACTGCCAGTTGGAAGACTCTTTGTTGGTCACTTTGCTTCCGGCACCACCACCACCCAATTTAATAGATACCACGGTTTGCCAGCTTGATTTTCAGGACGGTTATCCGATCAACGCGCAAGTGGGTAGTTTCAACTACTTATGGTCGACGGGTGAACAGGGAGCAGAAATTGTCGCTACTACGCCTGGAATCTACAGTGTAACGGTTTCTTCGGGTATCGGATGTTCCGCTACCGCTTCCATGGCATTCGATTTTGATTGTCCGCCCGGGTTGTTTCTTCCCAACAGCTTCACGCCCAACGGCGATTTACTCAACGACGATTTCGGAGCCGAGGCCATCGGAGTAAGCGCTTATGAATTGCTCATCTTCAACCGATGGGGAGAATTGATTTTTCGTTCCACTTCTCTCGACCAGCGCTGGGAGGGCACCCATCAGGGCAAAGCATCTCCCGTAGGCGTATACCTATGGTTAGTGCGCTACGAGTTGGCCAATGGCAACGGCACCTTTCAACAATTGGAAGATCGTGGATCGGTGACCCTTCTCCGCTAAGTGCTAGCTTTTAATTTCCTGGGCCATTTGGTGCACCTTGGCTTTCAGTCCTTCTTTGTAATCGGCTACGCGTTGGAGTACTTCAGCATCGCCACTGCCAACAATTTGAGCCGCTAAAATACCGGCGTTCTTTGCGCCATCCAAGGCAACGGTAGCTACTGGCACTCCGCCAGGCATCTGCAAAATGGAAAGTACCGAATCCCACCCATCAATCGAATTGCTGGATTTCACAGGAACACCAATCACTGGTAGCGGAGTCATGGAGGCAGTCATGCCCGGAAGGTGAGCCGCTCCGCCCGCTCCTGCGATGATGACCTTTAAGCCCCGGTTCACCGCTGTGGTGGCATAATCCACCATTTTTTCAGGAGTTCGGTGAGCCGAAACAATGTCCATTTCAAAAGATACATTCAATTCGGTGAGAATGTCTGCGGCAGCTTGCATCACCGGTAAATCCGATTTGCTGCCCATGATGATGCCAACTTGTGCTTGCATGTAGTAAAATTTGAAGGCTAAATTTACAGGATGTGGACTTATGGTGCGCTGCTAATTACTTGTAAGGTGTTTTTTACCTCATGTGCTCGGGTCTTAGCTGTTGCTAAATCGGACGCCAGGATGGTGGCGTGGCCCATCTTTCGAAAAGGTTTAGTGGTCTTTTTGCCGTACAAATGCAGTTTTACACCTGGCATCTGCAAAGCCGCTTCCAACCCGGTATAGGTCGCGTCTCCGGTGTAGTCGCCATGGCCCAAAAGGTTGACCATCACTGCCGGGCACAAGGTGTCGGTAGCGCCCAGGGGCATTCCCAAAATCGCGCGCAGGTGTTGTTCGTATTGTGAGGTGTAGTTGGCTTCGATGCTGTGGTGCCCACTGTTGTGTGGTCGTGGTGCAATTTCGTTGATGAGGACTTCACCTGTTTGGGTCACAAACATTTCTACCGCCAGCAGGCCCACAAATTCCAGCTCTTCTACCAATTGAACGGCCAGTGCGTTGGCCTCGCTTTCGATCGCCTCAGAAACGGTGGCCGGAGCAAACAGGAATTCCACCAGGTTGGCCTCGGGGTTAAATTCCAGTTCAACTACCGGAAAGGTTTTTACTTCACCGTGTACATTGCGAGCTACAATTACCGAAATTTCTTTTTCCAGGTCTACAAAAGCTTCCAATACCGAAGGCGCATCGAAAGCCTTGTCGAAATCTGCCTCGGAGCGAAAAGGCGTTACCCCACGGCCGTCGTAGCCACCGGTGCGCATTTTCTGCATAAAGGGGCCTTGTGATAACAAAGCCTTGGCTTCTTCCAAGTTCTCCACCAGGTGATAGGGAGCGGTAGGCAAACCCGAGTCGCGGTAAAAGTTTTTTTGCAGGCCTTTGTCTTGCACCATGCGCAGCACCCTGGGTTGCGGGTACACGGCTATGCCTTCGCTTTCCAGTTGTTCGAGTGCGTCTACGTTCACGTGTTCAATTTCAATGGTCACCACATCGGCCTTTCGGCCAAAAGCCATTACCGTATCGTAATCCTGAAGTGAACCCACCTCAAATTCAGAAGCTAAAAACTGACAGGGCGCATTGGCTGCCGGATCGAGGACCCGCGAAAAAACGTTGAAATTCACGGCTTCCTGGATGAGCATTCTGCCCAGCTGGCCACCCCCTAAAATTCCAAGCTTAAAATCTTTGTGGAAGAACTGTTTTGACATGGCGGCAAAGATAGGAATCTGGCCGTTCGTGCTTCCGATTCTCTCATAATGCATTCTTTAGATTTCGTTAACTTTGCCGTCAAATTTTTCGCGAGCAATGATCTCCCTTCACGGCAAAAACTTCGAGCCTTCCATCCCACACGATACTATTCAGGAAAAGATTGCTGCGGTGGCCGAACGAATTAATCGGGATTTTGAAGGACAGACGCCCCTGTTCCTTTCCGTGCTTAACGGAGCGTTCATGTTTACCAGCGATTTGATGAAAAACATTACCCTCACCTGTGAGGTGTCTTTCGTCAAAGTGGCTTCTTACGAAGGCACGGAGTCCACCGGTACCGTCAAAGAAATGATTGGCGTGCAGCAAGACCTCAAAGGTAGATCGGTGATCGTCATTGAAGATATCGTTGACTCCGGTTCCACCCTCGCAACCATTTTCGAAATCCTCACCCGGGAGGGAGTAGCCGACATCAAAGTGGCTACTCTGCTTTTTAAACCAGAAGCCTACCAAAAGAGCTTTCCGGTAGACTATGTTGGGATTGAAATCCCCAACGATTTTGTAGTGGGTTTTGGACTGGATTACGACGGTTTGGGACGTAACCTCAAGGATATTTATTCCCTGGCCTGACCAGGGTGAACTTTTCAACCAAGTTGACTATGCTCAATATCGTATTGTTTGGCCCCCCCGGGGCAGGAAAAGGAACTCAATCTGAAAAACTGATCGAAGCCTACGAACTGGTACACCTCTCTACGGGTGATATTTTCCGTGGGGAAATTAAAGCTGGAACCGAACTGGGCCTCAAAGCCAAAGCCTTGATCGACAAAGGTGAACTGGTGCCCGATGAAGTCACCATTGGTATGGTGGTGAACAAATTGGACCAAAACGCCGATGCCAAGGGCTTTATTTTCGATGGTTTTCCCAGAACTGCCGCACAGGCCGAAGCTTTGGATCGCATTTTAGAGGAAAAAGGTACCGGAATCACGAGTATGCTTTCTTTAGAAGTAGAGGAAGAGGAGTTGGTGAAACGACTGCTCAATCGCGGGAAAGACTCTGGCCGTGCCGACGACCAGGACGAGAGCATTATTCGGAACCGTATTGCTGTTTACAACAAGGAAACTGCTCCTCTCAAAGATTTTTACGGCAGTCAGGATAAGCTGCATGCCATTGAAGGCATTGGTACCCTTGACGAAGTATTCGGTCGCTTGCGGGCAGCCATCAATTAATTCATTTCCAATACACCAACCATGTCACGCAACCGTAAGGTCGCTTCTTCCAACTTTGTGGACTACGTGCGCATTTGCTGCCGTAGCGGCAAAGGCGGTGCAGGTTCCACCCACCTTCGCCGGGAAGCCATGGTGGCCAAAGGTGGACCCGATGGTGGCGATGGTGGCCGAGGTGGCCACGTGATTCTCGAAGGCAATTCGCAAATGTGGACCTTGCTCCACCTACGTTACCGCAAACACGTGATTGCTGGTCACGGCAAACCGGGTGGAAAACAACGCAGCACGGGTGCCGATGGCGAAGACGTGGTGGTGCAAGTGCCTTTGGGTACGGTGGCCTACGACGACGAAACAGGCGAGATGGATGTAGAGATCACGGAACATGGAGAGCGCAAGGTGTGGGTACCCGGAGGCCGTGGTGGATGGGGTAACGACCATTTCAAATCAGCTACCAATCAAACTCCAAGGTATGCTCAACCCGGTGAACCGGGCCAGGAGAAGTGGAAAGTGCTGGAGCTAAAAGTATTGGCCGATGTTGGATTGGTTGGTTTTCCCAATGCGGGAAAATCGACATTGCTCTCGGTAATTACAGCAGCTAAGCCTGAAATTGCCAATTATGCTTTCACCACCTTGACGCCTAATTTGGGCATGGTGGCGCACCGGGAGCACCGTTCGTTTGTGATGGCGGATATTCCAGGCATTATTGAAGGGGCTAGTGAAGGCAAAGGTTTGGGTTTGCGTTTTCTACGCCACATTGAACGCAACGCAGCCTTGTTGTTTCTCGTTCCGGCCGATAGCAACGATATTCATGAGGAGTACCGCATCCTACTGCGAGAGTTAGAAGCTTACAATCCGGAGTTGTTGGACAAAAATCGGGTGTTGGCCATCTCTAAATCCGATATGTTGGACGACGAATTGAAAGACGAAATTCGACTGGATTTACCGGACGTACCCCATTTGTTCATTTCTTCCGTTGCCCAGCAAGGATTGCAGGAATTGAAAGATTTGTTGTGGACCCATATTGATCGGGAAAAGTAATTTTAGTGCATGTTTGAAAAACTGGAAGCCTTTGATCAGGAACTTTTTCTAACCCTGAACGGCCTGCATGTCGATTTCCTCGATCCGGTTTTTGCTTTCATTACCCACAAGTTTAGCTGGATTCCGCTCTACATTTTTTTAGCTTACCTTCTCTACCGCAAATACGGTGTCAAGGGGTTGTTATTGAGTTTAGCAGTTATTGCGCTCATGGTATTGACTACCGACCAACTCACCAACTTTTCTAAGAGCTACTTCGGCCGGTATCGGCCTTGCAAAAACTTAGAGATCGGTTCTTTGGTGCATCTGGCCACCGGATACTGTGGAGGTTGGTATAGTTTTTTCTCCGGCCATTCTTCCAACTCCTTTGCGGTGGCTACTTGTCTCGGTATTTTACTCCAAAATCGAAAATGGCAGTGGGGCCTATGGATTTGGGCGGCTACTGTAGCTTATAGTCGGGTGTATGTTGGGGTGCACTACCCGGCCGATATTGTGGTAGGATCGTTGGTTGGTCTCGGACTAGGATTCCTTTTTGCAAAGTTGTATCTTGTCTTGCAATCAAGATTAATCCACAAACCGGCATAAGTCTTTTCTATTGACCTGGTTGGCCATATTCATTGGAGGCGGTTTGGGCAGCCTTGCCCGCTATGGCGTGTCGGTGCTCACGTTGCAGTTTTTTCAAGGGACTTTTCCGCTGGGTACACTTTTAGCTAATTTTCTAAGCTGTCTCATTTTGGGAATCGGCCTTTGGGCGGGTTACCACAAATTAGCGGGTTATGCCTGGGTACAACCCTTGCTACTCGTTGGCTTTTGTGGAGGTTTCAGCACCTTTTCCACGTTTAGCAACGAAACTTTGGGGCTCTTTCGATCGGGCCATTCCCTGTTGGCTCTCCTCAACATTACCGTTAGTTTGTTGCTGTGTCTGCTTTTGCTCTACTTGTTGTTGCGAAAATCATCATGAAAAAGTTTGCCTTTTTGTTTCTCCTCCTCGCGATTACTGTTGGTTTGATGGTGGGATGCTCCAATCCACCGAACAACACTACCAAGCGTCCTCGATTGGTGGTGAGTATTGTGGTGGATCAAATGCGGGCCGATTACCTCGACCGGTATTACCCACATTTCGAGGTAGGCGGTTTTCGTCGTTTGATGGAACGCGGTTACCAGTTTCGCAACGCGCATTATCCTTATATGCCTACTTACACCGCACCAGGGCATGCTTCGGTAGCTACCGGGGCAACCCCCGAAGTACACGGTATCATTGGCAACCATTGGTACGATAAGCGGGCGGGTGAAGTAGTATATTGTGTGTCCGATTCTACAGCAGAAAGTGTAGGTTCCAATACACCTGCAGGAAAAATGTCTCCCTTTCAGTTGTTGGTGCCTACTTTGGGGGATGCCATGCGGCTCCATTGGAAATTGGAGTCTAAAACTATTGGCATTTCTATCAAAGACCGCAGCGCGATTCTTTCTGCTGGCCATACCGGAAATGGTGCATATTGGCTTGATGGTAGCACAGGAGATTTTGTAACCAGTACATGGTATAAGGAAGAATTGCCGGCTTGGGTACAAGCGTTTAATGACAGTGGTCTGGTAGATCACTACCTCAGCGGTCCCTGGGAATTGCGCGATCCGATTGAACGCTACCTCAGTTCTGACGTGGACGACAGTCCCTATGAGGGCAAACCTTCAGGCAAAGATCGTCCTACGTTTCCCTACGATCTTCCGGCTTTGTTGCCCACCAACGGCTACGGCATGATCGGGTATACTCCTTTTGGAAATCAGATTGTTGTGGACATGGCTAAGGCGGCTGTTTTGAGCGAAGGTTTAGGGCAAGACGACATTCCCGATTTGTTGGCCATCAGCTTTTCGGCGACCGATAAAATTGGCCACCGTTATGGCACTCAGGCCTTAGAGACGGAGGATACTTATGCGCGCCTCGATCAATCCATAGCAGAGCTGTTGGTGTTCTTGGATCGTGAGATCGGCCCACACAATTATGTGCTTACCCTCACCGCAGATCATGGCGGGGCGATGGTACCGGCTTACCTCCGGGACTTATCTATTCCTGCAGGATATTTCAAGGCCGACAGTTTGAAAACCACCTTGCGCAGTGCTTTGGAAGAAAAATGGGGAGACGAGGGAATATTCAAAGCTTTTGGTAACGAGCAGGTTTTTCTGGACCACGAAAAAATCCAACAACTCGGCTTAACGAAAAAAGTGGTACAAGACTTTATAGAGCGTATTTTGATGGATTTTCCCGGAGTGGGATACGTACTCACAGATGAGGAGATGTTTTCGGGCCATTTTCTCAATCCGATTATACAACGGGTGCAGCGTGGTTATCATCCACTGAGGTCGGGAGACATGGCGGTGGTGCTACTACCCGGTTGGATGCAATACGGTCCGGTAGGCACTTCGCATGGATCGCCTTATGCCTATGACACCCATGTGCCTATTATATTTTATGGAGCGGGTATTGAATCGGGAAAAACTGCACGGCCGGTAGATGTGACCCAAATTGCCCCTACGTTGAGTTCTTTGCTACAGATGGCTGCACCTCATGGGGCAACGGGTATTCCGCTGATTGAGCTAACGGACAAAAAATAAAACCGAAAGGTCCAAAGCAAAACTTTTTCTCTTCCGGTTTTAAAAGGCTACTCTACAGTTCGCGTATCAGTGTGCCAAATCTGTGCCCTTTTTATTCGTTTCCTGTAATTTGCTGTTTATCAGCAGTTTGTCAATTAGGGCGATATGGAATGTTTCCCTTTTTGGGAAAAATTGACCCACATTGGGATGAATTGCTGCTCAATTACAGCCCAAACGCCAACCCCCAAGAGATTTGAAGACTGTTGACTCCCCGGTTAATCTCTTGTTCTCTACTCATCGAGCCAGAATCCATTCTCAACTGTTCGCGTTCCGAATAGGTGCTCCTGGCCATCAGGTAATCCGCACTGGCCACTAACCAAACGTCTCCTGAAATTCTTAATTGGGCCGTAAATCCTGGCATCACCCCAAAACTTGAGGGGCTGTTTCGTGCGATGGTTGAGCGGGATTCGACATTGACTGCCTCTGTTTCTGGCCATCGGGTAATGACCACGCCACCCCTCAAATGTCCGGTAAAACGCATGTTTTTGGCATCAAAGGTATAAGCAGGGCCTACCATCAATTGCCACCGGCGGATGTTCAAATCATTTGCGGAGGTCGGCTCCATTTCAAGATTGGAAAGGGTGGAATAACGGTAAGTGCTTTCTGAAAACTGGTTGTAGCTAAAAGCAGGATGGATAGTAATGCTCACCTGATCATTTAGGGTGATTAAAAGCTCTTGCGCCCAATGAAAGCCTGGTTCGGCAAAACCATTGAATGCGGTATCAGAAGTGCCAAAACTGCCCATAGGTAAGCTCGTACCTGCTTTAATCAAATAGGTAGCACTGTTTTTTACTTCCTTAGAAGGTTCGGTGGTTTGGGGCCAGGCTGTTTGGAGTAACAAACACAGACCTATGGTGATCGGTAATTTCATGGTGGATGAATAATGGAGGTGTATTAGGGTCAGTTGAAAGCGATGGAAATTCCCCAGGTAACAAGTAATGCATTCATGGGTTGTCGGCTTTCAGTAGAACTTTGGTTGGTAGTGGTTCCCGAGGTGGATGAAACCTTGGTTTCAAGCGCGGGTCGGGAGTAAAAGTAATCGATGGACGTAAACAGTTTTCCCTCTTTGGGAAAGTCGAAAAGAAAGGTGATGCCAGGCATCAAACCTAACTGCAATTGATCCCCACGGTCGATTTCGACCTTTGATGCCAATCCGTTGAATTCAAATTCAATTTCTGTATCGGCTCCTTGGTTGTACACCAAGCCGGCTCTAATGGCGGGTAGAATAGTCAATTGCTTTGTGGATAGTGCATACGAAGGCCCGGTCATGACATAAAATTGCTGGTATCGGCTGCGTTCCAGGTCGTTGTTTTCGGGAGTAGGAGCAAAGCCTGGGGCATAATCGTAGTTGGTGGCATCCAAACCAAAAGAGTTCCAACCGGGCAGCACCGAAAAGTGCAGTCGCTCTTTCAAGTTGGCGAGGTATTCCACTCCAACATGGAAACCAGCCAAGGCATGACCTGCATTCAAATCTTCTTGTGCAGCAAAAGCTCCTACCGGGAGGGCTACACCACCTCTAAGCAAGAACTGATCAGACAAAGTGTCTTGCCCTTTAGCGATGGGGCCAAGTATTCCCAAGGCGATGACCAACCAATAGTACTTCTTCATGGAGGCAAAATACCATTTTCGAGGTAATTCCTAACGGGATATAAGTCGCTTGAAAGGACTTGCTACCAATTGAAATTGTGATCCTAAGTGAACATTCTCTATAAACTGACGTATGCATGGGCGTTACTCACTCTCACAAAATAGTACTGCTCCCTTGGGTACAGTAACTTATTTTTGGCATTAAATGAAGAAACTGCTCTTGGCATTGATACTTTTTGGGTGTTGCCTTGCTCCGGCCTACACGCAAGATGATCGTGTTTTGGTAGCTACCAACGATAGCTTGGCGTTAATAAGCGCCAAGGAAGTAGAGTCGTTGCTGGCTACTGGTAGAGAATACTCTTCACAGCGTTTAGAAAAAACCATTCACGTTGGCGATCAGGTGATTGCCCGGGCGGATGAATTGGGCCTTGACAGTCTTTATATTAGAGGTTGTTTGTTGGTCGGCAATTTCTACCGGAAGAAAGGAGACTTCTATGAAGCTATCATCTACCTCGAAAAGGGCCTTCGTAAAAACGAGAATTTAGCCAGTGAAACCATTCAGGCCGATTTATTGAGGGCTTTGGGCATTAGCCATAAGAACCTGGCCAACTTCGACAAGGCCATGAGTTACTACGAAGAGGCTCTGGAACTCCACAAAAGAAGCAACAATCAATTGGGCATTGCTTCTTCCATGCTCAACATTGGCACTATCCTCAAAAACGACAACCAGTTTGACGCTGCTCTCAAGTATTACGAAGAAGCTCGAAGCCTCTACGACCAGGAAAATCGCCAGGGCGGTGTGGCCCGTTCGATGAATAACATCGCCAATGTTTACCGCGAAGTAGGCCGCTATGAGGAAGCAGAAGATTACCTGAAACAGTGCATTGAGCTCAACCGGAAGTTGGGAAATGAGGCCAATTTGGCCATTAACCTGATGAATTTGGGCTATTTGTATCAGGTAATCAACAATTACGAAAATTCTGAAAACTATTATCTCCAATCCTTGGAAATCCGACAGCGTTTAGGGGACAAATCGGGCATCGCCTATTGTACCCACAACCTTTCGGACCTCTACCTCAAGCAAAATCGCCTGAAACGGGCCATGGAACTGATGGTGGAATCGCAGATCATGACCAGTGTGATTGGGGATAAGAACCTGCAGATGGAAAACTACTATGTGCTTTCGCAAATTCACGAAGCACGGGGCGAGTTTGAAGAAGCACTTCGGTATTACAGGGCATATACCGACCTCAAAGAAGCATTGGCAAGTCAGTTGGAGCTGAAAAAGATCACTACCCTCGAGTACGAGCTGGAAGTAGGAAAAAAGAACCAGACAATAGAACAGGCCGAAAGTCAAAACCGGAATGCACGCCTCACCCGGAATCTTGTAGTCATTACCCTTGCGTTTGTTTCGCTCCTGTTGATTTTGGTGGGCATTGGCTACTACGACAAGCGGGTAACCAACCGGCTGTTGCGGGTGCAAAATGAGCAAATTACCGAGCAACAAGAAGAAGGCCAACGGCAAAATGAAGCTTTGGAGCTCAAACGCGAATTGCTGGAAAACAGCAACACCAAGCTCAAAGACCTGAACTATGAAAAGAATCAGATTTTAGGCATTGTTGCACATGACCTTAAAAGCCCTTTGAACGCCATTAAAGGGCTGGTAATGCTCATCAACGAAGAGCGCAAAAACATCAACGATGAAACCTCAGAGTACCTGAGCCACATCATGCAAACCATCGAACGTATGGGGGACCTTATCGGTCGTTTGCTGGATATCAATGCCATTGAAGAAAGGCGTATCGAGGTGGATATTCGCGAAACCAGCGTGAACCAATTGCTGAATCAGGTGGCCAGCGGCTTTGAAGTACAGGCCCGGGAAAAAGACATTCAAATTCGCACCGAATTGCCTTCTATCGATATCAAAGCCCAACTGGATTCTAAGTTGACGTTGCAGGTGCTAGACAATTTGGTGAGCAATGCCATCAAGTTTTCTCCCAAAGGCAAAAACATTCACCTACACCTAACGGAAACGCCGGGCAGTGTGCAGATTGCAGTTGGTGATCAAGGACCGGGCATCAATCCCAAGGAGCAACCCATGCTGTTCAGCAAGTTCAGTAAATTGAGCAATCGTCCTACAGGCAATGAATCTTCCACTGGTTTGGGGCTCTATATCGTAAAAGAGCTCATGGGCTTGATGGACGGCAAGGTGCGGTACGAAGACCGGCCGGGATATGGAGCGACTTTCGTAGTCAATTTCCGACCTTAATTCAAACACTTTTTTAGGATGGCGGTTGTTTCGGTTAACTGATCGTCGTTGAAATCGAGGTGTGTTACCAGGCGGATTTTTCCGGCTCCAAAAGGCACCGAACGCAATCCTTCTGCTTCCATTCGTTGACGTGTGGCATCGACCTCAGCAGGATGTGTCAACTCAAATACCACAATATTGGTTTCTACCGGTAGCACCTTGCGCACTAGAGCACAACGGGTCAAAGTACTGCCCAACTGTTTGGCCCGATCATGGTCTTCTGCTAAGCGGTGCACATGATGGTCGAGCGCGTAGCTTCCAGCCGCGGCCAGTAGGCCGGCTTGTCGCATGCCACCTCCCAGTACTTTCCGCACCCTTCGGGCTTTCTTGATTGTGGCGTGCGTGCCCAAAAGAAGGCTGCCCGCCGGGGCACCTAAGCCTTTCGAGAGGCAAATGGAAATGGTGTCGAACCATGGCCCCACCGTAGCGGGAGCGGTGTCGGTAGCCACCAGGGCATTGAAGAGGCGGGCACCGTCTAGGTGCAGTCCCAGTTGGCGCGACCGGCAAAAATCGGCAATGGCTTCTACCGTTTTCCAGTCGTAGCAACACCCGCCACCCTTATTGCAGGTGTTTTCGAGTGATACCAACGAGGATACCGGAAAATGAATGTCGTCGGGGTTGATGTTGGCTGCAATATCGTCGACGGTAATTCGCCCACGATCTCCTTTCAAAAGGCGCACTGAGGCCAGCGAGTTGACGGCAATTCCACCTCCTTCGTAGTGATAGATGTGTGACAACTCATCGCACAAGACCTCTTGTCCGGGTTGGGTGTGTACCCGAATAGCAATCTGATTGGTCATGGTACCCGACGGACAAAAAAGAGCACTTTCGTGACCGAAAAGTTTGGCCGCTTTCTGTTCCAGGGCATTTAGGCTGGGGTCTTCTTCAAATACATCATCTCCCAAAGGAGCTTCCCACATGGCGGCTTTCATGGCAGCAGTGGGTTGGGTTACCGTGTCACTTCGCAAATCAATTGGCATGGAGCGAAAATAACTGACAAATTCCGGGAGACAAAGCCTTTTCAAACCTTGACGCCTGGATTGGAATTGATAATTTTATCGCGATGAAACCAAAAGAAATAGCCCTTAAGGCTTCTTTTCAATGGTTGCTGCTGCTGGTTTTGGTCGCATGCACCGGATGGAATGGGGCACAGGCCCAAGAAAAATGGTGGGTATTTTTCACCGATAAAGATGGAGTGAGTTTTAATCCTCACACCTATTTTGATGCCAACGCGATCGAACGGCGTCAAAAACTCGGTCTCCCGCTTAACCATTTCACCGATTTGCCGGTTCGGCAAGATTACCTTGATTTAGTGGCCCTTGAGGTAGACTCTATGAGCTACGCTACGCGCTGGTTCAACGGAGTTGCAGTTTGGGCCCAACCGCAACAAATGGATCGGGTGCGCCAACTGCCTTTTGTGCGGGCAATAGAGGCCATGCAAACCGAAAGCAAATTGGCCGGTCGTGCCAAAGTGTTGTCCACTTATGACGAGAAAATCCTGCGGCAGCAGACGGCCCGAATGGGGCGTGGTACTTTTGGCGAATACGATGGCACGGGCATTCGGGTGGCTATTTTTGATGCTGGTTTTCCAGGGGTGGATACGTTGGCGGCTTTTCGACACATCCGCAAAGAAAAACGCATCATTAAAACCTACGATTTTGTGAAAAAACGCGACAATGCCTACGGAGGCAATGCCCATGGCACCAGCGTAATGTCTTGCATTGGTGGCATGCGCGGGGACCAGCCCATTGGTTTGGCTACTGGTGCCGAATTTTTATTGGCCCGTACGGAGAATGCTTTTTTCGAACCTTTTTCAGAAGAGGAAAATTGGTTGGCAGCGGTGGAATGGGCCGATAAAAATGGCGCCCACATCATCAACAGCTCATTGGGTTATACCAACCGGCGATACAAAACTTCTGACATGGATGGCAGAACCAGTTTTGTCTCCCGGGCGGCCAATATTGCAGCTGCAAAAGGTATTTTGGTGGTCAATGCGGCAGGAAACGAAGGGGCCGACGACTGGAAGGTAATCGGTACTCCGGCCGATGCGGACAGTGCCCTGTCCATTGGAGGTATCGACCCCACCACCAATTACCACATTTCCTTTAGCTCTTTTGGCCCCACCGCGGACAAGCGCATGAAGCCCAACGTTTGTGCCTTCGGAAATGCTATGGTTGCCAATAAAAATGGCACCTACAATCCCGCCTCAGGTACTTCTTTCGCCAGCCCTTTGGTGGCCGGTTTTGCGGCTTGTGCCTGGCAGGTAAACCCCGAGTGGAACAATATGCAGCTTTTCAGGGAAATTGAGCAATCGGGAGACCTTTATCCCTATTTCGATTATGCCCACGGTTTTGGAGTGCCCCAGGCCCGTCACTTCATTTATCCCAAAGACGTGTTGCCCGAACCCACTTTTGAGTTAAAGGTTGATGAGGCGGGTATTTTTGATGTGGTGATCCTGCCTGAACCAGACGGCCCAGAGGGGGAAGAAGGAGGAGAAAACGAAAGTGAAGCCACATCGGAAGATTATTTGGGAGCCCAATACCTCTATTATCATTTTGAAAATGCTCAAGGCTATCTCGACCGTTACTTTGTGGTGCAAGTAGACAAGCCAGAAGTACTCACCCTTTTGCCCAAAGACCTGGAAGGCGTAGCAGTGTTGCGCATCCACTACCGCGGCTATACCTTAACCAAAACCTTGAAATGAAAAATTGGATTGCCTTTGTAGGAATGTTGCTGGCGTTTAGCTCTTTGAAAGCTCAAAAGGTTTTGATGGAAGAAGATGTGAATGCAGACACTGTCGAATCTAACTATGGCCACGATAAACGGCATTTCGTGTATTCGACCTACGGTTATGGGTTGATACTCGGTGAATCGGAAAACAAAGGTTCTGCGGTAAAAACGGGCCTGGCTACCAGCGAGTACTATTTGGGGATAACCTACAAATACAAAGTCTTCAACGGCTATTGCCTGAATACAGAGTTGATGTACTTGCGCTCCAACTTTGTGTTGGACCAAACCGAAGACAAAACCTTGCCCGACTCCTTGCCGCACGATCGGGAGTGGCTGGTGTCCCACCAGTTAGCGTTGCAGTTTTCCAACCGCATTCAAATTAGCCAACGGGGTACCAACCTTGGTACCTACCTCGACCTGGGAGGGTATTTCGATTGGGTGATCGGAGCACGCCACCGCATTCGCGATGAATTAAGTGATTCCCCCAACAATGCGGGTAATGTAAAAGTGCGGTACGCAGACCTCGAATATTTTGAACCCTTTAACTATGGGCTTTTTGCACGGTTGGGTTCTAAAAACTTTGCAGGTTTTGCCCGTTATCGGCTTTCCGATCGTTTTCGATCCCGTTTCGATTACGGCGAGTTGCCCCGCTTGACGGTAGGTATCGAAATGGCGATTGCCCCATGATAAATGCTAAATACCCTGGCCCTTCGACTCAGGGATCGGGGATGTTCGATCTTTGAGCACTCATAACAGTCATCGAGTACCCATCCCGGTCTTCGAGTATCCATCCCGGTCTTCGAGCAAAGTCGAGAAGCCCGGATGAAAAATGATGGCCTTTCGGCTGCCGCTCAAGGACCAAGTTCCTATGAGCGCGTTCCGCGCGACACCCAGATGCCGGTCTTCGAGCATTCCAATGCCGGTCTTCGAGCGAAGTCGAGAAGCCCGGAACAGAATAAAAAAAGCTAAAAAAATCCGGAAGCTTACGCTACAGTAAATAGAAAGCACGCTGTATTCATCGGCTTTCTTTAAATCGTTTTACGCGCCACCAGCAAACCGTCCCGAACGGGCAGCAACACATTGCTTACCCGAGGATCGTCGTGCACTTTTTGTGCATAATCCATCAACGATTGGGTCTCATGGTCTGGTTGATCTTCGATCACCTTGCCACTCCAAAGCACATTGTCGGCGATGATGTAGCCTCCTTTGTTTACCCGATCGATCACATGATCGAAATAGTGGGGATAATTTTCTTTGTCCGCATCGATGTAAACCAAATCGAAATTTCCATCCAGTTGTGGAATCAAGTCTAAGGCATGGCCAATGTGCAGGCGAATCTGGTGTGCCTGTTCCGAAGCCTCCCAAAACTTTTTAATCATGGTTTCCAACTCCTCGTTGATTTCCACTGTATCTACTACGCCTCCATCTTGGAGGCCTTCAGCCCAGCACAAGGCTGAATAACCGGTGTAAGTACCAATTTCGAGCACCCTTTTGGGTTGAATCATGTGGCTGAGCATGGAAAGCACTCTTCCTTGATAGTGCCCAGCAAGCATTCTGGGATAAAGAATTTTGGAATAAGTCTCTCGGTTAAGGTCTTGCAACACTTGTGGTTCCGGGTCGGTATTACGAACCACATAATCGTCCAGTTTCGGGTCCAGGAATTCCATGTAGTAAAAGCTTAATAAATGACAGGGCTTTCCCTGATTAGCAACAGTTGTAAAAGTAAAGGATTCTGGTATGCCTATTGTTTAGAATCGACAGGACGATTCCTTAGTTTTTAGGCACAAAAGTGAGTAGGCTCATCCGATCCGGGGTAAGGATTTCGTTGGCTACCCGCAGGAGCTCTTCGGCGGAGATGGCTTCGATTTCTGCATATATTTCGGGCAAAGTGGCCACACGGTCGAAGGTGAGTAGGCTTTTGCCCATGGCCATCATCAGGCTTGATCGGCTCTCTTGAGAAAGTGCGATCTGGCCAATGAGTTGCTGTTTGGCACTGTGGAGTTGGCCCACACCCAGTTGCTTTTCGCGCAACTTGCGCAACTCCCGATGGACCAGTTGCAAGGTGCGATCGAGCGACTGTGGATCGGTACCGAGGTAAACCGAAAAAATTCCCGAATCGCTGTAGGGGGTATAGTTGGATTCGATGTGGTAAGTGAAGCCGTACTTCTCGCGGATATTAAGGTTCAAACGACAATTGGAACCGGGGCCACCCAATATATTATTGAGCAATACCATGCTTCTACGGTCTTTGTGGTGCACCGAATACGCTGTAGTTCCTAGCATGCAATGGGCTTGAAACACCTCCATCTCCTGCTTTTTTTGCTGAGGCCGGTATTTATCAAACCCCTGGCGTTGGTTGGGGGTGCTGCTTTCTGCCAAATCACCCAAATATTTTTCGGCCAGAAGCTTCACCTTCTTCAAGGGCAAATCCCCCACAATGCTGAAAACCAGGTTGTGAGAAGTATAATGCCGTTGGAAAAAGCGTACAACATCAGCTTGTTGAAAC
This sequence comes from uncultured Flavobacteriales bacterium, assembly GCA_937899835.1. Lineage (GTDB taxonomy): Bacteria > Bacteroidota > Bacteroidia > Flavobacteriales_G > Salibacteraceae > CALCCE01. The sequence goes on along the minus strand of CALCCE010000094.1, from coordinate 70,999 downwards.
TCGCGCAGGGTATCTTCTTTACCCAAAATTCCGTATCCAATGGGATGGCCACTAAAAACCAACTCTTCGAAGTCGTCGAAAATCTGCTCGGAAGGACTGTCTTGATAGGATCGAATTTCCTCAATCACCACATCTTTTTCCTTGTCCAGTTCTTTGGGTGGAAAAATGGAATGAAAGGTAATGTCGGCCAGCAATTCTACTGCCCGCTCAAAATGATGGTGCAGAAAAGAAGCATAAATACAGGTATCTTCTTTGGTGGTGTAGGCGTTGAGTTCTCCTCCCACCGCGTCCAGCCGGTTGAGGATATGAAACGCCTTTCGCTTTCGGGTTCCCTTGAACAATACGTGCTCCAGAAAATGCGCCATGCCCAATTCGTTGGGAGCTTCATCCCGGGTACCGGCATTGATCACAAAGCCGCAGTGGGCAACATCGCTGCCCGAAATGGGCTTGAAAATTACCCGAATGCCATTAGTCAAGATAAATGTGGTGAACTCCATTGCGAAAATTGGCCTGCAAAGATGCGGAAAAGCCCTGAACCAAAGGGCATAGAGAATTCTTGGAAAAACTTTCATTTAAACTAGGTGAAAAGCATTTCATTTTATCTAATTTTTGCTTTGGAATTGAATTTGTTCCTGGTATCCCCCACCTTCCAGAACGAAGACCGGAGCATTCTGAAAATCAGATTGTCGTGAAGAAGTGTACTGCTCACACTCGGGCACGTAGTTGTGTGCAACTGGTGATCCACCAGTTGTTCTTTTATGCCTTGTGTTTTATCACTTTGGTTTTTCCGCTTTTGGGAAAAACCCAAGACCGTCCCTGGACCAAAGAAGAACAAAGTTGGCGGTTACAGGCTGAAGGATTTCTGAATACCGGAGAAATCCTTCGAGCATTACCGCTCTACGATACCCTTTTAACGTTACATCCTGAGGAAAACGACCTCAAATACAATGCAGCCCAGTGTTTTCTTACCCAAAACAGCAAAAGAAAACAGGCCCTGAAATGGTTAGAAGAATTGAAAACGGCGGAATACCCGAAAACGGAACTGTTTTTCTTTTTGGGCAAAGCGCATCACTACCTCTATAATTTTGACGAAGCAGTTGCCGCTTTTCAGCAGTACCAAAAGCAACCTGGATTGTCGCCCGAAAGGCGCAAAGAGGTAGAGCAATACCTCAGTTATTGCCGATTCGGGAAAAAGGCCATTGATGAAATTGTGGTGGTTACCATTGAGTTGTTGGAGCCACCCAGTAGCCTGGAAGGTTCGGAGTATGTGCCGCTCATCACTCCGGATGAATCCATTTTGATTTTCACCTACCGGGGGCCCGAAAGTCGCGGAGGGCGCATGAATACCAAAGGCGACCTCGACGATCGGTATGGCACGTATTACGAAGATGTGTTTTATGCCAACCGGCAAGATACCACCTGGACCGAAGCTAAAAGCATTGGCAACTCCCTCAATACTTTTGGACACGATGCCGCTATCGGAATGTCTTCCGACGGGCAACAGTTGCTGGTATACAAAAGTGATCGACAAACCAACGAAGACATTTTTGTTAGCCGATTGCAAGGTACCAAATGGTCGCAACCGGAGGCCTTGGAGGGCGATGTGAACACGGATGAATGGGAGGGAAGTGCCTCGCTTACCAGTGATGGATGCTTAATTTATTTTGCCAGCGATCGGCCCGGCGGCTATGGTGGGCGCGACTTGTATGTTGGAGAGTTGATGGACGACGGGAGTTGGAAGTACGTTCGCAACCTTGGGCCGCGCATCAATACCGCATTGAACGAAGATTCCCCCTTCATACACCCGGACAACAATACGCTTTACTTCAGTTCTGAAGGACACAACTCAATGGGCGGGTACGACATCTTCTTTAGCTACCTTTCCGACACCGGATGGGTACATCCTGAAAACATTGGCTATCCGATCAACACCACTGACGACGACCGCTTCTTTGTGATGTCTGCCGATGGTAGAAGAGGGTATTTTTCTTCGGCCAGAGCCGACCAGGGGAATCAGCACGATATTTTTGTTGCCACTTTTGAAGAAGCTTTCCGTCCCACCCGTCTGGTGGAGCTTTTTGGCACCCTACGAATCGACCAACGCCCTTTGGAAGGTGAATTGCACATCCGCGATCTCACCAGTGGCAACGACCACGCAGTGCACCGCTCCAATGCAGCTAATGGAAGCTACTCGGTCTTTTTAGAGCCTGGCCATGAATACCAAATTCAGGTAAAGGTACCCGGACAACCTCCCAAGGTGGAGCGCCTGGTGGTAGATGAGATCAATGGTTTTGCCCAGGTGGAAGCCGATTTTGAATGGGCTACCGGAAATGTAAACTTGCCTCCGGAAGATGAACCGAGTACCACCACCTTGCAAGAGCGCTTCAACACCGGTATTGTGGCCGAAAAGGTGCGGATTGTAGCCGAAAAGGAGGCACGAGAAGAGGTGCGCAAACCGAATCCCGACGACATCGGGTTGGCTTTGGAGCTGGTATTGACGCCAGAAGACAAAGCGACACTTTCGGAGGAGGTGCTTCAGGCATTGCAAGGTGCCGAAAGTCGTACCGACGAGCAAGGCAATTTTCGGTACCGTTTCACCGGTTTGCAATCAAAAGAAGACTTGGAGGCCTTGGAAAAGCAACTGAAGGACAAGGGGTTAGAAGCCGCAGAATACGTTACTGTGTTAGAAATTAGTCCACAAGCGCTGGCTGCAGCCCGCGAGGAAGAAAATCGACGGCAGGATGGAACTGATCCTCTTTTGGGAAAGAAGTTGGAAATTATTATTCCTCCCGGCGAACGCTATGAAGTTGGGCGGAGACGGCTAAGTAAAATGCCCAACCTGGAAAAATTTGAAAGTGATTCCGGAGCTATCCGGTTTCAATTGGGCACCATTGAGGATAGCCGGGAGTTGGCAGCAACCCGGCAAATGCTCGACGGTTTGGGTTTGGCCGATGTGCCGATGACCCCCGTGCCTGGACAAGAAACAGTAAGCGATCCCGCCACTGAAACGGCTAAGACCGCTGGGCATCCATTGCTCAACTCCGCCTTAGCGCTTCAACTCAGTTCAAGTCAGGTAAAAAGTGCGGGTGCTGAAAACCTTGAAAAATTGGCAGGAAGTCCTTTGGAGCAAAAGGAAAATGGTCAATACCAATTGAGACTGGGGCCCTACACCACCGTAAATGAATTGGCTTTAGTACAGTCGGAGTTGATGGACCTCGGCTTAGGCAACGTTGCTCTGGCCTTAGTAGAAGATGTGGAAGCTACCGAAACTGCCCTCGCTGAGGCAACTGCGAATGGCCGTGAAAAACCGGCGGAGTTAGGAAAAGTATCCGGAGGTAGTGCTGAGATCGTTAGTTCTGATGCCGAAATAAACGATAATCTACCTGCGGCAGCCACTACCACTACCATTACCACTACCACTGCCACGGGCAATCAGGCTAAGGGGGGAGAAGATTTGGTGCTGGAAATTATTTACCACGATTTCGACCGTTCCACCATAGAAGGAGTTGAAAAAGAAAAGCTGGATCAACTCATTGTTGCTATGCGTTCTCGTCCAGGTATACGGGTGCGCCTCAATTCTCACACCGATTCGCGCGGCACTGAATCGTACAACCAGCGCCTGTCTAAACGGAGGGTAGAAACTACTGAAGCCTACTTGGTAGCCGCTGGCATTGATGCCGAACGCATTGAAAAGCGCTGGCATGGAGAATCGCAGTTGATCAATCATTGCGATAACAATTCCGATTGTTCTTCCACAGAACACGCCAAGAATCGCCGGACTGAGATTGAGGTAATTGCTTATTGAGCTTTCCTTGCGATTGAGAATTGTGAGAAACTGGCGGAAAGCCTAATTTTACCTTCTGTAGTGTCCTCACCAGGATCGAAGTGTTGGTCTTGGCCAAGCCAGTAGAAATTGAAGCATTTTCACATGATCTCTTCTTCCAGACTATTTTTCCTTGGGTTCCTTTTGTTGTTGGCGTTCCCGTTAGCAGCACAAAAACTCGACAAAGAAGACAAACAAAACCTCAAAGAAGCAGAATACTACTTCGGCGAAGAACTCTACCTCAGAGCATTGCCCTTTTTCAGCGATTTGTCGGAAAAGCATCCGGAGATTGACGAGTTGAAATACAAATTGGGCATTTGTTATCTCTACAAAACCAACGAGCACGAGAAGGCCAAAGAAATTTTAACCGAGCTAGGACAAAGCGGTGCCAGCTTCGAAGACCTGAAGTTTAACTTGGGACGGGCGCACCACCTGCTGTATGAATTTGATCAGGCCATTGCCTATTTCAAAGAATACGCCGAAAAGTATCCCGATGAAGACAACCCCAACCGGGTGAAAGCAGAGCGCTACATCGCGTTTTGTGAAAATGGTAAATCTTTGGTCAACGATGAGTTGGACGTTGACCTCCTGTTGCTCAAACCACCTTCAACCGACGAGGGGTCTGAATACAGTCCGGTTATTACCCCTGACGAATCAGTGCTCATCTACACGTATCGTGGAGAAAACAGCAAAGGCGGCCTGATGGACGGGCAGGGTGAACTCAATGAGAAAGGACAGTACTACGAAGACATTCTTATTTCCTACAAAAATACCGAAGACGATACCTGGAAACCAGCAGAAAACATTGGCAACAGCATCAACACTTTCGGGCATGATGCGGCTACCTCGATTTCGGTGGACGGCCAAAAGCTGTTCATTTACAAAAGTGATCCCCACTCCTCTGAAGACATCTACATGAGCGAGTTGCTTGGCGATAAGTGGGGGTTCCCACGTAAAATTGCCGGAGAGGTCAACTCCAACTCCTGGGAGGGAAGTGCTTCTTTGGGCGCAGATGGGCGCACCCTTTATTTTTCTAGTGAGCGGCCCGGAGGTTTCGGTGGCCGTGATTTGTATGTGGCCGAATTAAATGACAAAGACGAATGGGTCAATATCGAAAATTTAGGACCAACTGTCAACACCCCCTACGATGAGGACTGTCCCTTCATTCACCCGGATGGTGTCAACCTTTATTACAGTTCTTCCGGGCATACCAGCATGGGGGGATACGATATATTCCATGCTTTTAAAGAAAATGGAGTTTGGGGCGAACCCGAAAACATTGGTTATCCGGTGAATACCGTGGCCGACGACCGTTACTACACCGTTTCTGCCGATGGAGAACGGGGTTATTTTTCTTCCGCTATGGCATCAGGAGGCGATCAGCACGACCTGTTCATGGTGAGCCCCGGAGCCTACAACGCTTCGGTTTTGGTACTGGTTTATGGCGAGGTTCGTTTGGATGACAAGCCCATCGAGGCACAAATAATCCTGGAAGACCCGGATACGGGAGAGATTTTGGGCACCTATTCCAGCAATGCCCTCACCGGGAAATTCACGTTTACGGCAGTTCCTGGAAGAAAATACAAAGTTTCTGTCGTAGTGCCCGGCCAAGAACCCTACGTAGAGTACGTAGACATTGCGCCCACCGACCGCTTTGTGAAAGTGAACCACAACTTTAACTTATACAGCTTCAACTACAAGCAACTCAACGGGGAGAAAGATTTTCTCAGCTTGCAGGAAGACATTGACAATGCCTTGCGTTTGTTGGCCGCTGCCGACCGGTTTGCGGAGCTACCTCCTGATGTGACCAATCCTGACGGCATGAGTGCAGAAGATGCCGGATTGGTGAAGTTGGGTTATCCTGCCGGTATGGACTACACCGTTCAGATTGGAGCCTATCGGTTCCCTGGTAACTTCAAATATGCGTTTGTGGCTCACCTTGGAAGCGTACGTATCAAAGCCTATCCAGATAAGATCACCCGATTTACGATGGGTGAATTCAAAGACCTGGAAAAGGCCGAAGCCTTGCGCCAAAAACTGATCAAAGAAGGCGTGGAAGACGCCTGGATTCTTGGTTTGAAAGATGGTGAACGTATCCTTTTGGATTTGGATTACGACGAAAATGGGGTGTTGCAATTGGAGCAACGGCCCGATCCCAATAGCCAGGAAGAGAAAGGTCCTAATGATGAGGATTCCGATTCGGACGAAGGCAACAACGATCCTAAAAAGGAAGAAGAAGACGCTAAAAAAGAGGAAGAAGAAGGCGATCAGTAGATTCCATTAGAACCCTAAGTCGAGGCCCAAACGAAATTGTGGTTCCACACTTCCGCCACTTTCGTAGGAAGAGGCAAAGTCCACCCTTAGAAAGCGAAAAATGTTTTCGATGCCTACAAAGACCTCCGTGTAGTCACCTCGGTCTTCTGTCAATAGCACGTTTGCTCCTGCTACAGTTTGCCATTTTAACTTTCGGATAAGCGGAAATTTATTGAGTAAAAACCCATTGAAGTGCTGCTCGTAGTGGCCCTCTAAAAAGCTACGGTTGGTGCTGTTGGAGTAGTAATCGAGCGTTTGAAATTGCCGCATCTGGTTGCGGGAGTTTTGGTTGTAAGACCAGCCACTGTTTTGAGCAATGGTGGTTTGATTGCCCATAAAATGTTGGAAATCATATACGGCCATCGACCGACGATTGAGAAAACTACCGGCGATGACATCGTATTTGGCCACACCCAGTAGCCCCAGGTTGAGGTCATCGCCCAAACCTAAGCTCAGGAAATCGTAGTTGACCTCCGAGCCCAGCGCGTGCAAACCTTTGCGGTAATGCGCATACAAGGTAGGGTAGGCTGAACCATAAGCACGTTTCCTATCTGGATAGGTGGCATATTTCTGCTTGTGCCGGTAGGTTAGTTTCACCTCCAGGGCCATTGCCCGGGCAGGCCCGGAAGGATAGTTCTCCAAAGAATTGTCCGCAAAGACTCGGTTGGGTACATCTACCAAACGGTAGTCGCGGTTGCTGGCAACTGCTTGACGATCGGCGTATTCCACGGCTATCGAACCATAAAGCCCATTCAACCATTCTCTGAAATAGTTCACTTCTCCAAACGATCGTTCATAGAGTCGAATAAAATGCTGTTCCCGCAGCAAGGTGTAAAGCGAGTTTACCAAGGGGTCAATGGGTTGATCGCCGTTTATTTGTTCTATGTAATGGCCACCAGTAATGGACAATCGTGCTTTACTAAAATTGCTGAATTGCCGTTGCCACCGCAGTTTTCCATAGGCTTTTTCACTGGCTTCGCCGTATCGAAAAGCGCCATTGTAGCGGGTGAATCCATCTTTGCGCCATTTGAAGAACCAGGGTTTCACGTTGAGTACTCCACCTTCAACATTGTTGTATTGCAAGGCACCCAGTAGTGAGTTGGTGCCCCAATAAATGCTGTCGATGGAGTTGGTATGATCATAGCCTGACAAAAACACTTTGCCCAGCGTAATGCGGTTGCTCTGAGCATCAACGCTGTCGCGGTATTCGGGAGATTTTTGAAGTAGCTCCAGGCTATCGCTCCTACGGTAACTGGAAACCTCCTCTTCGGTGAGGATCAAAGGGCGTTCCACTTCCCAATAGTTGCTGTCCTTGCGGTTGGCTCCGCGCTCGATTCGGAAAATTTCGTTTCTAAAAAACTTCTCCGGGAAACTGCGGTTAATGCGGTAGTTGGAAAATACACCCATTGCCCGATAAGTGGCATCGAAACCAAACACCTTGTATTCATAACTGATTTTCAGGGAGAAAGGCATCCAAATACTGTCTTGCATTTCGAGGTAAGCCTGAGCAATATGAATGGTATCCACAAACTCGATTTGCGCATCTTTCGTGAGAAAAACATCCAGGCTGTGAATGTTCCAGTCGTCTTCTACAATGTAGATGTGTCCATGGAAAATAGGATCACTTTTCCTGCGTGGAAGGACCTTGATCTTATTGATGGTCTTGCCGTTTTCACGGAAAGTGCCCACCAAAGAATACTTGTAGTACAGTAAGGCTCCCGACGAAATAGGCGATACAAAATCCCGCTCCGAAACATCGCGCAGCTTAATCCGGTTTTCGTAGAAATTGAACAAGACATCCGAGGCCCGGTTCCAGCTAAATCCAGCGCTTTGCCCGGCTACTTTGGAAGCGATCATTTCCTCTTTTCTATCCGTTGGTTTTCGGTTGTGCAGTCGGGTAACCGACTCAGAAAGGTAGATCAAGCCAAGGTCGTTGGAATCCGGCAGATCTTCTACACTTAAAAACGGAGGCAGTTTATCGGGTATCTCATTCAGTCGGGTGGCTCCTTTCATATATAGGTCGGTAGAATAAGCACCTACCTGGTCCAGGTAGTATTTCCGACGGGCAATGGCGTTTTTGATGATACCATACGCCGGGTCTTTGGCCTTCGCCGAAACGGTGAATTGGGGCAGCTGAATATCTTCCGACTCCAAAGTGATCTCCAGGCCCGTGAGTTCCATGTCGATGGACAAAGGCAATGACTTTTTTTCGTAGCCCACATATTGCAACACCAGGTCATTCAGCTTATCCTCTTTTACTTCAAGCGCAAATTCTCCATCGTAGTTGGTGGTCGTGCCCTTGGTAGAACCTTCCAAAAACACATTTACGTAAGGCAAAGGCTCCTTGTTGACATCCAACACTTTTCCGCTGACCACCAGGTAGTTTTCACGAATGCCCATCGCCTGAAAAACAAAGGCCATTTCCTGGGCCGTTTCCTTCCAACGCTCGTAGCGACCAGAAGCACCAAAATGCCCTCCCGACATATCGGTCTTGAGCAACAACAAGTTCGAATCGGTTTTCAAGGTGCGCATCTTGGCTACCCATTTGGCCGGGGCCCAATAGGGTACCCGACTGTCGTTGAGGCCGTTGGTTACCAGCACGTGTGGATAATCCTGTGCTTTCAAGTTGTGATAAGGGCAGTAAGACAACAGGTAGTCGTGGTATTCCCGAATTTTCGGATTTCCAATTTCATCGTAATGGGCCACAATGTTGGGCCAATCCTCGTCGTGCATGTCGAAAAACACATCTACAAAAGGCGCATTGGCAATGGCAGCACAGTAGAGGTCGGGCCGGTCGTTGATCACCGCTCCCACCAATAACCCTCCGGCACTTCCCCCTTGCAAGGCGATCCGAGAGGGATCGGCATACCCTTGAGCGATAAGGTACTCGGTAGCATCCACTACATCATTAAACGTATTCTGCTTATTAAGCAACTTTCCGTCATCGTGCCAGCCAACACCCAAAAAGCTTTCGCCCCGCACGTGGGGTATAGCGATTACAAAACCGCGTTCGAGGTAGCCCAGGCGACTCACCGTGAAACTGGGGTCTATGTTGTTGCCGTAGCTGCCGTAGGCGTTCATCATCACAGGGTGACTTCCGTTGGGTTTGAACCCTTTTTTATACAGCAAGTCCACCGCAATCCGTTTGCCGTCTCGCGAGGGTGCCCACACCCTTTTACTCTCAAAGTTGCGGGCCTTGTAGCCTTTCACTTCGGTTTTTCGGATGATGGTGTCGTGCCCGGTGCGGAGGTTGTATTCGTGCACCTGACTCGGTACTACCATCGAAGTATAGCTGTAGCGGATAACGCTGTCCTGATAATCGGAAGAACCCAACAGGCTCACTGAGAAGGGCCCATCAGGAAAAGGAAGTACAAAGCTCGAATCGTTGCTGCGATTGAGCACTCGCATCACCGGTGTGCCTTTCTCCAGTATATGGGTGATTTGGTAATCCTTCAGCATTCGAAAATCCTGCAAAAAAGAACTGTCGTGTACGGTCACAATATTTTTCCAATCTTCAGTCGGTTGTTGGAGTGAAGTCAGCCGCACTACCCGATAGTTAGGCGCCTTGAAGTCGGTGAGTAAAGTCCATTCGTTGCCAGCCGTATGGTCTAACTGATACATGGCCTTAGGCAGTTTGTTGCCAAAAGGCTGAAAAGCAGCTTCCGGTTGATCGGAAGGCAACACCCATACCTTGCTGTCTACGAAACTGCTGGACATCAACAAAATGTAGTCTCGCGAATCTGACAGGCCAATGGAGGGAAAATACCCCGGTCGCTTTTCCTCATAAACCAATACATCCGCTTCTTTCGGAGTGCCAATGCGGTGCCTAAAAATACGGTTGGCACGTTTGGTTTTGGGGTCTTCGAAAATATAGAACAAAGTCTTGTTGTCTTTGGCCCAAACCACGCCACCAACACCAGGTATCTTGTCGGGGAGTAAGCTGTCGCCCACAATGTCTTTGATGCGCAAGTCACCAGCATCTCCGCCGTATTGGTTGCGCCCGTAGGCCACCAACTGATGGTCAAAGCTGACCGACACAAATTGCAGAACGAAATAAGATTGACCCTTTGCCAGTTTGTTTCCATCAAGCACAATTTCTTCCTCGGCAGTCAGGCTGTCTTTTTTGCGCGCGATAATCGGGTAGTTCGAGTGCTTGTCGTACCGGTTGTAGTAATAAAAACTGTCGCGCCTGGTAGGCAGTGACGAAAAGCGTTCCCGCGAATAGCCTTTTATTTCCTCATAGAGGTTTTTTTGCAGGATTTCCGTTGATTGTAAGGTACGGTCCGCATACGCATTTTCAGCGTAAAGATAGTTCATCACCTCCGGGTCTTCCTTGTTGGTTATCCACCGGTAAGGATCGGGAAACACCTCACCAAAGAGCGTGTCGTAGTAAGGAACAGTAGTGGCTTTAGGAGCATCGAAATCTTGGGCAGTAAGGGCGAAGCACAACAACAGGCCGGTTGCCAATAGCAGCAGTCGAATCATGAGGGAGAGGTTAGAGGGCATCCAAGGAACGAAATTCACTCACAAACATTGTTTGTGTGACGCGAAGCCCCTCCAAATGTTACATCAGTGCTAAAAGTTACTCTTTCCCCTGGGAGGAAGGTGGAGCAGCATTTCCATTGGAACCTCCGCCTTTCTTTTTCCTTCTGAAAGGACGTTTCTTTTTCTTGTTGGAAGAGGAGCCTCCTTGATTGTTATTTTGCGTATCCCCACCGGGTTTTGCCGAAGCGTTACGGTCTTTGTTGCGGTTACGGTTGCCCTGGTGACGCTGGCCTTTTCCGCCACCGTGTGACCGTCCTCTGCCGCCACCACCTCCATGACCTCGGCCACGGCCACGACCGCGTCCGCGCGAAGGCCTTCGGTTGGGATCGTATTCCGGGCTTTCTCCAATCGATCCGGGTGTTTTCTCCTTTTCCAGTTCCTTTTCGATCAAGGCCTCAATGTTGGAAATTTTGAATTGATCGTCTTCGTTGATGAAAGAAATAGCCATTCCTGTGGCATCGGCCCGGGCAGTACGCCCGATGCGGTGCACGTAATCGGCTGCATCGTCGGGAATATCGTAGTTGACCACGTGGCTCAAGCCTTCAATGTCGATGCCCCGAGAAAGAATATCGGTGGCCACCAAAATTTTGACGTGTCCATTTCTAAAGGCCCTCAACGTTTCGTTCCGCTCGTCCTGTGATTTGCCGGAGTGGATGCTTCGAGCATCGTAGTTTTTTCGCTGCAGAGAACGAACAATGGTATCTACCGAAGTTTTCCGCGAAGCGAAAATCAGCATGTTTTGTACTTCTTCTTCCGCCAACAAGTGTTCCAGCAAGGCAATCTTTTTGCCATCGTATACCAAGAAACAACGTTGAGTAATGCCCTCCGCAGGCTTGGCAATGGCGAGGTTGATTTGTTCCGGTTCTTTGAGTATCTGGTTGGAAAGTTTCCGAATTTCTGAAGCCATAGTGGCCGAAAACATCAGCGATTGCCGTTCTTCGGGCAATTTTTCAGTAATGGTTTTGATATCGGGGAAAAAGCCCATGTCCAGCATCCGATCCGCCTCATCGAGTATCAAGGTATTGAGGCTGCTAAAGTCTACATAACCCAATTTGATGTGTGCAAGCAAGCGTCCCGGTGTAGCAATCAACAAGTCGGCCCCCTGAATGATGGCTTTTTTCTGGTCGCTAAAAACATCCCCTTGTCCACCGCCATACACTGGAAAAGAACTCACTCCGGTAAAATAGCTCAACCCGTCCATTGCCTGGTCGATCTGTATGGCTAGTTCTCGGGTAGGAACAATCACCAAAGCTTTGATCTTATTGCCTGGCGTGTTGCGTAGCTTCTGAATAAGCGGAATTAGAAAAGCAGCAGTTTTGCCTGTGCCCGTCTGCGCACAACCAATAAGATCTTTGTTTTCGAGAATAACAGGAATTGCTTGTTCCTGGATTGGGGTAGCATTTTCAAATCCCATGCTAAGGACTGACTCTAACACCTCTGAGTCAAGCGGGAAATCGGTAAACTTCAATTCATTCCATTTTCTAGTGTGGCCAAAGGTAGCGAATTGAAAAGGATAAGCTTCAATCCCTTTTTTTGCCTACAAATCAGCCAATTCAGCTAATTTGTCCTCGGTTAGAGGCTTGTTGATATAACCGGCCACAAAAGGAGATTCAGAGGACCGGCGTTTGTCTTCCAGGTTAATATAAGAAGTGAGAATGACCACATTAACTCGCTGAGTTAATGTAGGAGTCAATTCAGGAAACCGTTTTAAAAAGCCAAAACCATCCAGGATCGGCATGTTGATGTCCAGTAAAATAAGATCGGTTTCGGCCAATTGGTGGGCATTTTCATGGTTAGGATCAGCCAAAGCATCAATAGCCAATTTACCATTGGGATATACTTCCAGGTGCTCACAAAGACCTGAGCGGATGATGAGCCGTTCGTGTACAAGGTTATCGAATCGGCTGTCATCAACCAACAAAACGGTTTTGAAGCGAGAACGTTCGGGGGGTGCGCTCAAGGTTAGTTCGGGTTACGCGCTGGGATGGATTTCCACCTCAGTTCTAATCAAAGATGGTAAATCTATTTTAAATGTTGTACCCGATGGCTGACTGAAAAGTTGAATATTTCCGTTGATCTGTTCTACTGCATTCTTCACAATATACAGTCCAAGGCCTGTTCCGGCAGACTTGTTGGAGGCACGAAAAAACATTTCGAAAATCTGCCCTTGTACTTCTTTAGGAATTCCGATGCCGTTGTCTTTCACTTGTAAAAACACACCAGCTTTGGTTTGTTGCACATCAATGGCTACCCAGGGTTCTCGAATTTCGTTCCGGTGGTATTTGAGTCCATTTTCAAGCAGGTTCTGCAAAATAGACTTGACCACTTTAATATCGCTGTGAAATTGAATCTCCGGTTGAATGTTCAGGCGTAACTCTACTTTTTGAAACTCCTTCACAAAACGCAAACTGTTATAAATGGAGCGAATCAGGTCTTCAAAATCAATGGGTTCAATCTTCATCCTTGCCTGTTTCAGGTAGGTGATGTCGATCAAATTGAGCAAAATGCTGTTCATCATCGAAGCACTGTCTTGAATAAGGCCCAGGTATTCTTTTGCAATGCCTCTAATCTCACCGTCTGCCGCATCTTCAATTTCGAGCCCTGCCACATTCGTGAGCCCCAAAATAGAAGCGATGGGACCTTTTAAATCGTGAGAAGCTTTGTAGACAAAAGTTTTTAGCTCGTGGTTGATAACCTTAAGGTCGCGCTCCACTTTTTTGAGCTTAGAAATATTTTTGGCGATGTAGAGGGTCCCGTTGATGTGCTGATCGTTGTTGTAGAGCAGGGAGGAGGAAAACGAAACCGGAATAGATTTCCCCTCCTTGGTTTTAAAAGTCGCCTCTACATTGTAGCAAACCCCCTTTTCATAAAGGCTTTCGTTGGAGGTATGCAAGGCTATGGGGTCTATTTCGCTAAAAAGCGAAACAAAAGGTTGGCCAATAAGGTCTTCGGGTGAATAGCCCAGTTCCTTGGTTACCGCTTCGTTGATTTGGCGAATGGTGTTATCAGAATTAAGCACCACCAACATGTCCACAACCCCTTTAAAAATGCTGTTGAGGTAGTCGTGGGAAACCGTAGAGGATTCAAGCTCCTCCGCCAGCATGTTGATCCCGGTGATAATGCCCTCCAGATGATTGTTTTCATGGAGGACTTCCTCGCGGTACGAAAAATTACCGGACGCCAGCTGTAGCAACAGCCGGTTGATCCGTTCTATCTCGTTCAATTGGCTCAATTCAGTAACAGTGGTAGACTATTGCATCCTCACATACGGGACAAATGCTCCAAAGTTATCAGACTTGAAAATTTTTAAGGTAAACCTGATGGAAATCTTTACGAATTATGGGCCATTTGGTGCTCCGCCGTCACAAACTGTGTGACCCAAGTAATGGCTTTTGATTTGTCGGTAAACAATCGGGTAGGCGCCTTGGGCTTAGAAATCCGCAGAAAAAAGTTGCCGATAAGGCGGTTGATGGAAGAATCTACCAAAAGCGCACAAGCTACAATTCCACTGTAGCCGCGCTCCGAAGCAAAATGATCCCTTGCTTCTTTGGTCATGGTTTTGATGGAGCCCATTTCAATGTAACAGGGAAAGGGCCTGAAATCGGTACGTTCTAAACGAAAGTCAACACATTGTTGAGCAATTCCCAGATCTACATCACGGACCTTGTAGACACCATTAAGTATGCCTTTGTCCACCCAGATCTTTACATATTCGTTTTCGCTTTCATATTGCATAGCACATGCGTTTGGTACGTCGTTTCTTCCTCTAGCGATTTGTTCAACTCAGAGGCACTTATTCTTCAATTTGACCAATGGGTCATTAGTCAAATGAGGCAATTGAAAAATGATTGGGTGAGCTTATCTCTAATTATCCAGCTACAATTTAGCGAATCCATAAGTTTTTGTCAACCATATTGGCTAGCGTCTATTTTCAATGCTTAAGACAGGCCAAGTGACAATTGTTTCGCTACTCATGCGGCATAGAACCAAATTTTACTTCCACCAAAGAAACGAAGGTTAGATTGTGTTTTGTCAAGGTACTACAATTTTCGAGTTCTTAACAAGTATAAATACGGGTGAGTGTCGAATTACGACTGTTGATCCTGTTTTTTTTATTTAAGTATCTGTAATACAGTTTTTTAGATACAGTGTTGATAACTCATATCTTGAACAGAAATATGTGAGAAACTTTAAGAACAATTTTTCTGAAAAGTTTCTTAATCCCTTAGTATTGCCGCGTTTAGAAGACTCGGGCCCAGTTCTTCTGCCATAACCTATAACCAGTGCGTATTAATACGCTACTACAAAACTCAACAGTATTTCTATGGCAAAAATTAACCATAACAATCATTTGGACACGATCGATACGATGTTCACCAATGCCAAGGATCGGGGGATAGTTCACCTGACCACTGGCAAGGGAGCAGTGACTGGTCGTAAAATTGAGGTGGGGGATCAGGATCGATTGAATTTCGGATCCTTGAGCTACCTTGCTTTAGAGCACGACCCACGGCTCAAAGAGCAAGCCATCCAGTACATTCAAGAGTACGGCACTCAATCGGTAATGTCCAGAACCTACATTCTGACCAATATTTTGGCAGAATTGGAAGAAGCGGTATCAAAAATGTTTGGTCACCCTGCATTGGTTTATTCCAGAACCTCTGCTGCCCACATTTCTTTATTGCCTTCGCTGGTAGATCGGGAGGACGCAATTATTCTCGATCAACAAGCACATTTTAGCATGCAAACCGCTGCTCAGCTTCAACGGCAACGTGGAGTAACTATTGAAATGATCCGCCACAGCAATTTGGAAATGCTGGATAGGATGGTCACAAAATTGTCCTCGAAACACAAGAAAATCTGGTACATGGCCGATGGAGTTTACTCTATGTTTGGCGATGCTTTGCCAGCACATGACCTGGTGGACCTGCTCGACAAGCACCCACAACTTTACCTTTACGTAGACGATGCCCACGGCGTGAGTTGGGCGGGTCCCAATGGAACAGGATACGTTTTTGGTGAAATCGGCCTGCACCCCAAAATGATGCTGGTGACCACAATGGCGAAAGGATTTGGCGTTCACGGTGGCATTGCAGTCTTTCCCAACGAAGAGTGGTATCGAAAAGTAAAAGTATTTGGAGGGCCTTTGAGTTACTCCCTACCGCTTTCACCTGGAGATATTGGTGCCTGTATGGCTTCTGCCCAAATTCACAACAGTGATGAGATCTACAAGCTGCAGCACGACTTGCGCACCTTGGTGAAGTACACCAACCGGCAATTGGAGAAGTCGGGACTACCGGTAGTATCTAACCCGTCTACCCCCATTTTCTTTGTAGGTATGGGACAGCCCGGAGTAGGTTACAACATGGTGAAACGCCTTATGGATGATGGCATTTACATCAATGCCTCCTTTTTTCCAATGGTGCCAGTAAAACACACCGGAATTCGTTTCGGACTTACCCGGGACCATACCAAGGAAGACATTCGGACCCTGATCGATGCGATGGTATTCCATTTTCCTCGTGCGCTACAAGATGAAGGTCGTACTGAAAATCAAGTGCGCAAAGCCTTCAACCTTTCACTCAAAGAAGAAGCGGCTACCATTAAAGTAGAAGAGCCAGTGGTGGCTGATTTGAGCCCGGCGGCTCAACACCAGATTGAGCATTTTCGAAGCATTCAAGAAGTAGATGCCGCTACCTGGAACACTGCTATGGCCGACCGAGGCGTGTTCGACTGGGAAGGGATGCGTTTCATGGAAACGGCCTTTTCAGGAAATGACAAACCAGAAGAAAACTGGGATTTTCACTATTACCTCGTTCGCGACAAGGCAGGCAAAGTAAGGTGTGCCACTTTCTTCACCGCAGGAATTTTCAAAGACGACTTTGTAGCCTTGCCTTCCATTTCGGCACAGATTGAAAACCGTCGGAAGTCCGATCCTTATTACCTGGCCTCCAAATCATTTATCGGAGGATCGATGATTTCACTGGGAGAACACCTCTACATTGACCGTAGTTACTCCAAGTGGCGTGAGGTGCTCAATGAGCTGTTCGATGCGGTAGGTGGTCAACAGGATTTGTCAGAAGCAAGATCATTGGTGATTGGCGATTTTGATGCTAACGACACTGATTTGAAAGATTATTTCCTGGAAAAGGGATTCTTGAAAATCGACATGCCCAATGCCAATGTGGTTTCAGATATGGAATGGGATACCTTCGATCAGTACCTGGAAGGCGCGTCTGCTAATGCCCGCAAAAACTTGAAAAAAGAAGTGCTGCGGTTCGAACATTTGTTTGATGTAGACATCAAAAACCAGATTACTGCTTCCGAAGCCGACTATTACTACCAGCTGTTCCTCAATGTGAAACGACGGAACTTTGGACTCAACTTCTACGATTATCCAGTGGATATTTTGCAAAAGATGTCGGAGTTCGACAATTGGGAGTTCTTGGTAATCAACCTGAAACCGGAACATGATTCCCGCGAAGAAGCCTTGCCCTTAGCAGCTTTGTGGTGTTATCGTACCGAGAATGGTTACCATCCGATGATCATCGGAATGGATTACGATTACCTGGAGTCGCACAAACTGTACAAACAAGCTTTGTATCGCGTGATGCTTCGTGCCCGGGAGCTGAACGTGAAGTCCGTACAACTTGGCTTCTCTGCTGATGTGGAGAAAAGGAAATTTGGAGCAGAACAAAACCCGCGAATTTCCTTTATGCAAGCTAAAGACAACTTTAACCTTGAAGTCATTGCATCCATGGGGGTGCTAGAGGCTAGCTAACCTGTCCCAAAACAGATTTGCAGTTTGCAACTGCACAAAGAGCCCGTTCGAAAGAGCGGGCTTTTTTGTTATAAGCTATTTTTTCGGGACGCCTCCGGAATCCATTCCAGCAACATTTCTGGCTTCGAAAGTGCCTCAAATCCTAACTTTTGGTAAAATGAATGGGCATCTAAGGTTTGCAACAAGAGCTTACGTACCGCAGTTAAATCAGGATGGTTTTGAATGCATTCCATCAGCCAATTGCCAAGACCCAAACCCCGGTAGTGGTCGTCAATAAAAACATCGGCAACGTAACCAAAGGTGGCGCGATCGGTAACCACCCTCGCAAAGCCTACCTGCTTTGTGCCTTCATACACTCCGAAACACAACGAGTTGGCGACCGAGGTTTCGAAGCGTTCCAGGTTTAAGTCTTTGGCCCAGTAGGAGGCGCGGAGGTATTCCAACAAATAAGGAATATCTAATCGCTCAGGAGCGGTGCTGATGAGAAAACGGTCTGTGGGAATGGGGGAAGTAGGCATGTTATTCTTCGGCTACCACCACGGCCAGGTATTTGCCTTGAGGGTCAAAGCTTAAACGGCTCAGGTTAGCGCCTAAGCCCGTGGCCCCAATGGGTTGCCATTGGCGGTGGTGTTTGGGGTGATAGTAATGCAGGACTCCGTTTTTATTGAACATCAATAGGCCACCCTCAGAGGTCCAGCAAAA
The DNA here is from genome assembly GCA_937899835.1 of uncultured Flavobacteriales bacterium. Taxonomy (GTDB): domain Bacteria; phylum Bacteroidota; class Bacteroidia; order Flavobacteriales_G; family Salibacteraceae; genus CALCCE01. The sequence continues at coordinate 52,835 of CALCCE010000094.1, read as the reverse complement.
GTCTTCTTGTTGGTCGAGGGCAGGAATGAGGTCGCGAAGTGGTCGATCTGCCCTATATTTTTTGATGACCCAGCTGTTGGAGTCGCGTTTGTCAACGAAAGAAGCCGCAGGTTCATCCGGAACAGGAAGTACGCACCGGCCGATGGGGGCAGTCACCACTTTGGGGGTAGGAGCATTGGCGGTTGCCACTTGCAGGGAAAAGGGTTCAGTGATCACAAAAAGTGCGAGGTGTTGCTGATCTATCCAGGCGTAATAGCCCAACCGCCGAAGGTGTGGAGCTGCTAATTCTAATTTTTGAATTGGGCCTCCTGACGGTTTCCAGGGCATTTGCCAAATCCGTTGGGTAGAATCGGGTTCTACTACGATGCAACTCAGGTGTTGGCCGTCGGGTGTGATGCGGGGAGAAAATTCGCTGGTAGGCGTTTGCGTAATCGCTCGAAGCTTCTTTTTAGCGATTGAGTAAGCGTACAAATCGGCTTGGCCATCGCGTAAGGAACTGAATATCACCTGTTGTCCATCAGGGCTAAACCACGGTTGGTTGTCATAGCCCGGTCGTTGTGAGATGTTGATTGCTTCACCCAATTGAAGATCAGCGCCTGAACCGCTTACCGGAATGAGGTAAACCTCAGACCCTTGTTGTGCATGGGCAGGGCACCAAAAAAGAAAAAAGATCCAAAGTAGCAACCAACGCATGGGATCAAAGGTAGCAAAGTAGCTGCCAAAGGCTTTCTGATAGTGCAGAATTGAAAATAAACCAGTAGAAATTAGCGACTGGTAAGGGGGCCAATGGCCATTAAAAAGAAAGGCCCATCAGGAAAAAATTCCCGATGGGCCTTGGTATTTTTTTCAATCGAAACGACTTCGATTAAAAGGCGTATTTATTGGCTTCGATCAAACGATCGGCAATTCTTCGGCGAATTTCCTTGGTATTCAAGGGGCCAGTTTTGGTAAAACGCTTGAGGCCCATCAACATCATACGTTGCTCGTCTCCATCCTGGAACGCGTTGATGCCATCTTTGCCCGACTTGTGGATGCGATCGGCCGCATCGTAAAGGTAAACCTTCATGATGTCCATTGCATTGGCTGCGGCAGCTTCTCCTTTGAGGTTATAAAGCTTCTCAGCCCGCAGCAAGATCGACTCGCTGGCATACACATCAATGAGCATGTCGGCCAGGTTGATCAAGATTTCCTGCTCTTTGGCCAGGGTCATCATGAGCTTTTGCGCAGCAGAGCCAGCCACCATCAAAACGGCCTTCTTAAAGTTGGCCACCAACTTTTTCTCAGCGGCAAAAGGGGCATCGTCATCATCGCCAAAATCTGGAATCGACATCAGTTCGGCAGCTACTTTCTGAGCGGGTCCCATCAAGTCAAGTTCTCCGCGCATGGCTTTTTTGAGCATCATGTCTACAATCAACATGCGGTTGATCTCGTTGGTGCCTTCAAAAATGCGGTTGATTCGGGCATCACGGTAAGCACGATCCATTGGTGCTTCGGCCGAGTAGCCCATACCGCCAAAGATTTGTACTCCTTCGTCTACCACATAGTCGAGCACTTCTGAACCAAATACTTTCAACAAACCAGCCTCCGCAGCGTATTGCTCTACGCCTTTCAAAATGGCTTTGTTTTTGTCCATGCCGTTGGCAATTAGATCGGCAATGGCATCTTCCACATTTTGGCTGCAACGGTAGGTGGCCGTTTCCATCACATAAGTGCGAATGGCCTGCTCGGCAAGTTTGTATTTAATGGCACCGTACTTGGCGATCGAACGCCCGAATTGTTCGCGCTCGTTGGCGTAATTGATCGATTGGGAAATGGCTTCCTTACAACCGCCCAAGGCGGCACCGGCCAATTTGATCCGCCCAAGGTTAAGGATGTTCAACGCAATCTTAAAACCTTGCTGGCGCTCACTCAATAAGTTCTCTACTGGTACTTTACAGTTGTTGAAGAACACCTGACGGGTAGAGGAGCCCTTGATGCCCATTTTCTTTTCTTCCGGGTTGAGCGAAATGCCCTCATAATCTTTCTCTACGATGAAAGCGCTGAGGTTTTCATCGTCGTCGATCTTCGCAAACACCGTGAACACATCCGCAAAACCACCGTTGGTGATCCACATCTTTTGCCCGTTGATGATGTAATGCTTGCCGTCTTCGGTTAAGGTAGCTTTGGTTTTACCGGAGTTGGCATCCGATCCCGATCCAGGTTCGGTGAGGCAGTAGCAGCCTTTCCATTCTCCTGAGGACAACTTGGGAACGTATTTCTGTTTTTGCTCCTCGTTGCCGTAATAGAGGATGGGCAACGTGCCAATACCGGTGTGTGCAGCCAAAGCCACGGCAAAAGAGTGCCCGGCTCCGGTGACTTCGGTGGTGAGCATTCCGGTAGTAAAATCTTTACCAAATCCACCGTATTCTTCAGGAATCGAAATGCCCAGGATACCCAATTCACCCGCTTTCTCGAGCAAAGAGGGCATCAGGCCCGGTTCCATATCGTCGATGCGTTCGAGGTTGGGAAAAACTTCTTGTTCCAAAAATTCACGGCAAGTAGCCGCAATCATTTGTTGTTCTTCATTCCACTCATCGGGAGTGAAAATGTCTTCCGCCCGGGATTCCCGGACCAGGAATTCGCCACCTTTGAGGGCAGCTTTCTGAGTTGCAGTTGTGGTTTCCATGGTTTTTCGGTGGCTTAATTCAACAATTCATATACTCCAGCAGCGCCTTGTCCAGTGCCTACACACATCGTTACAACGCCGTATTTCTGTTTGCGCCTGCGCATTTCATCAAACAATTGCACGGAAAGTTTCGCTCCGGTGCATCCCAACGGATGGCCCAGGGCGATAGCTCCGCCATTCACGTTCACAATTTCCGGGTCGAGTCCCAGTTCGCGGATCACCGCCAAAGACTGGGAAGCAAAAGCCTCGTTGAGCTCAAACTGCTCAATGTCTTTCACGGCCAATCCTGCCTTGGCAACTGCTTTGGGCACCGCATCTACCGGGCCAATGCCCATAATGCGGGGCGCAACACCCGCCACACCGTGTGACACGAAGCGGGCAATAGGCTCCAGGTTGAGTTCTTTTACCATCTTTTCCGACATCACTACTACGAAGGCTGCACCATCAGAAGTTTGTGAGGCATTGGCCGCAGTGACCGATCCTTTTGCATCAAAAACCGGACGCAATCGAGCCATCTTTTCTAAAGAGGTATCCGCGCGCGGTCCTTCGTCCGTATCTACTTTGTAGCTCCGGGTTTGTCGTTTTTCGTTGCCGTCCAGGTAAACTTCCTCCACATCAATGGGAACGATGCTGTCTTTGAAACGACCTTCTTTAATGGCAGCCACCGCTCTTTGATTGGATTGCAATGCAAAAGCATCCTGGTCTTCACGGCTCACGTTGTATTCCCGAGCCACCGCTTCAGCGGTGAGGCCCATGCCCCAATACCAGTCGGGATGTGCTAAGGCCACATTCGAATTGGGCACAATGCGCCATCCACCAAACGGAATGGGCGACATGCATTCCACACCACCAGCCACAATGCAATCGGCCATGCCGGCGTGAATTTTAGCAGCCGCAATAGCGATGGTTTCCAAACCCGAAGCACAGTAGCGGTTCACGGTCATCCCCGGCACTTTTACCGTGTCCAGGCCCATCAGTGAGATCATGCGACCCAGGTTGAGGCCCTGTTCGGCCTCGGGAGTAGCATTGCCAACGATCACATCGTCGATTCGATCTTTTTCGAGGTTGGGAAGCGTATCCAGCATTCCCTTCATCACTTTAGCACCGAGGTCATCGGGCCGGGTAAAGCGAAAAACACCCCGGGGAGCTTTCCCGACCGCGGAGCGTTTGGCGGCAACAATATAGGCGTCCATAGTTGTATAATTTTTAGCAGAGCAAACTCTGCCTGATTGATTCAATTAGTTTCTTAAAATTTTACCGGTAGTGAGCAGGCTTTGCATCCGTTCCAAGGTTTTGCGCTCCGTACAGAGCTCTACAAACTTTCTGCGTTCGAGTTTCAGGAGAAACTGCTCCGAAACTTTGGTGTTGGAAGACAAGTCTCCTCCACATAGCACAAAGCCGAGTTTTTGCGAAATCAGTTGATCGTGCTGCGAAATGTAATTACCGGCCAGCATAGAGTTGGCCCCGGCGTATACAATGCCCAAACCTTCTTGCCCCAATACCGTGATGTCTTTGCGTTCCAACGGTTTTTGATATCCCTTTTCCGCCAGTTTGATGGCCGCTTCTTTGGCATAAGCCAGTTGATGATCGCGGGAAACGATCCATTCGTCTTTACCTTCGCGCAAATAGCCCAGCTCAAAGGCTTCTGGTCCAGAGGTAGAAACCTTGGCCTGACCCACCGTTAAGAAACGATTGCGAAGCACGTTGGTGCGAATGCCGCCTTCTTCGTATTCGTCCGAAGCGCGGAGGGCAAACTCTTTGGTGCCTCCACCGCCAGGAATGAGACCCACCCCAAATTCTACCAGTCCCATGTAGGTTTCGGCATGGCAGATGACCTTATCGGCGTGCAAACAGATTTCTGTTCCCCCGCCGAGGGTAAGTCCGTGCGGAGCAACTACTACCGGAATGGAAGAGTAGCGCAGTCGCATCGTTGTGTTTTGGAAGGCCTTTACTGCAAATTCTAACTCATCGTATTCTTGTTCCACCGCCATCATAAACATCAAGCCTACGTTGGCTCCGGCAGAGAAATTCTGCCCTTCGTTGTAGAGCACCAGTCCCCGGTAACTTTCCTCGGCCAGGTCCAATGCCTTGTTGATGCCTTGGATCACCTCACTGCCGATGGTGTTCATCTTCGTGTGGAACTCGAGGTTGAGGATGCCGTCTCCCAGATCGGTAATGGTGGTACCTGAATTTTTCCAGACCACGTGCTCTTCCGAACGCAGGTTGCTGAGGCTCAACAAGCCGTCTTGCCCCGGAATTACCTGATAGGATTTTTGAGCGATGTCATAGTATTCTCGCTTACCAGCGTGCACCCGGTAAAAGGACTCCACTCCGGCAGCTTTCATTTCGTACACCCATTCTGCAGGTCTCACGTTGGCTGCTTCCATTAAGCCAATGGCTTTTTCTAAGCCTACGGCATCCATGGTTTCAAACGGACCCAATTCCCAGCCGAAACCAGCTTTGAGGGCATCGTCGATTTTGTAGAGGTCGTCTGAAATCTCGGGAATCCGATTGGTGACGTATTGAAACAGGCCGGCAAAAAACTTCCGGTAGAATTCTCCGGCTTTGTCTTTCCCTGCAAAGAGTGCTTTGGTTCGATCGTTTAGATCGTCGATGGGTTTGGCAGCTTCGAGGGTAGCAAACTTTACTTTTTTCTTGGGCTCGTATTCGAGGGTTTCCAGGTTCAGGCTGAGGATTTGACTCTTGCCATTTTCTCCTTTCACCTTTTTGTAAAAACCTTGTTTTGTTTTGCTTCCCAGCCAATTGTTTTCCACCATTTTGGTGATGTACTCAGGCACCGCAAACAGGTGATGGGCTTCATCATTGGGAAGGTTTGCTTCCAAACCACCCGCCACTTTGACCAAGGTGTCGAGCCCTACAACGTCACAGGTTCTGAAGGTGGCCGATTTAGGCCTTCCCAAAACGGGGCCGGTAAGTTTATCCACTTCATCTATGGTCAGGCCCATTTCCTTCACTTGATGAAACAGCGCCATAATTGAATAAACACCTACCCGATTAGCAATAAATGCAGGGGTGTCTTTACAGAGCACGGTAGACTTACCCAGAAATTGACTCCCAAACTCCATGTGGAAATCCACTACTTCGGGATCAGTTTTAGGAGTGGGAATGACCTCAAGTAGTCGCAGATAGCGTGGAGGGTTGAAAAAGTGTGTTCCACAGAAATGCTTTTGAAAATCTTCGCTGCGCCCTTTCAACATCATTCCGATGGGAATTCCGGAGGTATTGGAAGAAATTAAAGTGCCTGGTTTGCGGTGCTGCTCCACCTTTTCAAACAGCGATTGCTTGATTTCCAAGTTTTCGATAACTACTTCAATGATCCAATCACAGCCGCTCAATTGGGCCAGATCATCTTCGAGGTTTCCGGTAGTAATCCGGTTGGCCATCGATTTGCGGTAGATGGGTGATGGATTAGACTTGAGTGCAGATTTGAGGGCATCGTCCACAATTCGGTTCCTGACCTTGGGATGCTCGAGGGTAAGTTGAGCTGCCTTTTCCTTGTCGTTGAGTTCGCGTGGAACAATGTCGAGCAACAAGACCTCTATGCCTACATTGGCAAAGTGGCAGGCAATGCGGGAGCCCATGACGCCAGATCCGAGGACGGCGACTTTCTCAATGGTTCGTTTCATGCGCTTCTATAATGTGTAGTAGTTCGTTTATGTGGTTTTCTCCTTAAGGAGTGAATCTGTATCTAACAGGTGATTGAAGTGTTCGATTACCTCGAAAAAAACGGAGAGTTTCTGGGGCTCGATCTGGCCTTGAAGCGATTCGTTAAATCGAATCACCGTTTCCCTGCTAACCTTGCGTTTGGCCTTGCCCAGGTTGGTAAGAAAGACCCGTACCAACCGGCGATCATCCGGGTCGGGTCTGCGTTCGATAAGGCCCATCTCCTCCATGGACTTCAGGGTGCGCGTCAAGCTGCGTGGTTCCATGCCCATCTTAGGGCCCAACTTGGTGGAGGGAGTACCGGTTTGTGTATCGATGTTGAGCAGCACATATCCAATAGACATGGTGAATCCATTTTTCATCGCTTCGTTGTTGTACAAGCGAGAGATTCTTTGCCACGCCCAACGGATGTGAAAGTCTACTGTTTTTTGCTGTTTCATAGGCTGCTCCTCCAAATATAAAAAAGAAATGTTATGCATGCATAACATTTTTGCAGATTTTGAAAATTAGAATGTAAGCGAGATCATGGAAGGGGAGAGAAGACTTTACCCTTCTTTTTTACAGCAATCGCAGGTGCTTCATCAAATGATCGCGGTAGGTGCGGCCAATCGGAATGGGGTGATCCCCCACCATTACTTTATCGGCACTTACGTTGTCGATGCGATCGAGATTCACCGCATGCGATTTGTGGATACGGACCAATTGTGGCAGGTTAATGGTTTCGAGAAATACCTTCAATGTGTGGGAAAGCACAAAGCGTCCGCTCAGGGTGTGGAGTTCCACGTAATTGTTACTACCATCTACCCAAAGAATATCGGTCAGCTTTATTTTTTTGCGACCTGCTCCTGCTTTGATGAATACAACGTCATTGAGTTGAAAGGGAAGTCCGCTCGGAGTTTCTTCGTGGGTAGTAGTTGTTTCGGATGTGGAGGGACTACTGCCATCCTCTTTCTTTCGAAACTCATCCAAGGCCAACTCCATCGCAATGGGCAATTCCCGGTCGTTGTAGGGCTTCACTAAAAAGGCAGCAGGATGTGTGGCTCTGGCGCGGCTCACGGTTTGACTGTCGGCGTGTGCGGTGAGGTAAATGATGGGAATCGATTGATGGGCCACAATGCGGGAGGCGGTTTCGATGCCGTCCCAGTCTCCGATTACCTGTACATCGAGCAGTGCAATGTCGGGCATTTGCCGCTCTACCGAGGCGAGGGCATCGGGTCCGTTGTCTACAATATCGGTTACGTTGTAGCCGAGGCTTTCCAGGTCAGAAGCCAATGTTTCGGCCACAATGATTTCATCCTCCAATATCAATACATTGATTTTATCCATCCGATGGTTTGTTGGCGTTTTTGGGAGTGTCTTGTACAAGGAGTTGAAAACAGGCTCCCGGACGGTTGCTAATGGTGAGTTTTCCCCGCATTTGACGAGTTAGGGAGTGAACAAGTTTCAATCCGAAAGAACCCTCACGACGGTTGTTGAATTCTTCGGGCAAGCCCGGCCCATTGTCTTGTACCAGCAGCTCCAATTGTTCCCCCTGCGGTTGAAGACTCACCTTTAGCCAAGGAGCATCTACATTTTTGTATGCGTATTTAAAAGCATTGCTCACCAATTCATTGACAACAAGACCCAGCGGCACCGCCGTATCGACGGTAATTACCATGTCAGCGATTTCCATTTCGAGATCGACCGATTGGGTAGAAAACCCATAAGAAGCCAGCAAGTTGGGCACCAGTTTTCGAAGGTAATCCGAAAGTCGAATGTGGGAAATTTGAGCATTTTGATACAACTTTTGATGAATGAGCCCCATGGCTTCTACCCGGTTTCTGCTTTCCTGAATGGCAGATCGGGCACCCTCATCGGTGAGTTGTCGGGCCTGGAGTTTCAACAAGCTGGAAATGACCATCAAATTGTTTTTTACCCGGTGGTTAAGTTCCCTGAAAAGCAGTTCAATTTGATGGTTGCGCGCTTCGATCTCCTGATTTTTTCCTTGCAACACTTTTAGTGCTTTTTGCTTGTACCGGTTGCGCAAGTAGAAGAAAACAGAAAGAATCAATATGACCGCAATCCCTCCGGCAATGGCCCGCTTGCGGTCGCGGATCAGCAAATCTTTTTCGTATTGATCACGGGCATTTTCGTAGGCGATAATCACTTCGCCCAGTGCTCGCTGATCACCTTTTCCCTTTAAGCTGTCGCGAATCACTAAATAGCGTTCTCCCAACATCAGTGCTTGCTTTAAATTGCCTTGGTCTTGCTGTCGAGCTTTTTGCAGTTCCAGGTTGGCCAACCAAACATCACCGTCCCCTGAGGATTCTGCCCATTGTTCTCCCAACCGCAGCACAGAATCCAGCAGCTCGTATTGCCGGGTTTGTTGGTAGAGTTCGGCCAAAAAATTGGCGGATTCGGCGGCTCCACTGGTGTTTTTACCCGTTAAGCTGAGTTGGAGTGCTTGCTGAAATCGGCTTTCGGCAACGTTCCATTCGCTCAATTTCATGGCCACCCTGCCCAAATTGCGCTGGGTACTTGCCTCCGATCTCGGGTTGCCAATTGCCTGTTTCAAAACCAAAGCCTTGTTGAGGTAAGCTTGTGCCGAGTCCAACTCTTCCAGGTCGAGAAAGGTATTGCCAAGATTGTTATAAGAATTCGCAATGGGTGGTTTTTTGCCCAGGCGTATTCGAATTTTGAGCGCTTGCCGGTGTAACGGAAGTGCGGTGCTGGGATCGCCCTGTGACCGTCGGGTATTGGCCAAAGTATTGAGCAAATAAGCACGAATAAGGTCTTTGCCAGACGCGCCAATTACCTTGAGGCCTTCTTCCAGTTCGGCGGAGGCAATATCCAGGTAACCCATCCGCTTGTATTCGATGCCCAAATTGAGCAGGCTAATGGCCAACAACGAGTCGTTGCCCAATTCACGGTAGAGTTGCCGGCTTTCTTGCACATAGCGGGCACCAGCCCTGTAGTCGCCGTTGTAGTAATAAATCAGGCCAATGTTGTTGAGGCTAGCTGCCAATAGGGTCGGCTTATCAAGGGTACGATCGAGGGCCAATGCCCGCGTGAAAGTAGCTTGAGCGGAATCGGTGTAGCCCTGTTGGAGATAATAGGAGCCCTGCTTTTTCAAGGCAATGGAAGCGCGTGCGGGTTGTTCGTTGCGCAAGGAAAAATATTCGGCACGTCGAAACCAATACCTGGCGGAATCAAATTGTACTGAATCTGCAAAAAATAGTCCCAACGACTGAAACAAGGCAAGTGAATCTTTGTCGGCGGATTGGTGCCACTTCTGACGTATGCTCCCTGGACTTCTGTCCTCATTGGCAGTAGCCACCTCCGCTAACAACGATAGAAAACAAACGACCAAAAAAATACGCATCCGGGGAAAATCGGTGTGAAGTCAATTCCATGCACGGAAAAGGAAGTGGGGAAACCTTTTCAAGTGGGCCTAAAAGTAAACTTATTCCCTCAACCAAGAAAAGAACTCATCCCCTGAAAGCCCGCTCAAAAATCTGTTTCAGCAACTCTTTTCCATCTTCCATTTGTGGAGGGCGCTTTTCAAATCGCGAGGGGACATCGCCTTCAGGTGGATAGTAGTTGTAAGCAAAAACGAATTCGCCATCGTCGGAATTCCAGCCTTTGGCCTGACCAAACCGCAGGTCGTTGATGATGAAACCAAAATCGGTTTTAACCACGGTGTAGTAACCGGTGCTTAGCCCCAGCAGGGTTTGCAGGCGCTGGTCTTGCTCTACGTAAGGCGATAACAATTCGTGGTTTTTAGCAAAACGTTTATAAGGGATGTCAATCTCACTGTCGAGCAACGAATAAAAGCCAATGTAATAGTGATCCTCTGTTTCCAAAGTGCCCGACCATAAGACATTGTTAATGGGCGTTGGCTTGGTTTCGAAACGCTCCACCTGAATGCCTTGTGCCGTGTAGGATTGTTTGAAGGCCTCGTTAACCATCCATTTATTCACCAAGGTCACGGTAAGGTACAGGTGACTCAGTACCATACCCACAACATTTACCCGTTTCCTGAGCGGAGAAGTTCGCCGGATGAACAGAATGGCAATCAAAGCAACGAGCATTGGCAGGGTATAGCCAGGATCGATCACAAATATGGTTTTAAAGGCAACCTGATAGTCGGTGAAGGGCCAGAAAAGCTGTGTACCCCAGGTGGTAAAACAATCCAGAAGTGGATGGGTAAAAAGAGCGAGAAAAAATAACCAGGACCATTCGCGCCAGTTCGCAGAAGCTTTGGGGTAAAGGCGACTCACCAAGGCCCCCAACACCGGAGCCATCACTATGCAAAAGAGAATGCTATGGGTAGCACTGCGGTGAAATTTGGAACTTTCTACGATACCCACCACAAATTGTGCGATGACATCAAGATCGGGGATGGTACCTCCGATGGCGCCCCAAAGCAAAGCTTTGTTGCCTATTTTTTTTCCAAGCGCTACTTCACCAACTGCAGCACCGAGTACAACTTGTGTAACAGAATCCAATAATGTGCTCTTTTGTGGGTCGGGAAATTACGTTTTTGAACCTAATCAGCCAGTTTTGTGCGGAGGTGATGTTTATGAATTGTGTTTTGTTTTCGGCTGAGACTGTCAAACTGAACGACAATGCTTTGTTTTGAACTTTCCGTAACATTTAGGGTTCAATTTAAGTAATACTGATGCCTGACCTATTTGTTATCTTCAGATTCGTGTATCCATTAAGCAAAACTTTCTATATTAGGACACTACGAGAAGGCTCATACTCGTGATTCTGTGGCTCTATGAACAGTTCAAGTCTTGAACCTCTGCCATTCGCATCAGAGAATTTTGATGGCGGTATTCTTGCCTATAACCATGATTTTCAGGTTACTGAATGGAATTCGGTTATGGAACAATTATTTTCTAAACAGCGAGAAGTCTGTTTAGGTCAAAATTTGTTTGAGTTACTTCCTGAATTCTCTGAAGAAGGTGAGCAAAACCTTTTAAAATCTGCCCTGCAAGGGGAAACCACTATTTCTCACGGAAAGCTGTATTCGGTTGATGTCACTAAGCCTGACCGCCTGTTCGAGACCCGTTTTTCTCCCATCATTAACGGTAATGGCAGCATTGCCGGAGGATGTGTCTTTCTAAAGCCGCTCTCCTCAGGAACCAAAACAACTTACGATCCGTCAGTAGCAGACATTTCTAATTGGATAGCGGAACTCAACCAACGTATCGAAATCAGTCGACAAGGGGATACCGCTCCAGTTTGTCAAGGATTGATTGATATCCTGGGCAAATCCTCCGGTTTTGATCGCGGTTACATTGTGCATTTTGAAGGTCCCACCGGCAAAGTGACCCAATGTTATGAATGGACGCAAGAAAACGTGCCTTCCGTTCTTACTGAATTGGAAAACCTTGAAATCCATGAAGACTTGCCTTGGCTAAGCCAACAACTAAAAGACGGCAAGCGCTTTAGCATTTCTACTCAAAAGCTGTTTCCTCAACAGGAAGGTCCTGAGCTTACCTATTTGAAAAACCAACAGGTAGAGTCGTTGCTGCTGTATCCTATTATGATGCAAAACCAGCCCGTTGGGGTCGTTGGTTTTGAAAAATGCCTCGGAACGCAGCCTACCAATCAATTGCCGGAAAGCCTGCTGAGTAATCTGGTGCAGGTGGCGATTAATGGTTTGGTACGACTTCAGTTGGAGAAAGTAGTCATTCCGGCAGATAAAGCTTCGGCGGCACTTCCTTTTCAAGAGCTTACCAATGCGGTTTCCTTGGGGGTATTTGTAGTGAACGAAGAAGGTCGTTGCCTGTTTGTCAACCGGCGGTTTGAATCCATCATTCAATTGAACCGAAACGATTTGTTGGATACTGGATTGAAAAACCACTTGTTTAATGGGCAAGGAAAATCCTGGCTGCCCGAGTGGCGCAATAGCATCGAATTGGGTGGCAATTATACGGGTAGCTTTTCCTATGTCGACAAAAACAGGAATCAACCCCTTTGGCTGAGGCTGCATGTTTCGCCGGTGGTAAACCACAATCCCAATGGATTTTCTGGTTTTGTAGGTACGGTAGAGGACATCAGTGCGCAAAGAAACGCTGAGGAACAGATGATCAAGAGCGAGCGCTATCAGCGGATCATCAACTATTTCGCTACCTCATTGCTCGGAAAAAATACCCTCCACGATATCCTCAATGACCTTACGCACAACTGCATCAGCAACCTCGATTTTACCGATTGTGTCATTTACTTGTTGGACCGTAAATCGGACATGTTGGTTCAAAAAGCCGGCTTTGGTAAAAAGCGCGATCAAGACAATCGATTGATTGGTGGAATGAACCTGCCCGTCGGCAAAGGCATTGTAGGGCATGTAGCAATCTCTAAAAAAGCCGAAATAGTTTCTGATACTACCCTGGATGCGCGATACGTGATCGATGAGGAACTGCGCTTATCTGAAATTACGGTACCCATCATTTACGAAGGAGAACTGCTCGGGGTAATTGACTCGGAGCACGAAGAGAAAAACTTTTTCAACGAAGATCACCTGCGGGTGCTTTCAACCATTGCCTCTCTGGCCGCCAATAAAATTGTCCGGGTGCAAATGGAAGATCAGTTGGCCGAAAGCCTGGAGCGGGTAGACCTTGCTTTAGAAGGAGGCAACTTGGGGCTTTGGGACTGGGATGTGCCCACGGGTACCATGACTTATAACCGCCGATGGGCGGAGATGTTGGGTTACAGCCTGCGCGATATCGAGCCAACCGTAAACAACTGGGACAAAGTAATGCATCCCGACGATAAGCCGCTCATTATGGGGGAACTGGACCGTCATTTGTCGGGCGATACGGCTTATTATGAGTCGGAGCACCGCATGCGTACCAAGGATGGTACCTGGAAATGGATCCTCGACCGCGGTAAAGTGACCAAATGGGACCGCAAAGGCAATCCGCTGCGGGTAACCGGAACGCATCTGGATATTACCGAACGCAAATTGGCGGAGCAGGCTTTACAGGAAAGTGAAGATAAATTCAAAAGTGCCTTCGAAAACGCTTCAGTAGGGATGATTCTCGCCGATAAGGATGGAAGAATGTACCAGATCAACACAGCGTTTGCTCGCATGATCGGTTATGAGGTGCATGAGCTGAAGGAGATGAAATTTGCCGACATCACCGTATCGGAGGATTTGGACGAGAACTTAGGATTATTTCGACAGCTCATCAATGGAGAAATCAATTCTTACCACCTCGAAAAACGCTATCGTCATAAAAAAGGATACACCATTACTGGGCTGCTCAGCTGTTCATTAGTGCGCGAGTTTGCCGGAGAGCCTTCTTTTGTGATTGCTCAGGTAAAAGACATCACCGACCGTAAAAACGCGGAAGAAGAATTGCGTCAATTGACCGATGAATTGCTGCGGTCCAATGCAGAATTGAATCAATTTGCCTACATCACTTCGCACAACCTGCGTGCTCCGGTGGTGAATCTGAAAAGCCTTTTGATGCTCTATAACAAGGATAATCCGATGGATTCGGACAATCCTTTGATCATTGATAAGCTGGAGCTTTCAGTCAATCAATTGAGTGCTACGCTCGAAGACCTTATTCAGGTGGTGGCAGTGAAGCATACCAGCCAGGGGCAAAGTGAGCGGATCAACTTGTCCAGCCTCATCAGTAGGGTAGAAGCCAGTATTTCCGATCAAATGAACCGGGCAGCGACCAAAGTGATCGCCGATTTCTCTGAGGCTCCTGAGCTTACCTATCCCAAAAGTCATTTGGAAAGCATTGTGCTCAATTTGTTGACCAATGCCATCAAATACCGTTCACCGGAACGGTCACCGACCATTCGAATTACCTCTCGCCGAGAGCGTGGCTTTTTTCGCTTGAGTGTTCGCGACAATGGGTTGGGAATGGACTTGCGGAAGCATGGAGACGACCTTTTTGGGCTATATAAACGCTTTCACAACCACGTGGAAGGAAAAGGTTTGGGTCTCTACATCATTAAGTCTCAGGTAGATGCCCTCGGTGGAAAAATTGAAGTAGACAGTGAACTGGGAAAAGGCACTACTTTTAACGTATTTTTGAAGGAAGGAAAAATGCACCAGGAAAGCCGATAACCAAGCCCTAATGACTGCCATTCAACACGTAATGATGATCGATGACGATGATGTAAACAACTTCATCGGAAAGCGCGTCCTTGATAAATACAATCCACAAACCCGACTTTCGCAATTTGGAACTGCCGTAGACGCACTAAATTTTCTACGTCAACCAGAAAATCAGCGCTCGGAAAATCTACCGAGCCTCATTTTCCTGGACCTCAATATGCCACTCATGAGTGGTTGGGAATTTCTTACCGAGCTGGAAAAACTTTTAGGAGATCGGGCAAAAGAACCGGTAATCATTGTTTTCTCCTCTTCGGTGTTCCCTGAAGATGTGCGCAAGGCAGACAACCATCCTTTGGTATCGGCTTACAAATACAAGCCCATCACCTTAGAGTTGGTAGAGGAGATTCAGGGAGAATTTTTCAGCCCTTCCCTCAGCTAATTTCTTTTTATTCCAACATGCTTCTGGGTGGAACGATGAAGATGCTAAAGTTGAACATGAAAGCGTGATTGAGTCGGTTATCAATCAACAGGTCCCGTTGTGTCCCACGTACGTCGGTTAGGCTAAACTCGAGGTTGGAACGCCATCCTGCTTCCAGGCCCATCCATAAAAAATCGTAGATCTCTCTTTCGTAGGTCAGTAAATATCGAAGCTCTGATTTTTCCAGGTGCAGTGATTCTCTCGAAAGCAGCGTAGAATCTTGCAATTGCACGTTGTAGCTGGCACCGGCAAATCCTACCTTGGCGTAAACCAGGTTACGGTCGTTGTAAGTATACCGTAGCCAAACCCTGGCTGGCAAGAGTGCTTCTACTCCCCATCGGTTGTTCCAGGTTTTGTTGTAGGCAAAAACCGGGTAAACCACCGGTCGGCCAAAGGTATAACTGAAGGCTGCTCCAAATGCATAGCTTACCCTTTCGTTGCGTTTGATGCCATAGAGTGGTGAAAGGGAAAATCGCAGAAAGTCAGCGGTGGGGAGATCGCTAGTGCCGTAATCTCCATTCAAGCTGCCGTTGCCCCGAAAGAGAAAGTACCGGTTGCCCCGGAATGGTTTCACAATGTAGAGGGTACTTCCGATACTCTTCAAAGATTTGTCTTCCAAGCTTAGGTAAAGTGGATAGTCTACCTGGTTTAGGTCATCGAAGCGGTACTCTTCTACATAATAATCAAAACCCAAAGCCACTTTAATGTTCCTGCGCATCACCAAAGGTGCTCTCAATTTGAAGCGATACCGGCGGTTTTTGCGGACTTCTCCCGAACCATTGGCGAGGCCTACTTCCTTCGAATTGGACCGAATGCCGTAGTCCAGCACCTGTTCCCGTAGAAAAACCAAGCCCTTGGAGCGTGGCATTCCAATCACCCCCGGAACACAGAACGAGGTGTCGCTGCAGTTGATAGGCTCTATTTGTGCCTTCAAGCCGGTGAAGCTCGCAAGCAGAAAGAGGCACAAAATACCACCGAGAGAAGGAAAACTAAACTTCAAAATAGTAGGAGACAGATTGGAAAAGCTTGAACTAAAAGTATCGTATTCCAGTGTAAAATTAGGGTTTTCGGTCCTACCGCTGATGGGCCGATTGGCAAACGCTCAAGAAGGCATAAAATTACTCCAATTGAGAATCGTTTGATATAAGTTGGTCATGGGTGGCGACCCTAAATTAACATTTGGCTAGGAAGCCGATAGCCTGAAAGGCTAAGTGCCTGATGTTCTTACAAAATTGGTTATTTTTCGGTCGATTCCTGAGAGGGTATTTATTGCTTATGAATGAAAGTTCTGTGTTGAGAGACCGGGCATGTGAACACATCACTGCGCTGTTTCAAGAAAAATTGTCTGATGAGTTGACGTACCACAACCTTCAACACACCTTGGATACGGTAGAACACTGCCGCACCATTGGGCAAGGTGTAGGCCTTTCGGCTGAAGATCAGGAGATTGTTGATATAGCAGCTTATTTCCACGACTCCGGATACATCGAAAGTTACCGCGATCACGAAACCTACAGCAAAGAGATAGCGGAGACTTTCCTGAAAAATGAAGGCGTTCCAGAGCCCCAAATGACTCAGGTGCTGGATTGTATTGAGGCCACCCGAATGCCGCAAAATCCGAAACACGTGCGGGAGCAAGTTTTGTGTGATGCGGATTTACACAATTTAGGTAGTCCACATTACGATGCTTTAAATGACGCTTTGCGCAAGGAGTGGAAGCAGGTGCTGGACCAAAACTTCAACAATGAAGATTGGCTCCGTACCAACATTTTCTTTTTAGGTACCCACCGCTATTTCACAGATTATGCCCGTGAAACACTTGCGCCTCAGCGCGCAGTGAACCTCAACGCTTTGCAGGAACAACTGGCCGAATTGGATCCGTCCACTGAAGTGGCCATCGTGGCCAAGGAGAAAAAAAAGAAAAAGAAGAAGCCCAAGGGCATCGACATCAACGATTTAGAAGCCCTTTCTGAGAAAGACATCAAGTTTTTAAAGCGGAAGTTCATCAAGGAACAAATTCCCGAGCGGGGCATCGAAACCATGTTTCGTACGACTTCCCGCAACCACATTCAGCTCAGTGCCATAGCCGATAACAAGGCCAACATCATGTTGTCCATCAATGCGATCATCATTTCTATTGTGGTCTCCTCACTGGTACCGCAACTGGAAGACCGCCAGTTTTTGCTTTTCCCAACCCTGGTACTCTTAGTCGTTTGTGTGTTGTCGGTCGTTTTTGCCACCTTAAGCACCCGGCCCAAGGTTACTCAGGGTACTTTTACCCGAGAAGACATTGAAGAGAAACGCGCCAACTTGTTGTTTTTTGGCAATTTTCATGCGGTAGACCTTGACGATTTCGAGTGGGGGATGAATCGGGTGATGGGAGACCGTGAATACCTTTACGGCTCCATGGTACGCGACCTTTACTTTTTGGGCCGTGTATTGCATAAGAAATACAAGTATCTGCGCATTTGCTACAATACCTTTATGATAGGGTTGGTGCTGGCCATACTTTCGTTTGCTGCCGCCTTCATCATGAGCTAAGCGAAACCGGTTGAAAACATTATACCTCTTTCGGCACGCCAAATCCAGCTGGAAACATCCGGACCTGAAAGATTTTGATCGCCCCCTCAATAAACGCGGTAAAAGAGACGCGCCTTTTATGGGCCAGTTGCTCAAAGAAAAAGGTATCCATCCTGATCTTATCGTTAGCAGTCCGGCCAACCGCGCACTCACCACAGCCCAAACGGTGGCTGCGGCATTGGATTATCCTGCTCAAAAGATGTTGCGCGATCCAGGCATTTATCACGCCTCCGAGCAAATTTTGATGGGCATACTTCGAAAGATGCCCTACACGATCAATTCGGTCATGCTTTTTGGGCACAATCCGGGGTTCACCTGGTTGTCCAATTTATTGACCGATACCCACCTTGATAATATACCCACTGCAGGGGTTGTTCAAATCTCCTTTCCATGCAAGGAATGGAAAGCGCTTGCTCCTGGCCACGGTACCCTCGATTGGTTCGAATATCCCAAAAAACACTTCACCTAAACAACTTCCGGTTTTATGGAATCTCAACCGAACGCTGATCCAAATCCACTGTACGACCGTGAATTGAGTTGGCTCTCGTTCAATTACCGCGTTTTGCAAGAAGCAAAGGACCCCAAAGTGCCTTTGCTGGAACGGCTCAAGTTTTTAGCGATTTACTCTTCCAACCTCGATGAGTTTTATCGGGTGCGGGTAGCTTCGGTTCGAAGCTTGAAAAGCCTCAAAAAGAAAAGCAAAAAGAAACTGGCTTTTTCACCTAAAAAGCTGTTGGCTGAGATTTATCGAAGGGTAGATCAACAGCAGCAGGAGTTTGGGCACATCTTTAGGCAGCAACTGTTGCCCGCATTGAAAAAGGAAAAGGTGTGCATTGTAAACGAATCTGAGGTGACGGAAGCGCAATGTGCCTTTGTTCGGCAGTATTTTGAAGCGCACCTGCTACCGATCTTACGCTACGATGTGGTAGAAGAGATGGGGCAAACGCCGTTTTTGGAAAACATGCGGGCCTACCTTTTTCTGCGCCTTAAGCCCAAAGAGGGCAATGCAGCTGCCCATGTTTTAATGGCGCTACCTACCGATAAACACAGTCGTTTTCTGGTCATTCCCGACAAGGAAATCCATACGGTGATCCTCTTGGATGATGTGCTGCGGCTCTGCTACGACTTGATTTTTCCTGACCGGGAGGTAGAATCTGGCTATTCTGTAAAAATGTCGAGGGATGCTGAGCTGTACATCGAAGATGAGTTTACCGGCGATCTGGTGTCGAAGATTCAGCAAAGTTTGAGCAATCGATTGACGGGCTTGCCTTCTCGCTTTCTGGTGGATGAAAAAATGCCGGAAAATCAGCAGCAATACCTTCAGAGGATGCTCAATTTATCCTCCGGCGAAATTATTCCTGGAGGGAAATACCACAATTTTAGTGATTATTTCGGGTTCCCGGCACCCGATCGTGACGGGTTGACGTATGCCGCCCAACCGCCGTTGGCGCATCCAGAATTAGACCGTTTCTCCAGTTTTTTTGAGGCTTTGAGCCAAAAAGACTTCATTCTTCATTTTCCCTACCAGAGCTACGACTACGTTACCCGATTTATTGAAGAAGCGGCTGACGATCCTGCGGTAACCAGCATAAAAATTACCCTCTATCGGGTAGCATCAGATTCCAAAGTAGCGAAAGCCCTCATTCGAGCAGCGCAGAATGGAAAAAAGGTAGAGGTGTTTGATGAGATCAAGGCCAGGTTCGATGAACAATCGAACCTTTTTTGGGGCAACGAATTGGCACAGGCAGGAGCGAAGGTAAGGTACAGCTATCCCGATTTGAAGGTGCATTCTAAGATCTGTTTGATCACCCGGCAAGAAGCAGGTAAAAAGCGCCACTACGCCTACTTAGGCACCGGGAATTTTAATGAAAAGACGGCACGTATCTACGGAGATCATGCCTTGCTGACCAGTGATGCTGGTTTGTGCAAAGACATGGACCGGGTATTTGCGTTTTTGATGGATTTTAAGCTGGCACCTAAGTTCAAAAAACTGTTGGTGGCTCCGTTTCAAATGCGCGAAACCTTCGAAGACCTGATCGACCGTGAAATAGAAAACGTCAGGAGCGGAGGGAAAGGGCAAATCGTTGCGAAGATGAATAGCCTGGAAGACCAGGAGATGGTGAACAAATTGTACGCAGCCAGCCAGGGAGGAGTAGAAGTGAAACTCATCATTCGTGGCATTTGTCGACTCATACCCGGTATACCCGGCTTGAGTGACAACATTGAGGTGGTAAGTATCGTAGACCGTTACCTCGAACACGCCCGTATTTATCAGTTCCACCACAACGGAGCCGACGAAATGTACATTGCTTCTGCCGATTGGATGAACCGTAACCTGAGCAAACGTGTAGAGGTGGGTTTCCCCATCAACGATCCGGCTTTGAAATCTGAAATTCAGGACATCGTTCAGCTGCAATTGCAAGACAATACGAAAGCAAGGATCATCGATCAGGAACAAAGCAATGCCTACGTGCGCAATGAAAAAGCGACTGTTCAGGCTCAACAAGCCATTTATAATATGTTAGAAAACCTTGTAGAAAAACCGCAAGATTAGCCTTGGCACACTTTGTGCAAAGAGTGCTGAAATTCAATTATTTTTGTTTGTTCTTTGTAAGAACATCGTCACACAATCACCTCACTGTTATGTTTCGACTTCGATCTTTCTCCGCGCTTTTTCTGGCTTTGAACTTCGCTGTTCTCTTTGTTGCTTGTGATCCTGAAGATACCGATGATCCAAACGATGATCTTTCTAACAGCGAGATCGTTTCCGGACTCAAGGAAGCCCTTAGGGTGGGTACCGATACTTCGGTGGTGACACTCAATGCGGTAGATGGATATTATGCTGACGATGCGGTGAAAATTCTGCTTCCGCCAGAAGCCTCCGTCATTTTTGACAACCTAAGTTTGATTCCTGGTGGAAGTGCCTTGGTTGAAAACACCATCAAGTCCATCAACCGGGCTGCTGAAGATGCTGCTGTAGAAGCCAAGCCCATTTTTGTGGACGCCATCACCAACATGAGTATTGCAGATGGCGTAGCCATTTTATTTGGTACCGATACCGCAGCAACCAGTTTTTTGAAAACCAATACTTATACAGGTTTAGAAAGTACGTTTTTGCCTAAGATTGAAACATCCCTCAAAAAGCCGCTGCTGTTAGGTATATCCGCAGAAAGTTCTTACCAATCGCTCATCAATACCTACAACGGTCTTCCCGGTGCCGGGCTTTTGTTCAGCAAGATCACCGAAAATACCTTGAGCGAATACACCACCCGAAGAGCGTTAGACGGTCTTTTTCTAAAGGTATCTGAAGAAGAAAAGAAAATCAGATTGGACCCCTTGCACCGGGTAACCAGTATCTTGGAGCGGGTGTTTGCCGAGTTGGACTAATTACAGGTCTTTTTGAAAGTAATTGTCTTTCTCTTTTTCTTCTTTTGCACTTGTTTCAAGTTGCTTTCCCAATCGGTTTCTACCGAAAACAAGATTGCCATTTTAGAGGAGGTACTCGCCTTGGATTCCGTTCAAAACGAGTTTGCGGAAATCATTCTTTCCAAAATCAAAAAAGAGACTTTACTACACGTAGATACCGATCCGGATCCCAGTGGTTTGAGTGATTATTTAGCTGGACTGAGCAAAAAAGACCGGAAACAGGATACCCTTTTCACCAAGCAGGAAGTAGCCCACTTAAAAACACAGGCCGAGGCCAATCAAACCTTTTCGTGGACGGGGCATCAGCCCGGCAATTGGGACTTAAAAGGGTACGACAATGCCCGAGAAGCGATTTTTTCGGAAGTCAACCGCAAATCGTTCTCTTTGGAAGATGCCTGGGGAAGCTTCCAGACCAGCTATGGAAAAACATACATCGATTTTTCGGTTCCTTTGGTGTTTCGAGATGGTCGGCATGCGGTGGTTGGAATCACTTACCGTTGTGGTCCATTGTGCGACCAAAAAGGATTGTTTTTGCTTCAAAAAACATCGGATGGGTGGGCGGTTGCCGATTGCCTTACTTTCCTGGTTGGAACGGCTTATTAGGATGCCACTGACCCCACATTGGGTTTGATTATATTTGTCAGAAGGCAGTCTTTCATGGCAAATACATCCGGTTCTAAATCCTCCTCAAAAAATGCACTGCTGCGCTGGTGGTGGCTCATTCCCTTGCTTGCGTTGATCACCCTTGGTGCTCAGTGGAGCGTTAGCCAATGGCTGGGAGACAATGCCCCAACGGTATCAGCTGACTTTCCCTATCAAATTGATCAACCTGCTCAAAACTTTACGCTGAGTACCGAGCTTTCTGAGATTTCAGGTTTAACGGTGATGCCCGACGGCCGGTTGCTGGCCGTTCAAGATGAGAAAGGATTGATCTATGTGCTCGACCTTGAAACGGGAGAAATTCAGGAAAAAATCAAGTTTCACAAATCAGGAGATTACGAAGGCATTGCCACCGCCGATAATAAGGTGTATGTGTTGCAAAGCGATGGAGACCTTTTTGTGATCAAAGACCTCGAAGCGGCCAACGAGGCCAAAAAGATCGAAACGTCACTAAGCATTGAAAACGACACCGAAGGCCTGACTGCAACTTCTGATGGGCGCTTGCTCATTGCCTGCAAGGGCGACTCTCGGATAGACGATAACAAAAAAGACCACCGTGCGATTTTTGTGTACGATCCAGGAAAAGACAAACTCAAAAAAGAGCCTTTCTTTGACCTGAAGATCAAAGATATTCGCCAGTTGGCAGGGGATGAGAAGAACGCCTTTCGGCCTTCCGGGATTGCGCTCCATCCTATCACCGGAGACTATTATTTATTGGCAAGTGTGGGCAAGTTGTTGTTGGTTGTGGATGCAGCTGGCCAGCTGAAGGAAGCTGTAGACTTGCGAACGGGAGATTTTCTTCAGCCAGAAGGCATTGCCTTTCTTTCTAATGGAGACTTGCTCATTTCCAACGAAGCACATGTAAAAGGAGGCCGCCCCAACCTCTTGCGTTTTACTTATCAACCGGTTGATCGATGAAGTTGAATTTGCGAATTAGTATTGCTGTTTTGCTAACGGTTTTGTTGGTGGCTTGCCATTCAACCGACCCACTATACCACCCGGAAAAAGCCCAGGGATGGGAAAGCAGAACCCTTCCTGCGGCCGAAAACAGTCCCTTGGTGCACCGGGCTTTTTTGATTGGGGACGTGGGGCAACCACGAACCGATGGTACTGATCCAATTCTCAATTTGTTGAAGCGAAAGCTGGACGCTGCCGGAAAAGAGAGTTCTGTGACCTTCTTGGGAAACAACGTTTATCCGAAAGGTTTACCCGATGAGGAAGACAGTACCTATTTGGAAGCAAAAGAATATTTAGATGCGCAGCTTGCTGCGGTGCAAGCTTATGCTGGAAAGGTGGTTTTTATTCCCGGCAATCACGATTACAATAAATCAGGTCGGGGTGGCCATGAGGCGGTTTTAAGACAAGAAAAATACGTAGAGAAATACCTGGAGGCAGGCGATACTTTTTTGCCGAATGGCGGTTGCCCTGGCCCGGAAGTAGTACCGCTTGCCGATGGTGTTGTAATGTTGGTGATCAATTCAGAATGGTGGCTCACCCGACACCAAAACCGGAAGACCAAAGGATGTGAAATTAAAACCGAGTTGGAGTTCATCACCGAACTCAACGAAGTGTTGAAGGATCATCGAAAGGACCGCATTTTAGTGGTGGCGCATCATCCGATTCAGAGCCTTGGTAAACATGGCGGGCATTTTCCTTTGAAGGAACACCTTTTTCCCCTCCGCCTGGTAAACGAAAAGCTATTGATCCCATTTCCAGTCCTGGGGTCGCTCTATCCCTATTATCGAAAATTTCTGGGCCATCCTCAAGACATTATTCATCCGCGTTACCAGCTATACATCGACAATTTGCTCGAAGCTTTTGGCGATCGTTCTATCGTGTATGCCAGTGGGCACGATCACAACCTTCAATATTTTGAAGAAGGCAATTTAGATTTGGTGGTAAGTGGCTCTGGAAGCAAACAATCGCACCTTGCCCGAAAGAAATCGGCGGTTTTTGGACATGAGGCCAAAGGTTTTGCAGAAATACGCTACCACGCCAACGGTGAGGCATGGCTGGTGTTTTGGGAGCCCGATCCCAATAATCCAGAAGGAAAAGAAGTGTACCGGCACCAATTGGAGCAGGCCAATCCAAATGTGGAAACAAGCCCAACCGTTGCATCCACCTATGAGGCGCGTTCTTATGCCGACAGTATAGTTACCGTGGTACCAAGTAACCTCTATAAGGCCGGGGCTATGAAACGAGTGTTTTTTGGAGAGCACTACCGGGATACCTGGACCACGCCAATTGACGTACCCGTGCTGGACATCCACTACATTCATGGAGGTTTGAAACCGATAAAAAAGGGCGGTGGGCAGCAAACCAAGTCGTTGCGGCTTTCGGCGGGCAATGGCAAGCAATACGTATTTCGATCCATTGAAAAATACCCCATCAACGCCATCCCTAAACTACTGCGCAAAACCATTGCCGCTGAAATCGTACAAGACCAAATTTCGATGGCGCATCCCTATGGTGCGGTCTTGGTGCCCACGCTCGCTGATGCGGCCAAGGTATATCACACCAACCCGCGTTTGGTCATAGTGCCCAACGATCCTGTGCTGGGAGAATATCAGGAAGACTTTGGTGGGATGCTCGTTTTGTTTGAAGAACGTCCTCAAGGCAACCAGGAGGACATGGATTCTTTCGGCAACGCCAAAAAGCTGATCGGTTCTCCCGATCTTTACGAAAAGCTTCACGAAAACCACAACCACAAAGTGGACGACCTGTGGTTGTTGCGCTCCCGCTTGTTTGATATGTTTCTCAACGATTGGGATCGGCACGAAGATCAATGGCGCTGGGCCCGTTTCAAAATGGGAGACAGCACCCTTTATCGGCCAATACCACGCGATCGGGATCAGGTCTTCATCAAATTTAGGGGCCTGCTTCCCTCACTTGCCAACCGTACCTGGGGCATCCGCAAATTCCAAAGTTTCGACTACGATATACGCGACATCTCTGGGATGAACTTCAATGCCCGCTACATTGATCGTAACTTTTTAGTAGAACCCTCTCTGGAGGATTGGCTGGCAGAAGCCCGCTATTTGCAGGAAAACATCACGGATGCCATCATCGAAAATGCGATTCGGCAATTGCCCAAGGCGGCATTTGACCTGGAGGGAGAAACCATCATCGCGAAATTGAAATCGAGAAGGGACAACCTTCAAAAATTTGCCAGAGATTATTACCAGGTCCTCGCCAGGGAAGTAGAAGTAGTAGGAAGCGACAAGCGCGAAATCTTTGAAGTAGTCAGGAGCAGCGATGAGGAAACGGTAGTGAAAGTATACGACATGAAGGGCAAAGGAGGCAAAGGGAAATTGCTCTACCATCGTGTGTTCAAAACCAATGAAACCCGTGAGGTAAGGCTGTTTGGCCTCGGAGGCGGAGACCGCTTTGAGCTCTCCGGTGAAGTGAAAAAAGGCATCATTGTAAGGATTATCGGAGGAAAGGGAAAAGATGAGATCATCAATACCTCCGTAGTGAAAGGATGGCAAAAAAAGACCAAAGTCTACGATCGTAAGAAGAAAACTACCTTGGAAGAAAACGGGGATACCCGCGATTACCGAACCGATAAAGACGATGAAATCAACGCTTACGATCGGCGGTCGTTTGTGTACAACTATATGGGGCCACTGGCATTCTTTGGATTCAACCGAGACGATGGTTTGTACATTGGCGGGGGATTCCAGATGCGTAAATACGGATTTCGACGGGCACCTTACAAATACGAGCAAAGTTTAAAAGCCAATGTAGCTTTGGGTACAGGCGCTTTCAACCTGCGCTACCGCGGAGATTTTCGGAGGGCCATTGGCCGTTGGGATTTGCTCACCGAAGGCAAGTCACTTTTTCCAAGTTCGGTTTCCAACTATTTTGGATTGGGCAACGAAACGGTATCCATCAACGATGACGACACTGATTTCAACCGGATCCGGCTGCGTCAAATCGACCTTTTTCAATCGTTGAAACGCATGAGTCGCGACAAACGCCATGAATTTGTGATGGGACCACAGTTTCAGTACTTTGATTTGGAGCGGAATCCCGATCGGTTTGTTTCCAGTCCACTTTCTGATCTTGGTGCGGATGATTTTACGCCAAAATACTACCTCGGAGGAAAAACCCGCTACCGCTACGATCATGTGGATCAAAGCGGAAACCCCACCCGTGGGATACGATTTGAAGCCTTAGCCTCTTGGATGCAAAACCTGGAAGAAACCGGAGACAATTTCCTGAAACTGCATTCCACCTTGAGTTTTTACCTCACCTTACATTCACTCCCCACCCAGCCCACCCTTGCTTTTCGTACCGGTGCGGCTACCAACATTGGCGAATACGAGTTTTATCAGGCCAACACCCTTGGCGGTACGGCCAACTTAGGGGAACATCAACAAATCAGGGGGTTGCGTAGAAACCGCTTTGCGGGTACCAGCATCTTCTTTCAAAATGCAGAAGCACGACTCAGGTTGGCCAAGTTAGAAACCTACGTGGTGCCGGTAACCGTTGGTTTATTAGGATATTACGATGTAGGAAGGGTTTGGCTCGAAAACGAAGATTCGGATGTTTGGCACTACGGTACCGGGGGAGGCGTATGGCTCAGCCCATTGGATGTAGTGGTAGTCACTGCTACCTACAGTGTTTCGGATGTTGATGAATTGTTCAACTTGAAATTTGGGTTCCTGTTTTAATTATTATATAAAAATATTAGACTCTTTTTGTGTTTTTGAGATATATAGCGCCTTTGGCTAAGTACCTTCTTTTGCATTGTATTTAATCTGTATAGCGAAGATGCCTACCCAAGGGCTTTTGTTTTTTTTATACCCTAAAATATGCACTAAGGGGTAAAAGTCGCCCTTTTAATTGATGGCGCATTCTTCCTGAAACGGTGTAGCATAAATCTATACAGGTTAGCGTCATTCTTCAGAGCACATGCGCTTTTTTACGGATAAATAAACACCAAGGTCCCTACCGGAACCTGATCATAAAATACATCCAGGTCTTCGTTCTGCATGCTGATGCATCCCCAGGTTAGATGGCGCTCCTTTTCCGGCCAATCGCCTGCCCAGCCGTGGATGCCAATGCCTCCGCCTAATGCCGTGTTTTTAGGCGGCATTTTTCCCGCTTTCCATGCTGCTTCAATCTTATCCGCTGCCGCTTGTGAAATGGTTCCTTTCGCCAGGCCTGCTTTTGCATCCCACAGGTTAGGATAACTCAGGCGCATCCATGCAGGACCGAAAAAAGCCCCAAAAGTTCCCTCAAAGGGTCCCCGACTTTTTTGGTTGATGTGGTAGGCACCCTCAGGTAGCCGGAGATCGCCCTCTTTCTGTTTATGGCCAAGGGGTGCTTGACTGAGGGCTATGGAATAAGTGTTCACCCGATCTCCCAACTGCCAATGTTCCAAACGATAGTCGCTTTTGTAAACCACCAAACAATGCTGGGCAGTGGAGGGAACCGGGAGTCGCCGGTGTTTTTTGATGAAAAAAGTAGGGGCAAGGTAATGCTCCATGAGCCATTCTCGGTCTTTGCCTTCCGCGCTGGGCCAGTAGTCCACTGGATAATCGGCCATGTTTTCCTTACGAATTTCCAAGTGCAGGTGAGCCAGGTACGCTCCATCACCCGTTCCAATGGTACCGATCTGTTGGCGTTTTCCTACGGTATCCGATTCGTCTACAAACAATTCTTCCAAGTGGGCATAGAGCGAAAAAATCCGTTTCACGGTGGCATTTTCGAGGTAGTAATGCTCAATCATCACCACATTGCCCCATGGAGCACCGTAGTTGTCGGCAGCCACGACTTTGCCTCTACCAATGGACCTCACGGGCTGGCCAAGATCCGTGTTGCTGCCCCCACGGCCGTTCCAATCTTCCCCCGTGTGCAGGCCGAGGGAGTATTCCTCTCCGGTTTGGGTGGCAATGTACCATCCTTCGTATTGCATTCCCGTCTTTAGGTCGGTGTAATAACCGGTCGCCTTTGGGCTGCCAATCGGAAAGTCGAAACCATCGGCGAGTAAGGGGTGAAAAAGTTGTTCCCGAATAGAGGCATCGGTAGAAGCTGGTTCGAATGGAGAGGCGTCAGCCGAGGCGAGTAAACCAATGCAAACAGAGAGGAGTAGCGTAACAAACATCCGCGGTGCAAATTGGAAGTTTCAGATTGTAATTCCAACCTCCGCAAAAGTAACGTCAACTTTACACCTTCATTGTGAGAAGATTGAGGTGAAAGAAACTATTTGATTTCCGGTCGTTTGTAATGACTGATGACTCTTTTGCCTCTATTTTTTTGCTTCAACACCAGGTTTTCCTTGTCCAATTTGAGGACCTTGAAACGTTGCAAAATAACTTTTTCACCGGTTGCCGGAGCGATCTCATAAATCTCTAACATGAACCGTCCGCCTTTGGGTTCAAGTTGCCATCGGGGTGCTTCCCGGTTGGAAACCGCGGCTAGTTCGAGGAAATCAGAACTGAGGTCTTCCAGGTTAGGCGTGCGTCTTCTGTCACTAGGCTCCATGGGCAATGTGCCCCAGAAACCACGAACCTTTCGTTTTACCAAGACCCAATCGCCGTAGAGCAGGTCTTTTTCAGAGGCATCAGCAAACTTTTCTACCCAAATCGTACCCGCTTGCGGAATATTTTTATTGGCGCCACATCCACTCAACAAGAGCAAAGCGCTTGCAATGCCGAAAATGAAACACCAGTTGAAAGAAATCTTCATATCGCCAATTCATTAAGAAAGTGCCTTACTTCAGAAATACTGGCGAACTTCTTTTGAGAAACTTCGAGTGGCAAAGCGTTGGCCCCCCTACGAATGCCTTGCAAGGATTCGGGAGAACAGTAAGCCACGCGCCCGTCTTCCAACACGACCACCAACACATTTTTCTCCTTTGGATGAATTTTGAATTGTTGCACTCCGTAGTAGCTGGTGAGGTTGTTGTTGGTATAGTCTACATGATGAAAATTGGCCGGTTGGAAAGGTTTGTTGTTCATCGTGAACTGTGGGTTAACGGGAACATATCCAGGGGAAGAAATGACCCGATCGCAATTGTAGATGCCAAAGTTGGTCACTTGAAAGGCGAAGATCATGTTCCTGCTGTTCACCTGGCTGCGTTGTTCCTCCAACTTTTTTTGATAAGCCAATCGGGCGGCTTCCGCTTTGCGTTGCATTTCCTGTCGGTAAGCTTCTCTTTTGGCAAGAAGCTCTTTTTGTTGCAGCGCAAAGGCATCCAACGCCTCGTTCAGTTCGCTTTTGCTGGTGCTTACCTTTTCTTCCAGCGCCTGAATGTCAGCCTTCATCACTTGAACCTGATCGAGGTAATCCGCCATTTTTTCTTGAAAAGCCCCCATGGCCAGGTTGCGATTACTCTCTTCGAAAACCGGATAAACTACAAATTCCTCCACCCGTTTTTCTTTGGTTAAAAAGAGCTTGAAATTAGGCTCAGGGCGATTGGATTGCAATTCAGCAGCCTGCCAAACGACCTCGTAAAAATCCGCAGAGAACCGCGTATCAGGGTCTCTGATTTCGAAGCGCAAATCTTTGAAATTGGCCAACTCCGGAAATTGCCTGGCATCCACATCAATGTTAAAATTGAAAAATTCAGGGCTGATCAGTTGAGGTTCTATCGGTTCCCGCAAAGCATAATCCTTTAGCGCCTTTAGCGCACCATCCAATTCGTATCGATAGTTCTGGTAGCGATCGCGCAGTTGCAGCGTAGGATCGTCTATATCCATGGAAAGCGAATCTGGAAAGAGCATTTCTACACTGTTTTCGATGATTTGATTTCCCTGAACCATGGTGCGGGTATGCACCCCACCAGCAACCGGGGCACTGGTTCGAGACTCCTCTTCCATCACTGCTTCGGCATACTTGATCACCCGAGGTTCGCCTTCTGACACCCAGTTGGCTTGCTCCTTATCCAGGAAATACAAGTTGTAGTGGCCGTGGCCCTTTGGCGAAACCATTTCTACTTCAATTGGTGCCTCAGGATTGGTAAACAGTTCCTTTCCATTTTTAGAGGCGGTAATTTCCACCATTCCCGCTGAGGCAAAGCGGTGTTTGCTGCCCGCCGAATCGTATTCGAGCGGAATGCCGCTTACTAAAAAGTCGGCAGGGTCGTGAAACTCGCGGAAGGAAAACGTAAGGTCACCACCCACCTGATAGCCCAGCTCATCGAGAAAAGCATTAGCTGGCAAGTGTACTTTGGTGCCGCTTGGGAATTCGAGGGTACGGGCCTCATTGCCTTTCACAGTATGCAACACCGGAGCAATGGCCAAGTGGTCAAAAGCGGGTTGAATAAGCGGGGCCACGGGTGTTGGTTCCGGCAAGTCAGGTGTTGTTTCACCAGGTACGGACTCCACTATCGGTTCAATCGGATCTTGATTAGAAGCGGAAGTAAGCCATACTGCGCCACCGATCATGAGGGCCACAGCAGTCACTCCACAAGTGGTGAGGAACCACCCCTTTTTATAAAAAGGCACAGTGGCCACCGGAGCAGAAAGACCGGCAATTACCGCACCGAAATCTCGGCGTTTCGCGATCTCCGCAGAACTTAGTTCCGGGCGATCAATGTTTACGGGATGTTTATGCTGGGTCATGCTCGGTTCAATTTTGCGGTGATGCGTTTTCTCAGGCGCTCCAAAATACGATACAGCCGCACCTTGGCATTGGATTCTGACAATTGCAGGATGTCCGCAATTTCTTTAAAAGGGCGCTGCTCAAAAAAGCGCATTTCTACCAAGGTCAATTCCTCCGGTTTGAGGCCTGCAATGGCATCAATCATCAGGCGCAGCCGGTCTTCGTTTTCATCCGATTCCATCTCCTCCAGCAAGCCTTTCAGTTGCAGGCTATCGATGTTGACCGTACGTTTCGCCTTGTTCTGTTTAAAAAGTTTGTTCACCTCGCTAATAGCAATTCGGAAAAGCCATGAACTAAATGGCAAGCCTCTGAATTCATAGCGGTGCAAGTTGGTCAAGGCCTTGAGAAATACTTGAGAAGTAACATCAAAAGCTTGCTCTTGGTCGTTGAGGCGCTGATAAACAAAACGAAAAATAGCTTCGTGGTACTTGTTGTAAAGTGGCTCGAAGCGGGCAGGATCGGATTTAGCCGCCTCAATCCATTCCTTGTCCTGGGCAATTTGTCCCTGACTTTGATGGTAGGAGGATCGGGCGGCCATACGATTTGGGGTTATACTTGTCTCTGCAGTTCGGATCATCTTGGGTACTGATTACATCCGCATAACCTGCATGGAGACAAAAGATACACTTTGGAAAGAAAAAAATTGAAAAATTGCCTGGTATCCGGTGGGGTACGGATGTTAAGCAATTCATAGTGAGTTTTTTAACGGAGTTCCGGCTCTAATATTTTTCAAGAAAGCCGCCTACTGGTAGTTGATGTCAAAGCGTTTTCGCTTTCGCTTGAAGAATATCATTCCCAAGTCAATCCCCACCCCTGCGGATAATTTTACCAAGGTTCGGGTGTAATAGGGGTGCTCCTCCTGGTTGAACACAAAGTCGCCGGCCGGGACCAATATGAGGTCTAAATCTGCGATGATGGGACCCGTATAAAATTCCGCTCCCAGGGTAAATGCCCATCCATAGACCGAATGATTGTAATCATCAAGGCCGATTCTGCGGTCGTAGTAATTTCCTACCCATCCGGCATAGACTCCCACCCGAGGCTGAAAGGGGTTTTGAGAATTGATGAAATGGTAGTGTAAACCGACTCCGTAATTGAAGCTGTCGTCAATTTTTATTTCCACCACACTATCAGGGAAGGCCGGATCAGGATTGGTGATGGTGCCACGGCTCCACCGATAGCCAAAACCACCATAGAGAGAATATCGATGAATACCGAATTCGTAGTTGAGGCCTAAGCCACCATAAGGAAGTCCAAAACCCGCCTTTAGCGTATTATAGATGTAGTACCCCTCTTCCTCCTCCTGGCTCACTGCTTTATGACCTTGGAGGCAAAAGAATGAAACCAACAGGCCAATGAGGCACCATCGAGTAAACACATCGATATAGCCCCGACATGGCGTCAGGTGTGTGGAGGGAAGTTCCATAGGAATGGGTCTACCCAAAGGTAAAAAATCTGTTGAGGCGAAAAGTAGTGGAGGAAGAGCGCGCGAAAGCTTTACATCATCACTTCCCAAACGTCCTGGTTGTTGCCCCAGTCGCTGTACTTCTCTTGTCCACCGCGTGCTCCCCAGTCGGAATCGATGGTCAGTTTGGAACTGATGCCCCCACGAGGGTTGCAAATCATTACAACGCGCAAACGGTCGGGCTCATAGACTTCCAGCAAGTGTTCGTAAATGATGTTGATGAGGCGTTCGTAGGACACTACAATGTTGCGCAATTGATACACGTATTCCTTCATCGATTTCAACTCGATGATCTTTTTCTTCGGATAAAACGTGAGGTAAATGGTGGCAAAATCAGGTTGTTTCCGAACCCCCAAAAAAGTAAACTCAGGAATTTTTACCTTGATCTCATAAGCTCCATTCGCGGGATTCGGTAGGGCTTTGAGGTACGAAACATCAATCTTATCAAACAGCATTACTTCTGCTACATTGCTCATGGCGATCGGTCAATTTGTATTAATACCTGTGTCCAACCGCGAAGATACAGCAACTCACTTAAAAGAAGTCCTAACCAGGCTACCTAAAAAGAGACGATAAAAACCAAAGACCAATTACCCGGCCTCTTCGATCAAATTGAGGATATCTCCCAATCCTTTGTTGTCTTGTCCCTGGGTTTCGAAATTTACCTCTACCCGCAATGCCATCAGGCCGGTAACGCCCTGTAGCGGCTCCAGTTCCAATTGCTCTACACCTTCTTTCAAGTACTGCATTTCGGTGAGGTACTCAATGAATTTCAAATACTCTTGCGCTTCTGCCCCTTGGTTGTAGATAATGGCAATTTTACTGGGTTGGGTCACCCGTTCTTCCGTGTTTTTGATGTAAGCCTTATCGATACGTTTTTTCACAATTTCGTAGCGCATGTTATAGGCCCCGTCTACATCAAACTTTTTCTCGTCCAGCCGAAAACGGATGGAAAGCGGGGAATGGTACGCCAGGATGAGTTCGGTAGTACGCAGCGGCACCGGCAGGCGCTCCATCAAACCGTGCGTCAAGCGACTTACGCCCACCATCATCATGAGTTGCCACAGTCGGAAATTGCGCAGGTAGATCGGATCAAATTTGTGATCCGGGACCAAAGAGGCGCCCACATACATGTTGTAATCCACACCATCTGTTTTGTACTTTTCAAAGTAGTGTGGAAACATTTCCTGAGCTGCCGCCTCTTCCTCATCGATGTAAGCAGACACCGTATCGTTGATCAAGGTGATGCTGTCCTCATAAGCTTTTCGATGCCGGTAAATGGTTCCCAATTCCGGATCAAGCTTTTTAAAATATCCATTAATGGCAGTTGCTAATTCCGTATTGCTACTCTTTAAGTGATTGAGCATAGGCTCCACCTCGTTGTGGATAAAGTCCAATACCACCACCTCATCGCCAGAGTTCAATCCTTGTTTCAGGTGAGCATTGTGTTTGCTTACGCGATAACTCACCTCTTCCAGAATGGGCAAGTGCTTTTTCTGGCGGATCGATTGCATCACTTTTTTGATCAGCTTCAAGTGCTCTATCAAATCTTTTTGAATGGCCGAGTTGCGCTGGACCGATGACCCGCGAATGTCCGTTAGCCCATAAAGTGGGTAAACTTCGGGGAAAATAATGCGTTCAACCGGAGGATTTTCTTCTTCCGACATTTGATCGAGCCGCTTCAGGGCCGCTTCTTCAAAGCGCCATTCTACCGTGGGATGTATCGCCGTGTAGTTGCTTTTGATCACCGCCTGCACCTCGTTTTCCATTTCCTCTACACTACGGCTCATCGCCACCGAAAAGAGGGGCATCAATTCCTTCACCTTGGCCGCCTTAATAGGATTAAGCGAACCAGGGGTGACACATCCCAATTCCAACATGCCCACCAACTCTTTTTCGTTGAAAACAGGCGCGATAATTAGGCTGCGAATTCCTTGCTCCATCAGTGCCTCCTCGATGATAGAAGGCATTTTGGTTTTTTTCAAATCCTCTACTACCACCATTTGGCCGGTTAGAGCCGCCGTTTCGTAAATGGAGCCGTTTAGTTGATCACAGATTTTCACCATAGCCTCTTGCGGCACCAATCCGTTCCACAACCTGCGCAGCATGTACGAAGAGTTGTTCATTTTGCCACTGGAAGAGCCAACTCCGATTTGGAGGTTAGGCATTTTTAGGAAATCCCGGATGCCTTGTTCCAGGCTCTTAATTTTGGTTTTGGAGACCACCGCGTCTTTAGAAAGCAGGTCGTTTTTGAGGGCAGAAAGTACCTCCTGATCAGTAGTTTCTACGAAGCGTAAGGCAATAATTCCAGTAAAGCGAAAACGTTTCAATGGAATTTTTTTGAGCCAAAAGTCGATGTCGTTGATGTTTTGCTTTAAAGCTTCAATGTCATTATCGGTCAACTTGGGAAGAGCACCATCGCATACCGATACGGAGAAGCGTTTGCTGAAAACAATTTGAAAGTAACGGTTGAGTCCCGTTTCAGGTTCCCGGATAGAAAAGGTAAAATCCTGTTCTACCGGCAGATGAATATCATAGTGATCTTGTAAGATGTAAGAGCAGGCGTTGAGCAACTTTTTGTTGAACAGCTCTTCCTGATTCATATTATTGAAAAACTGCGTATCCTGGGTAGCCCACGAAAGCATGTCAATGAAACCCTGCGAGCTTTTGATGGGTACCATGTCAAAAGGTGGTGAAACAGCCAACAGTTCGCTTTCTTCAGAAGCTGGAGCCACCACTGCCGTGAGCAGCAGTTCTACCAATGACTCGTGTTTGGCGAGTACAGAACGGTCTTCAATTTCACCGTGAAGCTCAGTGGCTTCGTTCCATTGTTCCAATACTTTTTCTGCCAACAAGCGCTCTGCAATGTTGGCAGCCTCCAAGCGCTCTTTCCAAAAAAGAATCAATGGCTCGAAGCTCAAGGCAGATTTAAAAGGGAGTTCAGTGTAAGGTATAGGCTCTTCCATGGTACACGTGTATCTTTAATAAAGATCGGATAAGTCGTGCGAATATTCTATGAACCCGCCGAAATTCTCCGATTTTCTTAACGGAAGTTAAGCAAAAGTGGGACCCTTTCTTTTCCCTGACAACATGTCTTGAATGGCTTACGAAAAAGAATCAGATACGCCTTCGTTGGTGGGTACCAAAAGCTGCCAATAGCCCACATCGATCCAACTGTTGAATTTATTTCCTACTTCCCGAAACTGGCCCACCTTTTCGAAGCCGAGTTTTTCATGCAGTCGAATACTTGCCGGATTAGGTAGCGCAATGCCCCCAATAATGGTATGATACCCCAAAGTAAACAGTTGATTCAGCAGGGCTGGGTAGAGCAAGCCTCCCCAACCCTTGCCCGTGTGCTGAGGATGCAGGTAAATAGAACTTTCAACCGAGTTGGCGTAGGCACACCGGGATTTCCAGTTGCTGGCAAGGGCGTAGCCTACTACCTGGCCTTCCTCAACCACCACCAACCACGGAAGCGACTCTGGTTGATCAGCTATTCGCCGTTCCATTTCGCGATTGGAAACGACTTTCTCTTCAAACGTAGTGGCCGTATTTCGAATGTAATGGTTGTAGATACCGGCCACACCAGGCGCATCAGCGAGTTCAATGGGTCGGATAGAGGTCGGTGCCATACAAAGCGGGATGAACTGCAAAAATAGGCAGTTTGATCCAGCTTAATACTCATGATAGGCTTACGAAACCAGCGACAAGGCTGGCTCTCGCTTGAAAGAAGGCTGCTGAAACATTTCCAGCGAATAGAAACGATCGCAATTCTGTGCCTGGTCGTCAAAGCTGTCAATTAGAAAGGCGGCCTTTCCACAATCTACAAAATCACGGACCTTCAACATGGTTTGATCGGCTGCCCTTGGTCCTAAACCTTGAAGGTTGAAAATGACAGTAGTAGTCTGCTCGAAATGGGCAAACAGTGATAGCCATTTGCGTTGACTCCAATTGAGGCGTTCAATGGGCAAGTCCGCTTCAATTTGAAGGGCAGAAAGCACAGGATGTTGCTTGTGCAGTTTCGATCCAGTTTGCTCCAGCCAGTAGTTTTTGATCTTTTGAGACAAAAACATGCGGTGGTACCACCTTTCTAATAGAGGTTCAGCGTAGGCCATTCGCTGATGGAGGTGCACACCAGAGCATTTGATTTCTCCGGTAAGGCGGTGGACGATTTCTTTTTCAAGTTGAAAAAAGTGGGCGCCAGCGCCAATGTTAAGACCAATCACTTCACCTTGTTGTAGCTTAAATTGAGGGACGGGGAAGTGATTGAGTAAAAAGCCACTGCTTTCTACGATCAATGATTTTCGGGCGTTAGTATACATTTCGGGTCATCGAATTACTGTTTTCCTTCAGATGGAATGGATCATCTGAAAGTGAATAATAAACTTGCCGAAGGGTGACGTTGCCTTTGGGTCTGGGCTTGGTCGGGTGATGGGGTTAACGGCTCGTTACTGCAAAACTGGACAATCTAAACCAAAGAAATGTTCACTCAGGATAAAATTTTAACAAAAACTGACTTTCCTGTACTACAAGCGATTGCTTTACAATAAGCGGCATTTTAACTGCTGTGCAGACCTTATTAAACTGACTACATTTGAGCATGAAACATTTTTTGGGAGGATTAATGGTAATGCTCCTTTTTGGGGGAGCAACTCCTCAAACCGATACAAATGATCCTTTAATGCCTTCACAAAACCGAATCATTTACGTTGGCGACCCCATGTGCAGTTGGTGTTGGGGCATTTCGGCTGAGCTTGGAAAGTTTGCACACAAACACCAGGAAGACTATCCTTTGCTGGTCATTGCCGGCGGGCTGAGGCCCGGAACCACTGATCCCATGGATGAGGAACTGACCAATTTCCTGCAACACCATTGGGCAGAGGTACACGAAAGAACCGGACAACCCTTCACTTATGATCTATTGAAAGACCACACCTTTGTTTACGATACGGAAGTCCCTTGTCGTGCTGTGGTTACCGTGAGGGAGTTGGCACCCGAAAAAACCTTTGCTTTTTTCAAGCAGGTGCAGGAGTGTTTCTATGTGAAAAATCAGAATACCAATCAGATTGAGACTTACCTCGAAATTTGTAAGGCACTGGCCATCGATCCTCAAACCTTTCAACACAAATTTGAGGGGAGTGCTATGCGCCAACGCACCCAAGCCGATTTTGAACTGACTTCCCGTTTAGGGGTTCGTGGCTTTCCGGCCGTATTGTTGCAAACGGGAGAACAAGTGCAAATGCTGGCCAATGGTTACGCTACCGAAGCACAGTTGGAGCAGGCCATGGTTCGTGCGTTAAAGCAGGTGAAATCAAAGTAGATACTTACACCGATGTAACTGCGCACCCCTGTTTTTATTTAGATTTGTTCGAAACGATTGATCCGTGAAGTTCGAAGCAGAATACCTTACCGATGTCTCTTTTTGCGATTGCCAAACCGAACTGTTTCCGTCTGAATTGGCACAGGGCAAAAAGAAGAAGTGCTGTAAAAAATACAAGCGAGGTAAAAAGCAATGCAAATCGTGTCCCAAGCGATAATTAGCATTTCTTAACTTTTTTGGCAATCGCTACGTCTTCCCCCGCTCTCCTTTCTTTGCTAATTTGGTCATTGAATCAGCATGGCCGACTCCCTTCTCTTCATTCCCGACATCAGCGGTTTCTCTGAGTTTGTGACCCAAACCGAAATTCAGCACAGCCAACACATCATTGCTGAGTTATTAGACCTTGTACTTGCTTCCAATCAGTTAAAAATGCAGGTATCTGAAATTGAAGGAGATGCCGTATTGTTTTACCGTTTTGAAGATGTACCCACCGCCGAAGAACTCATCGATCAGGTGCGTACATTGTTCGTTCGGTTTCATACTCATTTGAGGCAATACGATCGAGACAGGGTATGCCAGTGTGGTGCTTGTAGCAATGCTTCGGGGCTTACGCTAAAAGTGGTGATCCACGCTGGCCAGTTTGATTTTATTAAAATTCGCAACCACAAAAAACTGCACGGCAAAGCGGTTATTGTGGCCCATCGCCTGCTGAAAAACGAGATTGAGGGAGGAGAATATGCACTTTTTAGCCAGGCTTTTGATCCAAAGGAAGTCAGCGCTAGCGCATTGAACAATTCGTGGGCTTCCTCTTTTAGTGGTAGTGCGACCTACAGCGATGTGGGTAAGATGGAGTATACCTACATTCCACTGACCAATTTGCACGCAGAAGTTCGTTTGCCCGATCCGCCTCCGTTGCCAGAACGGCAAGCCAATCCGATTGTGGCCGAAACGGTTATCAACTGCTCGGCAAGTACCGTTTTTGAGCTACTCACGAATTTGGATTACCGAATGCTCTGGAACAAGGCTGCTCAAGAATTAGAATTCGAAAAAGGCCAACTGAACCGTGCAGGGATGGAGCACATCTGTGTGTTTCCCACTGCCCGCTTACGTTTTAGAACCCTTTCGGGCGCATCAAATAATGATGACATGGTATATGGAGAGGTCGTTGATAAATTCCCTTTGTTGCAGCAATTTGCCAACTATTTTGTGGTGACCCCCTTGGCAGAACACCAATGCAAATTACGGGGAGAAGCCCACCTCAAACCCTATCCATGGATTGGAAAATTACTGGCTTTGCCGGTTCAAAAGCAACTCAAGCGAAACATGCCCAAAACGCTACACAGCCTCAAACGCTTTGCAGAGTCAGAAAAGGGCATCGAAGAGTATCAAACAGATGCCCCGTAAATACGATCGTGTAGCGCTTGGTACTTAGCTAAAATCTTTTTCCGCTTTAGCTTCAGCGTAGGAGTCAGTTCACCCGTATCTACCGACCAATCGGCCGGGCAGAGTTCGATCTTTTTCACCTTCTCGTAATTCCCGAAACCAGCGTTCAGGCGGTCCACCTCTTTCCAGACACGTGCTTGTACCCTTTCGTTTTGAATGAGGTCGGCATTGTCTGCGAGGGAAAAACCTTTTTCCTTCGCCCAGGCGTGCACAAACTCAAAGTTGGGAACCACCAATGCCGCAGGGTGTTTTTGGTTTTCACCAATGACCATGATTTGCTCGATGAACCGCGATTCTTTGAATTTATTCTCCATGATCTGTGGAGCAATGTATTTTCCACCGGAGGTTTTAAAAATTTCTTTTTTCCGGTCGGTAATCTTTAAGAACTCTCCATCGACCAGGGTGCCAATATCCCCCGTATGGAACCAACCGTCTTCGGTAAGCACTTCGCGGGTAAGGTCGGGACGGTTGTAGTAGCCCATCATTACATTAGGACCCTTCACTACAATTTCACCATCATCGGCAATTTTCACCTCTACATTATGCAATGGACGCCCACAAGTTCCTATCTGTACGCCCTTGTTTTCTTGACAGTTTACAGAAACTACCGGAGAGGTTTCGGTAAGTCCATATCCTTCCATTACCGGAATGCCTGCCGCCATGAAAATCCGGTTGAGCCGCGGAGAAAGTGCAGCACTACCGCTTGAAACCGCCAAAGTTTGGCCTCCTAAGGCTTCTTGCCATTTGCTGAAGATCAACTTGCGGGCAATGGAAAGCTTGAACTCATACCAACCACCATTGGCTTTGAAGGGTTTGTATTGTTCTCCGAGACTGATGGCCCAGAAAAACAATCCGCGTTTAATACCGGTCAACTCATTGCCTTTGGCCATAATTCGCTCGTATACTTTTTCGAGCAACCGGGGCACAGCACTAAATACCTGTGGTTTCACCTCCCGAAGGTTGTCGCCAATGGTATCCAACGATTCAGCGAAGTAAATGGAGATGCCCGATACTGCATAGAGGTAAATGAGCATCCGTTCGTAGATGTGGCAAACCGGAAGAAAACTCAACGAGCGCATGCCCGGGGAAACCGGTAGGCGTTTTTCAGAACCCCACACATTGCTCATGATGTTTTGGTGGGAGAGCATTACCCCTTTGGGCAAACCTGTGGTGCCCGAGGTATAAATCAACGTAGCGAGGTCGGTTTCTTTCACCGCATCTTTAAGCCGATCTACTTCTGCCTGATCGCCGTCTTTTCCCAACTCCATAATCTCGGTCCAGTGTTGGGCACCTTCAATTTTATCGAAAGTATAGATAGCCGAAAGCGTTGGAATATCATCAAAAATGGCCTTTACCTTGCCCAGCAACTCCTCGTCAGAAACGATACAAATTTTGATGCCGGCATCGTTGAAAATGTGCCGGTAATCGTCCTCCGAAATGGTAGGATAGATGGGCACATCTACGGCCCCAATTTGTAGAATGGCCGTATCGGCAATGCACCATTCCGGGCGGTTGTTCGAAATCAAGGCCACTTTATCGTCCGGACCGATGCCCAATTTCAACAATCCTTTACTCATGTCATTGGACTGTCGAAGCCAATCTTCTGTACTGGTGGAAATCCACTGCCCGTCAATTTTTGCCGCAAGAGCGGTTTCTTGCCTAAAGTTTTCCTTTTGAAAATAAGGGGCATCGAAAAGGCGCGTTACCTTTATGCTCATTGCTTTGTTAGTTTAAAGGGGAAAGGATAAATCCAAAATAAGGAATATTTCTGCGATCGTGGTAGGGCATGGGGTAATTTTCCAGGACATTGCGGTAAGAAGCAATTTTGATTTGCAATACTTCGTTATACGGAGGCTCAAATTATTCTCAAAACAGTTATTTTGAAATCCATCGCATTTCCCCTGATCGGGGCCTTGCTCTCCTTGAGTGTAGGTGCTCAAATTCCAAGTGTAAAATTTGGTGTCACGCACAAGCCTGCCAACCATACGGTGCCCAAGGCGTGTTTTAAGTTAGATAATGAAAGGTTCCTCTCTTTCTCGGTCACCGGTTCTCCGGACAACGAGCGAGGGCCCCGCTATCTTCAGGAATATTCTTGTTCGAGCTACGACTTGCTTCGTCAACGCGCCTTGACCGTGTCCGGGATGAAAGGTGCGCTGGTGATGGAAGTAGTGAAGTACCAAGACCGTTTTTGGGGCCTGATTCAATTATTGGAAAAAAAGCAAAGGCAACTTTGGTTGGGGGAAATCAATGTGAAAACCGGAGTGGTGAAGCCTGTCACCCAGCTCCAAAAGCAACATTCATCCCCTTCTATTTTTCTCGACGAGGTTCGGTTACAAGCAAAGGGTGATTACATGTTAGTTTACCGGCTTTGCCTGGAAGAAAATCAAAAAGGCCGGGTAGAAATCAGCTGGTTGGAAGATGGCGGAACCATTGGCGCATTCTCGCAAGTAGAGTTCGACACACAGGGCGAGAAAATGCTTCAGGAAAGCGACCGTTGGGTAAATAAACCACCCAAATCTCAGATAGGACAACTTCAGGTCGAGATCAATGCGCAAGGAGAAGTATTCTCGTTACTATCTCTTGACGGCCCTTTGGATGAAAAATACATTCCCCAAAAGCGAAAACTGATGATGATTATCCTCAAAGCAGCATCAGAAGGTTATGCTTTGGAAGTTTCACCGGAAGATGGGATCGTCACCAGTGCCCACATGGCGCTTGACCCAACCGGAAATCCTTGGGTAGCCGGTTTTATTAGTGAATCCGTAAGCGGTAGTGCGATAGTTGGTAGCTATTTCTGGCTACAATTGGATGCTGCTGAAAAACGCCTTAAATCCTCAGGTGTTCAGGCCATCAAGGGAGAAAACCGAACCAGCGTGGTTCGGAATAGTACATTCCACAACAACTACCGAATTGTAAGCCTTGAGTTTTCCCAAAACTGTGCTTTTGTGGTAAGTGAAGTACAACACGAAGGAGGTTTTGGGTCCTATTTGTTGCCCTCTAAGGTGTTTTGGAAACAAGTTACGGCCGTACTTAGCGGTAAAATAGTTGTTGGGCCAGCTCTGGTAGTGGGTTTCGATCTACAGTCTGGAGATTTGCTTTGGGAAGAAAAGTGGAACCGGTGGGAATTGACCGACTACAACACGCGCTTCAGGTCCGGCATTATAGCACAGGCAACCGATTGGGGAGTGGTACTTTTAAGCAGCGTAGCCATTACCGAAAAGCAGAATAAGGCCAATTTTAATCCCTCCAAAGTACTGATGGGCACCCAAAACGGCGGCACCTTTGCTTTAGAGGTAACCGAAAAAGGAATTGAAAGAAAAGAACTGCTGTTTAAGAACAAAGAACGCTTTGTCCCCTTTCGGGTAGCAGGCATTAGCCTGTACTACAATGAAGTGCTATTGTTTGGAGAAAAAGATTATAACCGGCAACGCTGGTGTGAGTTGACCTATTGACGCGGCTTTCGGGCAACGAACAAATGCTCTTTGCGCAAAAGGGCGTATTTCCAGATACCTTCTTCGGCTACAAGGCTTTCCGGGGTAACCACTGTTAAATCAAAGCCGCAACTTTTCAGGCGTTCGCCGTAATCCTTTCCATAAATGCGCACATGATCATATTGTCCGAAACGCTTTTCGCGTTCCACCGGATCTTCCAATTCAGGATCTTCAATGGTCGTGTCGAGTTTTTGCGCAATAGGCACCTGCAAAATGGCCCAGCCGCCCGGTTTTAAGACGCGCAGCACTTCGCGCATCGCCCTTCGATCGTCGGGAATGTGCTCCAACACATGGTTGCAAATCAAAGCATCCAAACTCTCGTCCGGAAAGTCGAGTTGCGTCAGGTCCAACTCAAGGTCGGCCAACTTAGGGTCGAGGTCTCCGTTGAGGTATTCAACGTTGGGGTGATTTTGAAAAACCGGTTTCAGGCTTACTTCGGGCGCCATGTGCAGCAAGCGGATGGGAGTGGCCAGCAGCGAACTGTAATCGTTGAGGTAGAGCCAGAGCAAGCGATCCCGTTCTTTCGATCGGCAATGAGGACAAATGCTGTTGAGGCGAAAGCCAGCGCCAACCACTTGGTATTGCTTTAAAATTTCGATGCCCTTGCCCCCCGGTCGAAACGCTCGAAAAGACCGCTCACAGACAGGGCAGGTGACGGTTTTTCCCACCAACTGCACCTTGGCCCACGCATACCCAATATCAATAATTAGAATTCGTAGACTGTGGTAGACCGAAAAAACGAAGGAAGGCAGCCTGTTTTTTAAGGCCTCTTTGTGTTGGCGCTGCATGAATCAGTACACCTGTTGACCGTTGATGAAAGTTGCCGCCACTTTAGCTTCAGGAATAGCCTTGAGGGGCGCCTTGAGCAAATCCACATTGAGCACTACAAAATCGGCTACTTTGCCCACCTCCAAGCTGCCCTTTTGTTGCTCTTCAAAATTGGCGAGGGCCGCCCAAATGGTCATCCCGCGCAGGGCCTGTTCCCGGGTCAAAGCATTTTCGGATTGAAAACCACCTTCGGGAAACCCCTTTAGGTCTTGACGGGCCACAGCAGCATAAAAGGTCAACATAGGATTAATGTCTTCCACCGGAAAATCTGTGCCGAGCGGAAGAAATTTATTTTGAGCCAACAGCTCCTGATAGGCATAAGCCGTTTTAATCCGATCCGGCCCCAGGCGCTCTTCCGCCCAATACATGTCGGAAGTAGCGTGAGTAGGTTGCACCGATGGAATGACCCGGTATTCGCCAAAGCGCGGAATATCCTCTGGGGTCACCACCTGTGCATGTTCGATGCGCCAACGGCGATCGGTCTCGTTTTTGAGTACCGCTCCGTAAATGTCGAGCATCATCCGGTTGGCCGAATCTCCAATGCAGTGCGTGTTCATTTGAAAACCCGACAGCTTCATCAAATCAGCCATTTGACTGTAGTACTGCCGGTCGCGAAGTATGAAGCCGTGGTGATCGGGAGCATCGGAGTAGGGGAAACACATACAAGCTCCACGCGATCCCAAAGCGCCATCTGCGTAGAATTTAAAAGCCTTCACCGTAAGCCGATCCGTTTGATAAGGACCCCGGTCTACGTAATGATCCAGGTTTTCCTCCGTATCGCTCAGCATGGCATAAACCCGCATTTGAAGTTTACCCGATTCGTGCAACTCCTCAATCAGCTCCACCTCCGCCTTGTTAAGTCCAGCATCGCTCACCGTGGTCAAGCCAACCGCGAGACACTTCTCTTGCGCGTGCAGTAAAGCCTGGGTCATTTGCTCTTTAGTAGGAGCAGGCACAATGCTGCGTACCAAATCCATGGCACCGTCGATCAAAACACCGGTAACCCTGCCGTCTTTGACCACAATCTCACCACCCGATACTTCCGTTTCAGGCGTAACACCGGCCATCTCAAGGGCCTTACCATTCACCAAGATGGCATGGCCATCAATTCGGTGCAGCATCACCGGAATGTTGGGAAACAGTTCGTCCAATGGTGCCCGATCGGGAAATTCTTTGACTTCCCAATCGTTTTGGTCCCAGCCGCGGCCCAGTACCCAAGGTTGATTCGGAAATTCTTTCGGGTAATTGGCAATGCGTTCCAATACCTCCTCATAAGAGGTGGTGCCCAACAAGTTGGCTCTTGTGAGGTTGGTACCGTATCCGTAGAAATGGCAGTGTGCATCGATGAACCCAGGATAGATCGTTTTGGTACGGGCATCGAAGGTCTCCTCTGCCGTGTATTTGTTTAGGATTTCATATTCTGCGCCCATTTCCACAACCTTACCGTCCTTAATGGCCATGGCCTGGTAAGTGGTGTTTTCTTCGTCCATGCTGTGAATCTTTGCATTCCGCACCAGCAAGTCGACAGGGGTGGTTTGAAGGCAGGAAGTAGACATGGTTAGCAGGCTAATGAAAATCAGGACAATGCGCATGGGGATACAAATGTTGATCGTTGCAAAATAGCAGCATTCGAAAACAATCGCCAAACCGTTTAGCGTTCGCGGTGAAAGTGGGTCGCATCTGCCTGAGCCGTGGGCATCACCAACACATCATTGAGGGTAACATGTGGAGGCCGCGA
Organism: uncultured Flavobacteriales bacterium; assembly: GCA_937899835.1. Classification (GTDB taxonomy): domain Bacteria; phylum Bacteroidota; class Bacteroidia; order Flavobacteriales_G; family Salibacteraceae; genus CALCCE01. The sequence goes on along the minus strand of CALCCE010000094.1, from coordinate 8,376 downwards.
GGCCGCGAAATAAATTACTTCGGCAACATCTTTTGCCATTAATGGAGTATAACCCCGGTAAACCGATCTGGCCTTGTCGGCATCGCCATGGAAGCGCACCAACGAAAATTCGGTTTCCACTGCGCCCGGACAAACATTGGTTACCCGAATTTTGAACGGCAACAAATCAATGCGCATGCCAGCTGTCAAAGCCTCTACGGCATGCTTGGTAGCGCAGTACACATTTCCGTTGGGGTAGGTTTGCTTGCCAGCAATGGAACCCAGGTTGATGATATGGCCCGATTGCCGGTCTTTCATGCCTGGAATGATCATCCGGCTAACGTTGAGCAAACCTTTCACGTTGGTATCGATCATGCGGTCCCAATCCTCAGGATCGCCATTTTCTACCGTAGAAATACCGGCAGCCAGCCCGGCATTGTTGACCAAAACATCAATGTGCTGATAAGCTGCGGGCAAATTTCCCAACACCTTACTGGTCATCTCCCGGTCGCGAACATCGAACTCCAAGGCCAGTACATCCACCTGAAATTTTTCCTGGAGGTCGGTCGACAGTTGTGCCAGTCGGTCTACCCGGCGGCCGGTAAGAATTAGCCGGTGCCCGTTTTGGGCAAACTCCTGCGCACAGGCTTCGCCAATTCCGGCCGTAGCCCCCGTGATTAAAACAGTTTTTGATTTCATGACAACGAAGATTGAAGCATTTTAGGAAGACGTTCTTTACGAACCAACATGAGAAAAAACAAAGCGTAAAAGGGAAGCGCAGGTACTTTGTAGCGCACAATGGCTCCCATCACCGGAGTTGTCCATCCCACCAATAAAAACAGCAACACGAAAAAGGAACCCAGAAACAACCACTGGTTTTGCGCAGTGCGGCTGAGCTTACGCAGGTGGACCGTTCCCCAAATTGCCAAACCCAGCAACAGCAGGTTTTCCACAATGTTGGGCCACATGAGCGGGGAATTTGCCTCCCAAGGTAAGGGCCGAAGCCAGGAAAAATACAAGGCTTCAGGCGCATTTCGGACCAAGCCCCAAAGGTTGGGCGCCAAAGTAGTGGCTTCCAGTAGGCTTCCCGATTGGGTGAGTTGGGCATGGCCAAAAAAATCGAGTTGTTTTCGGGCCAGTAAAATGAAAATATCATATTGTGGAAAGGCGCTGTTGAACAGCAAAACCAGCACGGTGAGCCCTAAATACGTCAAGGCATAAACCATCCACGGGCGCCCTCTTTTGATCATTGTGTACCCACCGTATGCTATCAATCCAGGGATTAGCGCTAATAAAATGTAAAATTTCAGGATGAGCAAGGTGCCTCCTCCAAGCAGGGCCAGCGGCAGGTATTTCCAATGTTTGGTTTCGATTAGCCGCAAGGCTCCGTACACCAATAGTCCGAATCCAAAAAACAGCAACCCTTCTTTTAGCACGCCTGAACCCCAAAACACCACCGAAGGCAAGGCAAAAACGCCAAGAAGTAAAGCCGGCTTCCGATCGGCCATCCAGCCGGAAAAAGACCGGTACAGTGCAGTGAGTCCCAGCAAGGAGAGAAAGCACATGACTACGGTATGCACCTGGAAAAAACCAAAAGACAAGAGGTGAATCAAAGCATTGAAACGCACCAGGGTATGGCTATCGTTGTAAAGGTTGGTTTCATAGGTTCTGATCCAGCTGTTCATGCGCTGGTAATACTGCTCCGAGAAATAGGCATTGTCGTTGTCTACTCCAAAAAGCATTTGAAAATAATCTTGTGGCGTATCCTTTAAGGCTTCGTACATGACTTTGCCATCGTCGAAAAATCGAAATACATCCGCGGTTGCCCGATCGGGATAGTAAAAGGTATACACCAGTGAGAGCAGCACACCTGCTGCGATTTTCAGGATGAAAATTCCGGCCAGCCATCGAAATGAAATGCCCGACCGGCGAAAGAACCCCATCCGATGAATGACCCATAGAAACAAAACCGTGTATCCGATGGCCAATAAATATTCCACAACACTCCCCATGAAGAGGCACCAAATATAGCCGTTCTGAGCCGAGCAGCGGAGCATTTTCAGCCGCTAAAATTTCGACTTGGTGCCGTGTGGCTATCCGCTTGGGATACTTACATTTGCCCCCGGTTGTTCCAACGTAATTACACCTTAGCGAAGCATGGCTGATAACACTACCGTAACCGTAGAAACCGCGAAAAAACTCGGTCTTTTGCCCGAAGAATTTGAAAAGATCAAAGGCATTTTGGGACGTACTCCCAACTTTACCGAGTTGAGCATTTACTCCGTCATGTGGTCGGAGCACTGTTCTTACAAGAATTCTATCAAGTGGTTAAAAACCCTTCCAAAAGAAGGACCACACATGTTGGCCGAGGCCGGAGAAGAAAATGCCGGTCTGGTAGATATTGGTGACGGCTTAGCTTGTGCTTTTAAAATTGAGTCACACAACCACCCATCAGCCATCGAGCCCTATCAAGGAGCAGCTACTGGTGTGGGAGGAATCAACCGCGACATTTTTACCATGGGGGCACGGCCGGTGGCACAGCTCAACAGCCTGCGCTTTGGCGACCTGGAGCTCGACCGCACCAAATGGTTGGTGAAAGGCGTAGTGAAAGGCATTGGCGATTACGGCAACTCGTTTGGTATCCCGGTGTTGGGGGGAGAAGTGTTCTTCGACGAAGTATACAATACCAATCCCTTGGTGAATGCCATGTCGGTGGGAATTTGCAACGCCGACAAAACCATTTCCGCCACTTCACATGGTGTGGGCAACCCCGTTTTCATTGTGGGTTCCTCCACCGGAAAAGATGGAATTCACGGAGCCACCTTTGCCTCCGACGATATCAACGAAGATTCCGCTAAAGATTTGCCATCGGTTCAGGTAGGTGATCCTTTTCAGGAGAAATTGCTGTTGGAAGCCTCTTTGGAACTCGCTGAAACCGATGCCATCATCGGTATGCAAGACATGGGTGCAGCCGGCATCACCTGTTCTTCTTCCGAAATGTCGGCCAAAGGCGGATGCGGCATGGACATCCAACTGGACAAAGTGCCTACCCGCCAAGAGGGAATGGTGCCTTTCGAAATTCTACTTTCCGAAAGCCAGGAGCGGATGCTCGTGGTGGTGAAAAAAGGACGAGAAGAGGAGGTAAATGCCATTTTTGAAAAGTGGGACCTCAACTGTGTGGAAATCGGAGTAGTGACCGAAGGCAATCAACTTCGCTATTTTATGGACGGCGACCTGGTGGCCGAAGTACCCGCCGATACCTTAGTATTGGGTGGTGGTGCTCCGGTATACGAACGCGAATTCAAGGAACCGGCTTACTTTGCTGAAGCCAAAAAGTTCTCCATCGATCAAATTGAAGAACCCACCGACCTGCGTGCGGTAGCAGAATCGCTCATGCAGAACCCTAACATCGCTTCTAAGCGATGGGTGACCGAGCAATACGATTCCATGGTAGGCACCGTCAACATGTCGACCAATGGTCCTACCGATGCCGGCATTGTCAACCTGAAGGGCACCGACAAAGCCTTGGCCGTAACGGTAGATTGCAATGCACGTTACGTGCACGCCGATCCAGAGCAAGGTACTGCGATTGCAGTAGCAGAGGCGGCACGCAACATTTCCTGTTCCGGTGGTGAGCCGAGTGCCATTACCAACTGCCTCAATTTTGGCAACCCGTATGTACCTGAAGTATACTGGCAATTTGTAGGTGCTATTAAAGGTATGGGAGAAGCCTGTCGCAAGTTTCAAACCCCGGTTACCGGAGGCAATGTGAGCTTCTACAACCAAAGCAATATCGGTGGAAAAGTGGAACCGGTTTTCCCGACTCCAACCATCGGAATGATCGGATTGGTACCCGACAAAAAGAAGGGCACCACTATACCTTATAAAAGCAAGGGAGATTTGATCTTCCTGATTGGTCGTTCGCAAAACGATATCGCTTCTTCGGAATACCTGGTAGGCTGGCACGGTGTACGCAACTCACCGGCTCCTCATTTCGATTTGGACGAAGAATTGCAACTGCAAGCCTCACTGCGCCAACTCATTGCCGCAGGGTTAGTGCGTTCCGCCCACGATTGTGCCGATGGTGGTTTGTTTGTCACCTTGGCCGAAAAAGGATTCACCTCCGGTTTTGGCTTCGACATCACTACCGACAGTGAATTGCGTCCGGACGCCTTCTTGTTTGGCGAAGCGCAAAGTCGGGTAGTGGTCACCGTAGATCAGGTACGCGAAGGCGATTTTGTCGACCTGTTGGCCAATGCAGGTACTCCATTCACCTTGTTGGGGCACGTAACCAAAAGCGAAATTCGGATCGATGACCAGGCTTTTGGCGACATTCAGGATTACGCTGAGTGGTTCCACAACTCTTTAGCGGCTCGTTTGTGAGCTGGAGCGAATAGAAGCTCTTCAAACACCTTATCTTAGCTGCATGCGATGGCTTGTAGCAGTATTGATGTGCTTTCCCATTGGCCTTTTGGCGCAGGAAGGGAAATGGGGGCAATTCAAACAACTCAGTTGGCCCGAAAAGCGCTGGGTGTGTTGGCACCCTATGGCAGCGGCTAAAGCCCAAAAGATTTCGCAAGAAGCGCGATTCCGCTCCGATTCCTTGTTGAACAGCCCTGTTTTGGATGGAGACGGGCAGGGCGGTAGGGTAGATGCTTATCGTCATGCCTGGTGGATGGCACGGTTGGCGCAGGAAATTGGTCCTCGCAAAGCCATCAGCTTAGGCAAAGCCCACGAAAAAGCCAACCATCGTGCTTCCCGCAAAGGCCAATCGGACGGATGGCACGACCGAGCTGCCATGGAGATGGATTTGAAAAACAACCAGGCGGGCGCAGCATTGGTCGCCAAGGGCGAAGCGATCACTCACCAAGAGTTGCACCAGCGCATCCTTGAGGCCATTCAATCGGGGGAGTTGTGGATATTGGCCAAAGATGCTCAAGGCAATTACCTCGACTGTGCGGGAAAACCGATTCCCCAAAGCGCATGGCAAGGCCAATGGATAACGGCCCGCTGTTTGCAAGCCTCCAATTAGTGGCGTTGGAGCGTTGTTTCACAATGGGTTGTAAAAAACTCATCCGCAACACCCCAAGCCCATTCCTTCTTTCCTTAGAAATTTGTGGCCATGGTTTTGTCCAAATGGAAACCCTTGCTTTCGCTTAGCCTCCTGATTTTGTTATGGGGAGTATCGTTGCCGCTGGCTGGCCAGCAGAACGTGCGCACCTTTCCCATTTTTGGCGAGAAGCACGAAAAGGTGACCATTGTAGACAGTAGCCTGGCCGGTGTGGTATTTTATGTGGTAAGTGGTCATGGTGGTCCTGATCCCGGAGCGGTAGCCGAGCTGAATGGTCATACCTTGTGTGAAGATGAATATGCTTACGACATCTCCTTGCGGCTGGCCAGGAGGTTATTGTCGCACGATGCCAGCGTTTACTTAGTGGTAAGGGACCCCGATGATGGAATTCGGTCGCAACCCTATTTGGAATGCGATAAAGATGAAGTTTGTTGGAAGGAGCAAACCATTCCGCTGGGACAAATTCCACGCTTAGACCAGCGGGTGATCGCCATCAACAACCTGTACAGCAAGCGCAAGCCAACCGCCAGCCGCCAAATTGCGGTCATTCTGCATGTAGACTCCCGGGGCACCAAAGAGCGGGTAGACATGTTTTTTTACCACGATAGTCGTAGCAAATCGGGCAAAAAGCTGGCCTTGACCATGCAAAGAACCATTCGTGCCAAGTACCAGAAGTTTCAAAAAGGAAGGGGATATACCGGAAAAGTAGTGGCGCGTGACTTACACATGCTCCGGGAAACCAGCCCAACGGCGGTATATATTGAATTGGGCAACTTGCGAAACCCTTTGGATCAAAAGCGCTTTATTGTAGAAAAGAACCGACAGGCCGTAGCCGATTGGTTGGCTGAGGGCATGATTGCCTATTTAGAAACCTTGAAGCGAAGTTAGATTCCTACTTGAAACCCGCCCCGAACAACCGGATTTTGATACGGCGAAAAGGTGCCATCGTTGAGGTTCCACAAGCCCAGTAAGTTGAAAACCACCCTTGGCGCAATGCGATAACTGTAGCCACCGCCAATAAAAAAGCTTCTTACATTGAACCTGGACTGCTCTGCCAGCCAGTCTCCATTCAATACCTCATATTCAGTATGCGCGAAAAATTGGGGGAGGGGATAGTACCTGGCAAAAACACTGCCGCCATAAATGGTAGCACTTACGTCCAATTGGGTGTCACTATAGTAAGAATAGGTAAAGCTGATGCCAGGCAGTATTTTATCGGTTACCCGGTATCCGATAGCGGGTGACAGGTTGATAATGGTGACCGTGCCAAACTGGAGTCCAAGTCCTCCGCCGTAAGTAAACTTTTTGAGTGGGCTTTCTTTTGGCACTTGAGGAGTTGTAGGGGCCTCTTGAGACACGCCAAAAAGGGGCACGGCCACTACCAACCAAAATGTAAGCAATTTGAGTGTTATGGCCCGGTTCCAATGCATCGTGTCGCTATTAACTGAAGGAGGCCTTTTTTAGTGCCCAGGCGTAAAATTACAATTCCCTATCATTGTAAGCCTTGCAATTAACTCAGGTTGTAAGCAAAATATAAAGGATGAACATTATTGTAACCGGTGCAAGTCGGGGAATTGGAGCCGAACTCGCTCGTTATTTTGTTGCTCAGGGGCATCAGGTGTTAGGAGTGTCCCGCAATGGGGACGCCATGGAAACGATAAGGGCGGAATTGAATGCGGCATCTGGCGAGGGAGTGTTTCATTGTTTGGCGGTAGACCTTACCCGCGATAGTGCCTTGGAAGCCGTATCTGCTTTTATAAAGAGCGAATGGGGAAGGGTAGATCGTTTGGTCAACAATGCCGGGATGCTGTTGCATCAACCGTTTGGAGCAACCAACGATGCGCAAGTTCAAAAGATGTTTGAAGTCAATCTGCTTGCACCAGGACGGTTAATACGCCGAATACTTCCTTATTTACAGGAAGTGAAAAAAGGCCACGTAGTGAACATTGGTAGCATGGGTGGATATCAGGGAAGTGCCAAGTTTCCTGGCCTTGCCTACTATAGTGCCAGCAAGGCAGCGTTGGCAAGTTTGACCGAATGCCTGGCGGAAGAATACCGGGAGCAGGGAATATCCTTCAATTGTTTGGCCTTAGGAGCCGTGCAAACCGACATGTTGGCGGAAGCTTTTCCAGGATATGAGGCTCCATTAGGCGCAGCCGCTATGGCAAAACACATCGGCCATTTTGTGCTGGAAGGGCATGAAGTGTACAATGGTAAAGTACTTCCTGTTTCGCTATCTTCTCCATAATGAGCCACTTAGCAATGCTGAGATGTTTTTTTGAAAAAAAATGCTCAAAAGCCATTGTGGGGTCTCAAGAATGGTGCTACATTTGCCGTCCCGTTTCGGGGATAGTTCTTTAACAAAACTGGTAAGACAAAAGGTTGCTGAAAAGTTTTTTCAGAATCACTTGTGAGTTTATAAAAGGTGTTTACCTTTGCGCTCCGCTTCTGAAAAAGAAGCAACCAAAAACGTTCTTAACAGACAGCAGAAGAGAAAAATTTTCTTTTTTGTTTGGGGAATACAAAAAGGTTTCTACCTTTGCGCTCCGCTTCTGAAAAGAGGCGAAAACGTTCCTTAAGAACACTGAAAAGACAACTTGCTTTCAACGGAAAGCGATATATAGTTGGAAGTTCTTTGACAGATTGAGAAGCATCGAAATAGCAAATCCACCAGAAATTCTTTTGGAGTTGTGAACGTAGACATTAGTCCTTTGGGACATAATTTATACTTACAACGGAGAGTTTGATCCTGGCTCAGGATGAACGCTAGCGGCAGGCCTAACACATGCAAGTCGAGGGGTAACAGGGAAAGCTTGCTTTCCGCTGACGACCGGCGCACGGGTGCGTAACGCGTATGCAATCTACCTCAAACTGGAGGATAGCCCCGGGAAACCGGGATTAATACTCCATAATATTTTGAAGAAGCATTTCTTCGATCTTAAAGCTTCGGCGGTTTGAGATGAGCATGCGTCCTATTAGTTAGTTGGTAAGGTAACGGCTTACCAAGGCTACGATAGGTAGGGGGCCTGAGAGGGTTATCCCCCACACTGGTACTGAGACACGGACCAGACTCCTACGGGAGGCAGCAGTGAGGAATATTGCGCAATGGACGAAAGTCTGACGCAGCCATGCCGCGTGCAGGATGACGGCCTTATGGGTTGTAAACTGCTTTTATTTGGGAAGAACCCCCCGGACGTGTCCGGGGCTGACGGTACCCTATGAATAAGGACCGGCTAACTCCGTGCCAGCAGCCGCGGTAATACGGAGGGTCCAAGCGTTATCCGGATTTATTGGGTTTAAAGGGTGCGTAGGCGGGATAATAAGTC
>CALCCE010000093.1 GCA_937899835.1 uncultured Flavobacteriales bacterium | reverse complement strand
CCTTAATGCACCGTCAAAGGTGGTTTTGGATGAAGTATTGCCAGCGGAAGCCAACATTGCGGTGATGGCGTTAGCAGATTCCGATGAACAAAGCATGCAATTCAGCAACGCAGGTCAGGGGAAGAGTGTGGAATGGCAGTTCGGAGACGGAAACTTTAGCACCGAAGACGCGCCTATGCATACTTACACTTATCCTGGAACTTATGAAGTGGTTTTGACCGTAACCGATGAAAACGGCACACAAGCCATCGATCGTCAAATGGTCGAAGTAAAAGTACCCGAAGCTCCTCAAAGCACTTCTTGCGATTTTATTCCCAATGTGATCACACCAAACGGCGATGGTGCAAACGACGTATTCAAAGTGCAGTGTGATGAGTTGGCCGGAGGCTTTACCCTTACCATTTTCTCCCGCAACGGAGAAATTGTATTCCAATCTACTTCAATAGACCGGCCTTGGGATGCCCGCTTGCCCAACGGGGAGTTGGCCATGGAAGGTGTTTACTTCTATCAAATTACTTACCAGAACGAAGGCAAACCGGCAGCCAAACAAGGAAGCCTTCAGTTGCTTCGATAACCCATACCTATCATAAACTAAAAAAAGGGGCCGACTCTATGAAGAGCGGCCCCTTTTGGTTGCAATCGTTAGGGACGATTTCAAGTATCAACTTCACAATGCTAAAACTTCACAATCTTCTCGTTCACAATTTCTAAACCGTCCTGATAACGAAACAAATAGGTGCCACGGGGTAATTGGCTAAGGTCAACTCGAATAGGCGTATTGGCAACATATCCATCGAGTGCATAATCCCACCAAATGCGGCCTTTCATATCGGCTACCATCAACAGTCCGTCCCGAATTTCTCCAATGTTGAGCGAAACCGTTACCGGTCCTAAACTGGGATTGGGAAATGAACTGATGACTACGCCAGAAGAAGTTTTCGACACCAGCTGAAAATCGACGAAAACCGAATCGCGATAAATGCAAGTGTCGATTAAAATATCTACCCAATAAGTTCCCGATTGCGTAACCGTTTGGCTGTCGGTTGTATCTCCATTCCACCATTGGTAAGCAGCATTGGGAATGTTGGGGTAAAGGGTATAACTTGGATTAAAAACTACAGTGTCGGGCCCTAATGGATCTGGATTGCCGATAAGTGGACTATTACAATCGCTATCCCGTAAAACAATGTTCATGATGGGAGCAACCGCATTGTTCGGGTTCATAATGGTGGGACTACCGATGAGCGTACCGGTGGTAATGTCAACAGTGTAGAGTTGAGACGGTCTTCCACGAACGTAAAAATACCTCCCAGTAGCCGGGTCAAGGATTCCATCCCCTGAACTAAAAAGATCTCCGCTTAGAGGATTGGGATTGGTCATCGTAGTAATCCCAGTTTGCGGATCAACCGAAACAAATCGTAAATGGTAACCCGAAAAATTTAATCCGTAGAGTTGTTGATCAAGTGGATTGTAGGCGATGTTGACCAGTGCCGCAATGGCATTGTTAGGATTGGTAATAACCGGAGAGGAAATGACCTGACCTGTGGTTAGACTAACCGAAACCACTTTTTGTGAATTCCCGGTTCCTTGTGTAAAAATGTACCGTCCTCCGGCAACATCAATGGCTGCATCACCCGATTGAAAAAACGCCGGACCAATAGATTGATTAGAAATAATGGTAGCCTGTCCTGTAGTAGGTTGCACTTTGGTAAGGTAAAGGCCCTGGTTCAACATGTTAAGGCCATACAAAGCATCTTCATTGGGATGATAGACCATATTAAACAAAACTGCATTGCCTCCATTCACATTTTGTACGATGGATACCGACAACGGAACACCGGTTTCGGCATCGACACAAAGCAAATTTGGAGTAGCCATGTTGCCTTGAACATAAAAGTAGCGGTCGCCAATTGGATCGTAGGCTGCATCTCCGTTCAGAAACGGATCAAGGCTGAGCACATTTGGAGAAAGGATTTGAAGTTGTCCGGTAGTCGGATTTGCCTTTGCTAATTTTAGTTTTCGGTTGCTAAAATTCAATCCAACAATTTCCTGTCCCTGGCAGAATATCGGGGCAAGAAGTAAAAACCCAAGCAATGGCATTAACAAGCGCATTACAGTGTAACACACGAGGGCGAAGAATGTTGGGGACTTACACCGAAGAAATAAATTGGACCATCATCTCGAAAAGCTCGTCGTACTTGAATAACCCGATGTTGCCCGGGTGGTCATCCAAGTCGTGGTAGGCGGGATTTTTACCTCGGGTATAAATAAAGAAGGCCGGAACTCCCTTTTCAGAAAAGTGATAATGGTCGCTGTTGGCCGCTTTACCGCGGCTTTTGATGCTGGTTACCCATTGGTTCGCCTCATTCAGTTGCACCAAAAGGTCAAACTCTTGCTTAAAGACTTTTCCGTTCACCACGGTAATACCATCTTCTCCATTGCCCATCAAATCGATGTTCATTAGAAAACGGATTTTATCCATAGAGAAAAAAGGGTGATTGCAATAGTACTCCGATCCGACCAAACCAATTTCTTCAGCCCCAAATGCCATAAATACTACGGTATAGCGCATAGGATGCTTAGCAAAATGACGGGCAAGGTCTACCAACAAGGCGGTACCACTTCCGTTGTCATTGGCACCCGGAAAAAAAGTAGCATCCCCCATTCGCCCAAGGTGATCGTAGTGTGCAGAAAAGACCACAAAGGAATCCGGCTGCTCAGTGCCTTTTACAAAGCCAACTACGTTTTGTGATTCATAATCTGAAACGAGCCTCTGTTCTACTGAAAAGCTGGCTTTTTTCCACTTTTTAGGAAAAGCCGAACTCAGGATTCGAAAAACCGGAAACGGAACTGCTTTCTTGCTTTTACCGTAGGTCAACTTTTTTGCCTCCAACAAAATGACTCCTGCCACTTCAGGAAGCTGAAAAACCAGCCCTTCAAGCGCCCGCTGCTGTTTTTGATCTTCAATGCCTCTGCTGTCGATCAAAACCAAACGGCCTTTTAGACCGGCTGGATTAAAGGTGCCGTTGGAACGGATATAATTTCCCAGGTTTCCTTGATGAATGCGCACAATGGAAAAAGATCCTGAACCTCCGCCCGAATAGGGCATCAATAGGAAGTCTTTTCCAGGCGTTAGTATTTTTTTGCCAATGGTTAGCTCTACCTTGCCAGGAAAGGCATTGAGGGCCAAACTAAATTTTTGTTGATACCCTTCTTCGAACGCCTCTAATCCGGCAGCACGAAATTCAGATTCGATCAGGTTGGCGGCTTTTTGCTCTCCGTCTCCATACCAACTGCGGCCGTGTAAATCAGCATGACACAGGGAATCGATGAAAGTGCGAGCAAAATCCAGGTTTTGCGCATATCCCGATAACCCTAAAAAGATGCACAATAGGAGAGCGGCAGAACGAAGCATAAAACAGATTAGAGGTACCGACGGTGGACGTAATTCATGAAATCGACCACAGTTGGGTCTTCCATGTCCCACTTATAGCGCTCACGAAACTCAAAATCAACGAAGCGTTGGGCTTCTTCGAAGCTGGTGAGGTAATTGAGTTCATCCAGCGCACGATCAAATACCGCCGGGTTGCCTTGAAACAGCGAGTTGATGAACAGAAAGCGATCGTTGATGCCAATGGCGGTTTTCAGGTTAGAAATGGGCCGACGAATATTTGAAGCAATTGACCGACGAGTAGTGGCCTGACGGGAAAGGCGCTCATTAAGAGACTCTTCACTGCCCTCTCCAACTCCAAAAGACCGCATCTCGTCTAAAAGAGGTGCTTTGGGGGTGGGCGTTGAAGGCGCTTCTTTAACTTCTTCCTGCTCTTCCTGCTCTTCCTGCTCTTCCTGCTCTTCCTGCTCTTCCTGCT
>CALCCE010000092.1 GCA_937899835.1 uncultured Flavobacteriales bacterium | reverse complement strand
TAGCCGAAGTAATGGCAATGAGTACAAAATCGTTGTCGGGCTCAAACTCCTCGCGGTAGTCGAGGTAGAAATCCAGGTCGGGATCATCGGTCGGAAAAAAGCTTTCGAAATCGTAGTCGAAGCTAATGTTGGTTAGTAAACCAGCACTCGCCAAGGTGAGCACCGCAATGGTGACCAGTGCAATTTTTGCAGCCCCTCTATACATCCTTCTTCAACTGAAATCGATTCGACATTGGCTGGCCGTTTGGCCCAAAATAGAACCCTTGAGAAAAGGAAATGTTCCCCCTATTGTTGGGGAAATGAAACCTTGAGGATGGTTTTGTAGCTGCCCACCACAAAGGCGGTATGCTCATCGATAAAGGCAATTTCGTAGAGGTTTTTGCAAACAGAAGTAGTGAGGAAATTCCAGTCGCCCAGCAACTTGCGGTATACCAGGTTGCCATCGGTGCTGGTAGCCAAAATCCAATTCTTGTTGTGGGCAATGTCCCAAAACATGCCCGATTGAAAGTTGTTCACCTTCTCCATCGTTGCAATGGCACCGTTGAGGTTGAAATTGGGATTGCGTCCACCTGAAAACAGGGTTTTACCGTTCAGGTTAGAAAAATCGTGGAAGAGTCCCTTCAGGTGGGTACTGGTTTTGTTCCAGGTGCGCCCCAAATCGGCCGAGCTGATGAGGCGGCTTTGCCGAATGGGATGATACAACAGCGCGTTGAGTTCGCGGGCCAGTTTGTCGTATTTCACACTCCAAACCATGTTCAGCTTGCTATCAAATACTTTTTCCCAATTCTTTCCGCCATCCGTAGATCGGAGAATGAAGCCAAAGGGCAAGGCCTTTTTCTCTGCTGCAATGCTTGACTTTCCGCCACAGACCAACAACACATCTCCATCCACCTGAGCGGCATTGTAAAAGCAAAAATTCTCATAACCTTCCACCCGGTTTACTTCCCAACGGGCGGTACTTTTCTCATAAAAGTAAAGGTAGCCACTGTCCGCGGCAATCATGATCCGATCTTCATCCAGGCGCTGTACCTTGAGTAAATCGGCCCCCTGGTTGGGAAACTGGACTCGGGAAATTTGTCCGTCGGTTTTTAACGAAGTGATGATGCCGTATTTTCCGACTGCCCAATATTCCGTTTCGCCTACCTGCTCAATGTCGTAGTAAGAACTGTCGGTTTGTTGTTCCCCATCTTCCAGCACCGTTATTATTGGCTCTTGCGCCAAAGTCACCTCCGTTGGGCACAGCCAAAGTGCACAGGCGAACAGTAAGTATGAAAGGCGATGAAACAACTAGGGTCAATTGGGTCACAACAAATATAATCATTCAACCCACAAACCATTCGCATCCTGATGGTTGAGTTTGTTTCCCTCCAATTCCTTCTCCTACTGTCAACACCGGTCAACGGTAGCTTTACCCTTCAAAAGGGCTCAAACAGGGAGTTGCTTCAACAACCGCCCTCGTTACAAGTTGTAGCAAATAAGATGGGTAGTGTTTGATGGGCTTGAGAACAACATTTGGGCGAATCGATTGAAATAACCCGCTAAACTTGAAAAGGACGCGCAGATTTTGTAAATTCAAGTGGCTGTGGCCGTAAAATAAAGCAACCTTTCTTTCAAAACATGCGTCTTTTTTGAGAAAGATTTAGTCCTCACCACCAGTGCGATTGAATCGTACCAAATCTTACCCCAATGAAAACGCTCATCAAACTGTTTTGCGCGTTTGTTTTTTCGCTCCTAACCCATTTTTCTGGCTTTAGCTCAGACATCACCGGCGGTGATTTTTCGTGGACCTGCGTAGGTCCCAATATGTTTGAAGTTACCTTCAACTTCTTTCGGAATTGTGCCAGTATTAATGCTCCGCTGGCCGCTCCTGTTACCTTCACCAGCAGCTGTGGCACCACTTTTTCACTTACGCTGCCTTTGACCAACCCCGGAGGCACCAATGTGAGCCAACTGTGCCCGAGCCTCATCACAAACAGTACCTGCAACGGCGGGACACTTCCCGGAAATGAAATCTATACCTACCGATCGATTGTTACCCTGGCTCCCCCCTGTCCAAACGGAACCTGGACCATGTCCTATCAATCAGGGTGCTGCCGTCCCAACGGAACCATTAATGTGGTAGGATCTCCGGGCATGTATGTGAGTGGATACATGAATTTTGCGGCAGATTCTTGCAACAATTCGCCGGCGTTTATCAATACACCCTCTCATTTTCCGCTTCAATATGTGTGTTCCGGTACTTCCTTCAACTATAATTTTGGAGTAGTCGACCCCGATGGTGATAGCTTGCGCTATTCACTTATTCCGGCAAAATTGAATTCCACTACGAATGTGACCTATCAAGCGGGTTTTTCAGGGGCATTCCCAATTCCAGGTGTCGTTATCGATTCCACTTCAGGACAGATTTCCTTCAATGTACCCTTGATTAGTGGTGTTTATATTGTCAATGTTCAGGTAGATGAATACAAGCGTTGTACGGGAGAGCACCTTTCCACCATTCATCGGGACATTCAATTTATTGTGGTACCTCCCGGAACCAACAGTTGTGTCTCTCCGCAAGACACCAATGGCATTCTCTTTAGCGCTTTCTCAGGATCCGCGTCACTCATCGACTCCAATACCATCAATGCATGCGTAGGCCAAACCTTTACCGCTGATATCGATTTTTTCGACCTTGATGTAGGCCAGACCATTTCGCTTTCTTCCAACATTGGAACGGTGCTCCCGGGCGCCACCATGACTACCTCGGGTACCAATCCCATCACCGCCACCATTTCCTGGACGGCCACGCCGGGCAATTTAGGACTCAGTTCCTTTAACATTTCTGCCTCAGACAACAGTTGTCCAACCCCAAGAATCTCTTCTTACAATTACGATGTTTTTGTATTTGGGGGAGTATTTGCAGGCACGGATGTCACCATTTGCGGAGCGCAGCAAGCCTTCATCAATGCCACCGGAGGCAACACCTTCAATTGGACGGTGATTTCCGGCGATCCGATCAACGTAGGGGTCAACTTTGGATGCGACACGTGTGCCTCCACTTGGGCCCAGCCTACTACCACTACCGTTTACGAAGTAACGAGTTCCTCCTCTGGCTCAACTCCAGGGGGGTGTAATGTGAACTTGCTTTCCTGTAATGCCATAGATACGATCACCGTCTTTGTGGTTCCCGACTTTACGCTGACCTCTGGACCAGATACCGCTTTGTGCCAGGAAGACAGTATCCAGATCATGACCACTACCCCTCCGGGATCCTACAATTATATGTGGAACAACACCGGTTCGCTGTCCGACTCCACCGCGGCCAACCCAATGGCAGGTCCATCCGTAACGACCACCTATACCGTCACCGTTTCTTCCAATGCAGGATGTGTGAAAACATCTTCCAATACCATCTCGATCACTCCTCCATTTCCTCCAATCGTTACCGCCACTGCCAACGACACGATCTTGTGTGGCAGCGATACCACCTCCCTCAACGTGATACTCGGGGCGATCATTCCCAGTTCCTGTGGCCTTAGCACCCAGGCTTGTGTGGGCCCAAATACCATCACTCAAATAGGAACCGGAACGACTGTCAACACCAATTTTGCCTTTCCGGCTCCTTATGGCTCAAACCGCCGGACAGCGCGCCACCAATTCCTTTTCCGTGCCAACGAGCTCAATGCGCAAGGCATCAATGGAGGTAAGATTACATCCATTGCGTTTAACATTTCGCAGCTTTGGGGAAGCGTCACCTCTTTCTCGGATTATACGATCAAAATGGGGTGTACTTCGCTCAATGCTCTGCAAAGTTTTTCGTGGCAAGGAGGACTGGTTCAGGTCTTTGATCCGAAAACCATCACCGTTGCCCAAGGCTGGAACAACCACCAATTTGACCAGGCTTTCGATTGGGATGGCACCACCAACCTGATTGTTGAGATCTGTTTCCAAAACGGATCATTTTCTCAAAACCACAGTTCACCATACACCAATACCTCCTTTCTATCGGTAGTTTACTACAACAGTTTCAGCAGTTTTGTGTCTGCCTGCCAGTCGAATTTTATCACTGGTAGTTCCTTCAGCAGGCCAAACGTTCAATTCAACTACTGCGCAGACCCGGATCTGGCTGCTTTCAATTATGCGTGGACACCCAACGACAGTACCATCACCGACACCAGTATTGTCAATCCGGTCATCACTCCTCCACCGGGAATCACTCCATATACGGTGATTGTCACCGATACCTTTGGCAGTGAATGTGCCGATACCTCTACGGTCAACATTCATGTATCTACGCTGACGGTCTCCAACGATACTTCCGTTTGCCCAACATCTTTGCCACTCTTTGCCTCCACAGCAAGCCAGTTTGCCTGTCCTGGCGGTGGGAGTTGGCAATGGTCTAACGACACCCTATTGGATTTCGACACCATCTCGAACCCAATCGCAACCGTCACCCAAACCACCACCTTTCATGTTACTTACTCCGATACCTGTGGATGTACGATGACCGATTCGGTAGTGGTAACTGTGGAGCAACTTACTCCTTTGCAATTAGTGACCGTTCATCCTGCATGTGGCCAAAACAACGGTTCTGTTACCGTTTCCACTACCGGCGGATTTCCACCTTATCAGTACAGCATCGATAGTGGAGCTACCTGGCAAACCAGCGCGATTTTTAGTGGCTTGAGCATTGGGTATTATTCCTTCCTTGTTCAGGATTCTTTGGGATGTATTAGTGACTATGCCTCCGATACTTTAATCAATCCGACGGCACCTACCATCGACAGCATCAACACCACCGATTTGAGTTGTTTTGCTGCCAACAACGGGGTAATTGACATTTTTGCATCCGGTGGTAACGGTGGTTTAAGCTATAGCATCGACAGCGGGCAAACCTTTTCCACTTTTGGCACCTTCCCGTCCCTTGCCGGCGGTGATTACTGGATCGTGGTACAAGACAATTTGGGTTGTATTACCTTCCCCGCCATTCAGGTTACCTTGAATGAATTGGCACTGCTGGCGATCGACTCCACAAGTCTGACCGACCTCTCTTGTCACAATGACAGCACAGGAGCCATTTCGATATTTGGTTCGGTTGGCTCCGGACCATTGACCTACAGTATAGATAACGGAACGAATTTCCAGTCGTCCAATGCTTTCACCGGCCTGCATGCAGGCACCTACACCTTAGTAGTTCAGGATACCAACACCTGTCAGGCTAACCTGCAGGTGAGCCTGAACGAGCCTTTGCCGATAAGCAATGGTGTGAATGTAGTGCACGATTCCTGCTACCAATCTTGCAACGGTTCGGCTACCGCAAATCCTTCCGGGGTATTTACTGCGTTCAGCTATGCATGGAGCAATTCGACCAACACTGCAAATAGCATCAACAATTTGTGTGCAGGGAGCTACACCGTTACCGTTTCAGATGCCACTGGATGTACGATAGAAACTACGTTCACGGTCACACACCCCACCGCCTTGCAGATCGATTCCATTCAAGTCCAAAACGTTTCGTGTTTTGGTTACGGGAACGGCAGTTTGTCGCTTTTTGCCTCCGGAGGCACGCCTCCTTACAGTGTCAGCCAGGACGGTGGAGCGACCTTTGTATCCACCAATGCGCTAAATAACCTTGCTCCGGGGCTTTACAACCTGGTGGTAAGAGACGCTAATGGTTGTGAAGTGACCGATTCAAGGTCCATTACGGAACCGACGGAGGTAGTGGTTACGCCTTCGTTTTCCCAAACCACGATCTGTGTCAGCAATTGTGTCAACATTTCGGCACCGGCGTCCGGTGGTTCCGGAGGCCCTTACACCTACCATTGGACCATCGTCGGGGGGAGTGGATTTCTCGGCAACAGCATGACACACAATGTTTGCCCAACACAAAACACCACCTACGAGGTATATGCCGAGGATGTTCAAGGATGCCTTTCCAATGTATCGACTATCACAGTCAACCTCTATGACACCCTTGTAGTTACGACCTCCAACGATACCGATATTTGCCCGGGTGCTTCTGCTCAACTTTTTGCCTCCGGCACCGGTGGAAACGGTGTAGGTTTTACCTATAGCTGGTTTCCGATCGCCGGCCTTTCCAACCCCACACTTTCCAATCCGGTGGCTACCCCCACACAAACGACTACCTACACGGTAACCCTCAATGATTTTTGTGGTTCACCGGCAGTGACCGAACAGGTAACGGTAACCGTAAACCCGGTTCCTACGGTGGATTTCACGGCAGCTCCTACGGAAGGGTGTGAGCCATTATCGGTTCAATTTACCAACCTGTCCACTTTGACCAGTTCTTGTTCCTGGGAATTTGGCGATGGTCGATCCAACAATTCTTGTAGCCCGAATCACGACTTTGATAACGATGGATCTTACGATGTAACGCTCACAGTAACCTCGCCGGATGGATGTGAAGCCAGCCTTACCCAAAGCGATTACATTACGGTTCGCCCGAATCCTTTACCAAGGTTTGAGGTCTCTCCAAATCCAACAACGTTGCTCAATACCCGATTACAGTTCGTAGACAAATCGATCGGCGACATCAATTTTTGGAATTGGAACTTTGCCGGGCTTGATCAAAGCCAGGAAAGAAATCCGGTTTACCTCTTCCCTACAACGGACACAGGAAGCTACACGGTGGAGTTGGACGTTGCTACAGTGTACGGCTGTCAGGCCTCTACGAGCCACATCGTTCGGGTTACCGCCGAATTCCAGCTCTGGATTCCCAAGGCATTCTCCCCCAACGGAGACGGCGATAACGAAATCTTCAGACCCGTAGGAGTAGGCATTCAGGACACCGACTACCAGATGCTCATATACGACCGCTGGGGACACCTCATCTTTGAGTCCAACAACCTCGCAGACGGGTGGGACGGCACCTATCAAGATGGCACCGGCAAGGTGCCCAATGGTGCGTACGTCTATAAAATTATTACCACGGATTTCACCGTAGAGCAAAACCGCCACGAATATACCGGCACGGTTACGATTGTACGGTAATGGGCTTTTATCGGCTTCTGTGGCCGATCAAATCCAAGTTGAAAGTTGATAAAATAAAAGAGGGCGCCCCTTTCGGAGCGCCCTCTTGTGTATTATTTGAATAAGCTGAACTTACTTCTTGTCTTCGCTTACTTCTTCAAAGTCAACATCGGTTACTTCTTCATCAGAACCACCGCTGGAAGCATTGCCACCCGCTTGCTCTTGCTGAGCATCACCGGCCTGGCCTTCTTGTTGTGCGGCATACATTTCTTGAGAAGCAGCCTGGAAAGCGGTATTCAACTCTTCCATTGTCTTGTCAATGGCATCGAGGTCTTCTGACTTGTGGGCTTCTTTCAAAGCTTCCAAAGCAGCGTCAATGGGTTGGCGCTTTTCAGCCGGAATTTTATCCCCGTACTCTTTGAGTTGCTTCTCTGTTTGGAAGATCAAACCGTCGGCCTGATTGAGCTTGTCTACCCGCTCGCGGGCCGACTTGTCCGCTTCAGCGTTGGCTTCGGCTTCCTGCTTCATTCTATCGATCTCAGCATCAGAAAGACCGCTGGATGCTTCGATACGAATGCTTTGCTCTTTGCCGGTGGCTTTGTCTTTAGCACCTACGTTCAAGATTCCGTTCGCATCAATGTCGAAGGTCACTTCAATTTGAGGTACACCCCGGGGTGCTGGTGGAATATCGTTGAGGTGGAATTTACCAATGGTGCGGTTGTCCCGGGCCATTGGGCGCTCTCCTTGCAATACATGGATTTCAACCGAAGGCTGATTGTCGGCCGCAGTGGAGAACGTTTCCGATTTTTTAGTTGGAATGGTGGTGTTCGACTCAATAAGCTTGGTGAACACTCCGCCCATGGTTTCGATACCTAAAGAAAGTGGGGTAACGTCCAGGAGCAACACATCTTTTACTTCACCGGTGAGAACACCGCCCTGAATGGCAGCACCAACCGCCACTACTTCGTCAGGGTTTACACCTTTCGAAGGTTCTTTTCCAAAGAAACCTTTAACCGCATCTTGAATGGCTGGAATCCGGGTGGAACCACCTACCAAAATAATCTCGTCGATGTCGGAAGTGCTCATGTTGGCATTCTTCAACGCAGTACGACAAGGCTCAATGGTCCGTTTGATCAAATCTTCGGCCAGTTGCTCAAATTTGGCACGGCTCAGCGATTTCACCAAGTGCTTGGGCACACCGTCAACCGGCATGATGTAGGGCAAGTTGATCTCGGTAGTCGTAGTACTCGACAACTCAATCTTGGCTTTTTCAGCCGCTTCTTTCAAGCGTTGCAGCGCCATGGGGTCTTTGCGCAAATCGAGCCCTTCGTCTTTTTGAAACTCATTGGCCAACCAATCAATAATCACTTGATCGAAGTCATCTCCTCCAAGGTGGGTATCACCATCCGTAGATTTTACTTCGAAAACACCATCACCCAACTCGAGGATGGACACATCGTGTGTACCACCACCGCAGTCGAAAACCACAATTTTCATGTCGCTTCCGCGCTTGTCGAGACCATAGGCCAAAGATGCTGCAGTAGGCTCGTTAATGATACGCTTCACCTGAAGTCCGGCAATTTCACCCGCTTCTTTGGTAGCCTGGCGCTGTGCATCATTGAAGTAGGCAGGCACCGTAATCACTGCTTCCGCCACTTCCTGTCCGAGGTAATCCTCAGCGGTTTTCTTCATTTTCTGCAATACCATGGCAGAAATTTCCTGCGCGGTATAGTGACGACCATCGATATCTACGCGTGGCGTGCTGTTATCTCCTTTTACTACAGTGTAAGGCACCCGACTAATCTCCCTGGACGACTCTGCGAAAGACTGGCCCATGAAGCGTTTGATCGAATAGATGGTTTTAGTAGGGTTGGTAATGGCCTGGCGCTTGGCAGGATCACCTACTTTGCGCTCTCCACCATCAACAAATGCCACAATAGAAGGAGTGGTACGCTTACCCTCGCTGTTAGGAATTACAACGGGCTCGTTACCCTCCATTACGGAGACACAAGAGTTGGTCGTTCCCAGGTCGATACCTATAATTTTACCCATTACAAGTGTGTTATTTTGGTGTTCGTTTCAAATGTCTGCTGGCCCTTTGTCAATCACTGTGCCATCCGGTGCCAGAGTGCCAACTTTGCAAAAATGACACGCATTCGACCGCAAAGCCCTGATTTAACATGACAGATTTGTGTCAAAAAGGCAGCAATGTGCCAATGAAAATTCGAAAGAAGTGGAAGTGAATTAGAAACAGGGGCGATCGTTGAGCGGTCCGCTGGTGACCGGATCGCAAAACCCTTTTTCGCTGGTGTAGCCACCAATGAAACCACGGATCAATTCTTCAATAGAATCCTTGGACAATTCTTTGTCTGTCAGCTTAAGGGTATAGCGGCAAGAGAAAATGCCAATACCGTTGTCGATGTTGGTGTATTGTGGTTTTTCTTGTGCCACCCCAGTGGCAGGTTCTGCCACATCCATAAAAATGTCAAGTTGTTCTCCACCAATGGCCAATTCCAAATCAATGTCAATGTCTGGAATACGGCGGTAGAGGTTCGGAGTGTCGTCAAAATCGGGCACTTGAGTAGCCAAAAACTTGTAGAAATCTTCTCCATTGATCACCACTTCCATACCATCACCACCATCAGCATTGGGTGCTTTCATGGTAGGGAACGGCCAGCGAACCGTATAGCTTTGCTGTGTGGTGTCGTTGCCGTTGACATAAATGTCAGTGTAGCCCCACAGAAAACTAAGTTGGTAGCGTTTTCCACCCGGAGCCGAAACCCACTCTACCGCCAATGAATTGGTGAACTGACTTACCGTAGCCAGCCCCACACGGGGCAAACCAACGATCAAACCATCGAACTGATAGTTGCCGTCATTGTCGTCAATCAAAGGGGTGAGGGCTGAAACAAATTTGTTTTCTCCCCCCACGTTTATGGCCAACCGGTATTCGGCAGAAGAACTCAATCTTTCATTGGGATCGGTCACAAAATAATAGACCGTTTGTAAAGGCGAATAGAATACGCCATCCTCTTTGGCCACATTTTCGTCGGGAATCAAAGGATAGGTACGAGCCACGTTGCCGTTGTCGTCCAACTGCTCAACGCGAGCATCTACGTTAGCAGGATTGTACTCGGAAGAATCCCGCTCTTGTGCGTAAACAAATGCATCCCCCTCACCGAGAAAAGCTTTGTTGATCTTGATGTAATGAATGGAGTCTTGTTGGTTCAACAATCCGTATACCAGCGTAACGTCTTCGTAGGGTGCTTGTATGTCAACCTCGGTTTCACAAGAATTGACCAGCATTCCTGAAAGAATGCAAGCGGCTGAAAATGAGAGATAACGGAGTTGTTTACCAAAAATCATGGCTGCTAAATTAACCAATTCCACAAAATGGCTCCCTAAAGTAATTTTGTAGCTTTGCCCACTTCAGGCCATACCTTGGAAGTCTGAACGAAAATAAAGACTCTTAGCGGCTTGTCCGCATCAAAAAGGTTGAGCGGCTTGAACCAGTAGTTAAACGGTTGGATTCATGAGCAAAAAGGAAAAAAACCTTACTCCGGTGAGCAGCGGTGCCAAAAAGGTGACCACTCACGTTTTGCAGGAGATGAAGCTGAAAGGCGAAAAAATCGCCATGCTTACTGCCTACGATTACAGCACTGCCAAAATTGTAGATTCGGCGGGTATTGATGTCATTCTGGTGGGCGATTCTGCCTCCAATGTGATGGCAGGACATGAAACCACCTTGCCCATCACCCTCGACCAAATGATCTATCATGCCGCTTCGGTTATTCGAGGCATCGAAAGTTCACTGGTGGTGGTCGACTTGCCCTTTGGAGCCTATCAAGGCAACTCCAAAGAAGCCCTCTCTTCGGCCATTCGCATCATGAAAGAATCGGGTGCGCATGCCGTAAAGCTCGAAGGTGGCCGCGAAATACTGGAATCGGTCGACCGGATTTTGTCCGCAGGCATCCCTGTCATGGGTCACCTGGGGCTCACTCCACAATCCATCTACAAGTTTGGAACCTACGTAGTGCGCGCCCGAGAGGAAGAAGAAGCTGTGCGATTGAAAGAAGACGCCTTGCTGTTGCAAGAGTCGGGCTGCTTTGCAGTGGTACTCGAAAAAATTCCCGCCCAATTGGCCAGTGAGGTGGCTGCCAGCACGTCCATTCCAATGATCGGCATTGGTGCCGGTTCCGGGGTCGATGGCCAGGTTTTGGTCATCCACGACATGCTGGGCATCAACCAAGATTTTCACCCGCGCTTTCTCCGCCGGTATCACAACCTCGCCGAAGAAATTACCGGAGCCGTGCAAGGCTACATCCACGATGTAAAAGCGGTGGATTTTCCCAACGAGCGGGAACAGTATTGATCGACTTAGTCGCATTCCATGTTTGAAATTTCTCCTGCTTCGGTCTTGTACGAAGACAACCACCTGATTGCCATCAACAAAAAAGCCGGCATTCCAGTGCAAGGCGATCAATCGGGCGATCAGCCCTTGAACGAAGCCGTAAAGGCGTTTCTAAAAAAGAAATACAACAAACCAGGAGCGGTTTACCTCGGCGTGGTGCACCGACTGGACCGCCCGGTGAGTGGCGTGGTGTTGTTTGCCAAAACCGACAAGGCTTTGGGACGGCTCAACAAAATGTTTCAGGAGCGTACGATTCAAAAAACCTATTGGGCAGTGGTGCGCCAACGTCCCGACCCTTACGAAGGCAAAATCAAAAACTACCTGCGGAAAAACGCCAAGCAAAATAAAAGCTACGTGGCCAGTACCGGGAAAGACGGTTCGAAACTGGCAGAACTCACCTATCAATTGTTGATGAGCACCAACCACTACCACCTGCTCAAAGTGTTGCCCTTAACCGGCCGTCACCACCAGATCAGGGCTCAACTGGCCTCCATTGGTTGCCCGATTAAAGGAGACTTAAAATACGGTGCCGAACGCTCGAATTCCAACGGTTCCATCCACTTACACGCCCGGAAACTGGAATTCATCCACCCGGTGAAAAAAGAACCAGTGGTACTTACCGCACCACCACCTTCGGGCGACAACCTATGGGCTGTAATGAGTGAGCCCCTCGATTGAGGGGCTCAGCAACAAAAAATTCGTTTGGATATGGGATAGGATTTATTGACCTGCCCACATCAGGAATTTGGAATTGTCTATAAAGCGGTAAGGGTCGTCATCGATTAACAAAACGAGCCCATCGATCAGCGGTAAAACACCGAATCCTCCACAGGTTAAAATGTAGGCCGCAATGGTGCCTCCACTGGTGCCCAGGTAAATGCGGTGGATGGGCAACCACCAAAGGGCAAAAGCATATTGCACATAAGCAATGATAGCAGCTACCATCGGATCGCGCTCCCCGCGCACGTGTGACACTTTTTGCACACCGGATGTTGCACCGGCCATGTCCCAGCTGTCGTCAACGGTCATCATGCTTTTTTCAGTAGCTGCTTCAAACTGAGCTTCCAATGCCGCATCGTCGATCTGGTAATTGCCAATGGCAAAAGTTGACCCAACGAGGCAACAAGCCATGAGACAGGTTAAAATCGCTTTCATAGTTGTTTTAGATTGGTTTGGTTGTAGGTTTATAACTAAGGTAACAGAATTTATAAGTCTCTTCTCGGATCAATGCGTTTTCGGGTATGCTTGCGTTCCGATTTTTTCTTTTTGGCCTGCATGCGCCTTTCCCGGGCCGCCTTTCCAGGCCGGGTGGCACGTCGGGGAGTAGGCTTGCGTAGTCGGATTTCCAACCACTCGCGCAATCGCTTCAAGGCAATTTCTTTGTTGCTCAGTTGGCTGCGCGATTCGCTCACTGCCAACCTCACCATGCCTTCCTGATCCATTCTGCGATCGGTTTTTTCCAACAAATGGTGCTTTTGCACCAAATTCAAACACTCGCTTTCGGCTACCGACCACAACAACTCTACCCGGGTTTCCAATTTATTGACTCCCTGCCCACCGGGTCCTCCACTCCGGCTGGTACGAAATTGCACCTCCTTGAGCAGAGCTTCCCATTGCTGGGCCTGTAACTTTAATGTGAAAGGACTGTGCATCGGAGCAAAGGTTGCAGCAAAAATACCTGCTTCCCCGAATTCCTGGGTTATTTTCGACCATAATCGTGTGAAACCGGAACGTTTCAAGCACATTGAATAAAAACAAGTAATAGCTGTACCTTCACAGCCAAAGGCATTTACCCATGTACCCCAAATCCCGTTTTATGAGTGGCCAACTGCATTAGAGTAACCTCTAATACAGTGCAAAATGTCACATTACAAGGCCCGAAAGCGGTTGATACGCGCTTTTGGAAAAAATGAAGCTGGACTGCCTGATGTTCCGGCCCGATTTTCTAATGTTCAATATTCGCGTGTGCTCTATGGCGATTATATGGGATGCGGTCATTGTTTCCCTCACGGATTCGAAACCGTGAACTGTAGGCTTGATAAAATACAGCGCAACTGGAAAAAACACCGAAGGACCCAATGGAAGGAACTCCCTCCAAAAATTGAAACTGGGGAGACGGAAAATGAAGCTTAAAAAGCGCGGGCAAACGCCAAAATGGCGAGCCCCACCACCACTACCATATAGTACGGTACCAGAGAGGCAGCACCCGGATAGTCTTTGGCAATGCGTTGACCGAGAAACAATGCCAAAAAAGAAACCCCGGACAACAACAGTCCGGGAATGCTCCAACCGAGGTTGAACGTTACCATCACCAATACTGCTCCGGCGGCACTGGTGATTCCTGCCGCCATTTCCAACAGGGTGAGCGTGCCCAATAGCAACCCCACCATGTTTTTAAAAGGCGAGTTGGCAAAGTGGCCGTTGAGCCATTCGCGGTTGCCTTTGTAATCCGTCAGTTTGTCAATGCCCGATTGCAGAAACAAAATGGCCAGAAAGGCAAGAATGAAAGAAAGGGTGAGAAAAAGAAAAGGAGAAAAGCCCTTTTCAGGTAGATCAGCGATGAGCAATAGCATGACAGCGAAAAGATTGTTGGTTTAAAATACCAACAATTTTTCGACTTGACGGTCAATCATGTCCAAGGCTTTCGGGTCTTTCAACACCCGGTCTTCGTCCAGCAAAGCATCAATACCAGAAAGGGGTACTTTATAAGGTAGTACCTGAATATCGAGGTAGTTGAAAATGTTGGTGAGGTGATCCATGCCACGCACGTTGCCCGCTCTTCCGGAGGCTACCCCAACGAGTGCGGCCTTTTTGCCCCGCAATACTTCGGGCCAAATGCCGTCGATAAACGCCTTGAATACTCCGGGTACACTCCCATTGTATTCAGGAGTAACTACCACCAACTTTTCCGCTGGCACTATAAATTCTTGTACGATCTGGTGGAAACCCTCCGAAGTTTCCCCGTACACGTCATTGTTAAAGGCGTAATCCTTGGGGAGGTCTTCGATGCTCAAAAGTTTTACTTCAACGCCCTTAGCTTCTAATTGAGCGCTGTAGAGGGAGGCAATGTGTCGGGTAACATTTTGTGGACGGTTGGTTCCGCAAATGACTGTAATCACGCTTATTAACAGAATTTTGTTTAAAAATTGGGGATAAAAAACCAGCCAGACACCCTGCAATCGTGCTACATTTAAACGTTCTTTGAGCTTTTAATCCCTCGGCTAAATTCGCGGCAAAGATATGAAAGTAAGCTACTACGGTCACTCATGTTTTGGAATTGAAATAGCAGGAAAGCACCTATTATTCGATCCTTTTGTAACCTACAATGAGTTGGCGGCCGGAGTAGATGTGGATTCCATTCCCGCCGATTACATCTTGTTGACCCACGGGCACCAAGACCATACGGCAGATGCCCTTTCTATTGCACAGCGTACCGGGGCTACCATTGTTTCCAACTATGAGATTGTGACCTGGTTTCAAAACAAAGGAATTGAAAATGGCCATCCCATGAACCATGGTGGCCGTTGGAAATTCGATTTTGGAACTGTCAAATTGGTCAATGCCATCCACTCCAGCTCCATGCCGGATGGCTCCTACGGTGGAAACCCCGGTGGTTTTGTGATCGAAAGCGCAGAAGGTAATTTCTACAACGCTGGCGACACGGCCCTCACCCTCGATATGAAACTTATTGGCGAAACCCATGCCTTGGATTTTGCCCTTCTCCCCATTGGCGATAATTTTACCATGGGGATTGACGATGCGGTTACCGCGAGTCAATTCATCCAGTGCAAGCGCATCATCGGCATGCACTACGATACCTTCGGTTACATCAAAATTGAGCATGAAGAAGCCAAAGCAAAGTTTGCTGCGGCCAATTGTGACCTGAGTTTGATGCCAATCGGACAAACCATTGAAATCTGAAGCTGAAGCATGGGGAAAATTATAGCCGTTGCGAATCAAAAAGGTGGAGTAGGAAAAACTACTACCGCTATTAATCTGGCCGCCGGTCTCGGTGTGTTGGAATATAAAACCCTTCTGGTAGACGCCGACCCACAGGCCAATGCCACCTCGGGCACCGGATTCGATCCACGGGCCATCAAAACCAGCATCTACGAGTGCATCATCAACGAGGTTGAACCCAAAGATATCATCCTCAATACCGATTCTCCCTATTTGGACATCCTTCCGGCTCACATCGACCTGGTTGGTGCCGAAATTGAGATGATTAGCCTGCCCAACCGCGAAAAAATGATGCGGATGGCGCTCAACAAAGTGCGCGACAATTATGATTTCATCATCATCGATTGTTCGCCATCACTCGGCCTGATCACGGTAAACGCGCTTTGCGCAGCCAATTCGGTGATCGTTCCCGTGCAGTGCGAATATTTTGCGCTCGAAGGTTTGGGCAAACTGCTCAACACCATCAAAATTGTTCAATCGCGCCTCAACCAGGAACTGGAAATTGAAGGCATGCTGTTGACCATGTATGACCAACGGCTGCGTTTGGCCAACCAAGTGGTAGAAGAAGTAAAAATGCATTTCCAGCAATTGGTCTTCGATACCATCATCCATCGGAATACCCGCCTTGGTGAAGCCCCCAGCCACGGGGAAACCATCATCATGCACGATGCTACGTGCAAAGGTGCCATCAACTACCTCAACCTCTCCCGGGAAATTTTGCAGCGCAACTCCCTCACCCGGATCAATGAAGAAGAGAAAATAATTGAGGTAGCCAATGGCCGATAAGAAGCCGGAGAAAAAAAAAGCCTTGGGCCGCGGCCTGAGCGCACTCCTTGAGAATACGCAAACCGATGTCACCAGTCGAATTGGCAGCCAGGACAATCCAGCCTTAGTGGGCTCCGTGAGCAAGCTGCCCGTTCAACACATCGAAGCCAATCCCTTTCAACCAAGAACACAATTTGAGCAGGAAGCCCTCACCGAGCTTTCCGACTCCATTCGCGAACACGGCCTTATTCAGCCCGTTACTGTGCGAAAAATGGGTTACGACCGTTACCAACTGGTTTCGGGCGAACGCCGGTTTCGCGCCTCTCAGCTGGTAGGCCTCGAAGAAATTCCGGCCTACATCATTGTGGCCAACGACCAGGCCATGCTCGAAATGGCCTTGGTAGAAAACATTCAGCGCGAAAACCTCGACCCGATCGAAATTGCCATCGGCTACCAACGCCTCATCGACGAAGTAAAACTCACCCAGGAAGAGTTGAGTCGCAAAGTGGGTAAGAAGCGCGCCACTGTTACCAACTATCTCCGCCTGCTCAAACTGCCCGCCGAAGTGCAACTCGGCCTGCGCAACCGGGTCATCAGTATGGGGCATGCCCGGGCACTTTTGGGCCTCGATTCGGCCGAAGCGCAACGCGCGCTCTTCACAATTATTGTTAATGATGAACTCTCCGTTCGGCAAGTAGAGCAGCGTGTTCGAGACAAAAATATCCCCAGCGTCTCCACCCCTTCAGGCCCCAAGGCACCCGAAAGCTTACCCGCTGATATTCAGCAGGTTCAAGATAACCTAAGCCAGCACCTGAAGACCAATGTTTCCCTCAAACCATCCAAGAAAGGGAACGGAAAAATCATTATTCCATACGCTTCTCAGCACGAATTGGAACGCTTATTGGAGTTGCTCCGAGGGTAATAGTATCTCCGCATTATCGTTAACTTCGCGGGGCTCGAAAAAGCAACAAAATCTTGGAAACCCGTGTACATATTTTGAGGATGATCCTTTTGGCAACTGGCCTGTTTTGCAGCCCACTGCTCTTTGGACAAACCACTGATTCTACGGCGGTTGCAACGCCAACCGAGCAAACCTCATCAGAAGATCAACCAGCAGTAGTTGTCGCCGAGGATACCCTGATGGGCAAGTCGCCAGCCAAGGCGGCCCTTTATTCTGCCCTACTCCCCGGCCTGGGCCAGGCCTACAACGGCAAGTACTGGAAAATCCCCATAGTTTATGCTGGTATGGGCACCTCGATCTTCTTTATTCTCGACAACCGAAAAAACTACATTGACTTTCGGGATGCCTATATCGCTGAGATAGACAGCTGCCCGGAAACGGTGAGCACCCTCAACCCGTTGTTTACCACTACTGCCCTGCGCGAACGCGCTGATCAATACCGCCAGTGGATGGAATTGTCTTACATCATCACCGCAGGCATTTACGTGCTCAACATTGTGGACGCCTCGGTAGATGCGCATTTGAGCACCTTCGATGTAAGCGATGACCTTTCGCTGCGTGTTATGCCCGGTGTGTTTCCTACCATGGTGGGCTCCGACCGCATGTACATGGGCGTTAACCTTCGATTAAACTTTAAACGGTAGCGCACGCATGAAAATCGCCTTGTTGGGATACGGCAAAATGGGAAAGGCCATCGAAAGCATCGCCCTGGAACGGGGCCATGAAATTGGCCTGAAGGTAGATGAATCCAATGCCAACTACTCCGCCAGTGCCTTGCAAGGGCACGATGTAGCCATCGAATTCAGCCGGCCCGAAACGGCCACTGCCAACATTGGCCAATGCCTGGCAGCCCAAGTGCCAGTGGTAGTCGGTACTACTGGTTGGTACCATGAGTTTGAGACGATTGCTGAACAGGTGCAACAAAAACAGGGCAGCCTCTTCTATGCCACCAACTTTAGCGTGGGCGTCAACCTCTTTTTTCAGGTCAACCAGCTCTTGGCCGAATTGATGAACGACTGGTCCGAATATGCGGTGCACATGGAAGAAATTCACCACGTGCACAAACTTGATTCTCCGAGCGGAACTGCCATCACACTGGCCGAGCAGATCACCCACCGCCTCGATCGAAAAAATGCCTGGTCGGAAGGCCGGGAAGCTACCGACCACGAAATAAATATCACCTCGAAACGCGAAGCTGAAGTGCCCGGCACCCACAGCATCCAATACCGGTCTGGCATCGATCAGATCACCATTACCCACGAAGCGTTTAACCGCAAAGGTTTTGCCACCGGCTCGGTGCTGGCCGCCGAATGGATATTGGGCAAAACCGGTATTTTTACCATGAACGACTTATTGGACCTGCGGCAGCGCACGAACGATTAACCCTCTACGACCCATGCTCAACTACATTTTATACATCCTGTTGCCTTCCTACATTGTGCTAGCCAGCCAATTCAAATGGTTTGGCATCGCTGGACGGGCCACCTGGGAAGCCTTTGTCCCTTTCTACAACATTTGGGTCAATTTGAGATTCCTCAAAAAACCTTGGTATTGGATTTTGCTGTTTTTCCTACCCGGTGTCAACATCATGATGCTGATGGTGATCTCTGTGAACACGGCTACGGCTTTTAACAAGCGGTCGATGACCGACGGCCTGTTTGCTGCGCTGTTGCCCTTCGTGTTTTTTCCAATGATCGCCTCTAAAGAAGACTTGAAATTTGTGGGTTCGGTAGACCGGGAGATTCACAAAAAATCGGCCTTGCGCGAATGGGGAGAAGCCATTGTGTTTGCCATTGTAGCCGCCAGCATTATCCGCACCTACTTTATGGAGGCTTTTACCATCCCCACCCCTTCGATGGAAAAAACCTTGTTGGTAGGCGATTTTCTCTTCGTGAGCAAGTTACACTACGGCCCTAAAGTGCCCAACACACCACTTTCGTTTCCTTTTGCTCACCATACCCTGCCGGCCACTACCAGCACTCCATCTTACCTAGAGTGGATGAAGTTGCCCTACCATCGCTTGCCGGGTTTCACCGATGTTGACCGCTACGATGTGGTGGTGTTTAACTTCCCGGAGGGCGATACCATTATTGTAGGTAAGGACAACCCGAGTTACTACCAGCAGGTGCGGGATCTGAGTGCTCCTCTATACAATCTTGCGATCCAAAAGAATGCGAAACTTGACTGGGAAAATTTTGATGGTAGAAGTCGGAAAAGTCTTTTGACACAAAAAGAGTGGCGGGTGCGTCCCTTGGATAAACGGGAACACTACATCAAGCGATGTGTCGGCATTCCTGGTGATACCATCATGATCAAAAATGCCAAACTATTTGTGAATGGGGAAGCGTCTCCCGACTTTCCTGAAATGCAGTACAGCTACCTGGTAGAGTCGCAAACCCTCCTTAACCCCAAGCGAGTTAAGGAAGATTTCAATGTTAGAATTCAGGACCAAGCTCCTGAGCGGGGTACAGGTCGGAAGATATGGCCACTAACGGAAGAAATGAAGGAAAAAATGGAAAGTCAAAGCTACATTCAGCAGCTAACCATGAAAGCCGATCTACCGTTGGATCGAGCCAGGATACTGGAAAGCAACAAGGTAGCAGGAAATGTTTTCCCTAACAGCCGCAACAACACCTGGACCGAAAATGATTATGGGCCCTTGTGGATACCCAAAGCCGGTTCTCAGGTAGGACTCACCCTGCAAAACCTGCCCATCTACCGTCGAATCATTGAAGTTTACGAAGGCAACGAACTGAAGGTGAAAGAAGGCAAAATCTTCATCAACGGAGCAGAAGCCAGCACTTACACCTTTCAAATGGATTACTTCTTTATGATGGGTGACAACCGTCACTCCTCCCTCGATTCGCGTTTTTGGGGCTTTGTGCCCGAAAATCACGTGGTGGGCAAGGCGGTATTCGTTTGGCTTTCGCTGGACGAAGACCTGAGCCTTACCGAAGGAAAGATCCGTTGGAGCAGCATGTTTTCTTTGATCGAATAATTAGCACCAAGGTGGTCGATTGAAAAAGCACCGTTCCAAAAGTCCGCTCAAAGAATGGATTAAGGCGGGTTTATACGCCTTTCTCCTCCTGTTCATCGTTCGAAGTTTTGTGCTCGAACTGCACACCGTCAACAGCAGTTCGATGGAGCGTTCGGTCTACACCGGCGACTTCATCTTGGTTTTCAAACTTCCGTATGGTGCCCAACTTCCTTTTTTGCCCGATGGTTGGCGCCTACCGGGATGGAAAACCATCCAACACAACGATGTGATGGTATTTCACTATCCCATGAGTTCGGAGATTTCGCTAAAAGACCGTCCCAATTTTTTGAAGCGTTGCATTGGCTTGCCGGGCGATACCATTAATATAGAGCGTAAAGCGGTTTATTGTAATGGGCAACCCGTTTCAGCGTCCACGCAGGTGCAACACAATTACCTCATTCAGGTAACAGACGATGCACAGATGGAAACTTTTTGCCAGCGCCATCGAATTACCGAAGGCGGCCGCTACGAAAAGCCCGACAATTGGCGCCTTCCGCTTCCCCAACCCTTAGCCGACAGCCTCCACCAACTTTCTTTTGTATCCAGCGTGGAGTTGAGCCTTGCAGCACCTGGAACCCAACGCGAAATTTCATTTCCAAGTCACCCCAACTTCGGGTGGAACACCGATTACTTTGGCCCGGTGAAAGTTCCTCAAAAAGGGGACACCGTGGTGCTTTCGCTGAATACCCTGCCCCTCTACGAACGGATCATACAACGCTACGAAGGGCACCACCTCAACCGGAGTATGGATTCCATATTTGTAGATGATCAATGGAGCGAGCACTACGTCATTGAGCAAGATTACTATTTCGTATTGGGCGACAACCGCGACAATTCAGGCGATTCCCGCTATTGGGGTTTTGTGCCCGCCGACCACGTGGTAGGCAAAGCCAGCATGGTCCTGTTTTCGGGTGATCGCTCGGAGGGCTTTTCGTTTCGCTCCCATCGGTGGTTCAAGGCCATTCACTGAACCGTCCCCAATCCCTTGCCTTATATTTGTGGCCATGGCCAATCCAACCGCAGTTTTCCCCGTTCACTACCTAGGTAGTACCCGTTTTTATGCCGCACTGTTGCAACACCCGGAATTTCAATGGGAGGTATGGGAACATTTCCCGAAACAAACCTACCGCAACCGCTGTGTGATTTATGGCGCCAACGGACCACTGGTGTTGTCGGTACCTACCGAGCGTAACGGAGAGCGGGTGCCGCTAAAGGAGCAGCGAATTTCGAACCGCGAACGCTGGCAGCACTTGCATTGGCGCAGTTTTGAATCGGCCTACCGCTCCTCCCCTTATTTCGAGTTTTTTGAGGACCAACTCTACCCCTTCTACCACAAAGAATTCCGCTTTTTGCTCGATTTCAACTTCGAATTGCACGCCTTGGTAACCCAATGGTTACAGGTAGTCTTGCCAGGAAGCCCTACCACACGCTATGAAGTGGCCTTGCCCGATACAGTAACCGACTGGCGCGCAGCTTTTCCGGCTCGGGGAGCGAATGCCCGGCCTGAAACTGATGCCTACATTCAGGTTTTTGGCGATCGACACGGATTTCTTTCCGACCTCAGCATTATGGATTTGCTTTTCAATCAAGGCCCTTCCGGCCTTGACTTTTTGCGGCAACTATCGGTAAAGGCCGAAGTTTAGCAACGAATAATTGGGTTCTTCACCCTGCCCGTAGCCCTTTTCCTATCTTTGGTTCACTCATTTCAAAACAGAAACCCGAATGGCCCAGGTGACCAAAAAAGAATTGGAAATGAACCGCAATGATGACAAAATGCGGTTATTGCTTAGTGAATTACAACGCCGACACAACAAAGTGAAAGAAGGCGGAGGCCTCAAGCGCATTGAAAAACACAAGGCAAAAGGGAAGATGACCGCCCGTGAGCGGATCGACTACCTGATTGACAATGGGTCGGAATTTCTGGAGATTGGTGCTTTTGCCGGAGAAGGCATGTACAAGGAATACGGCGGATGTCCTTCGGGCGGAGTAGTGACCGGTATTGGCTACGTAAACGACCGCCAATGCATGATTGTGGCCAACGATGCCACCGTTAAAGCCGGTGCCTGGTTCCCCATTACCGGGAAAAAGAACCTGCGCGCCCAGGAAATCAGCATGGAAAACAACCTGCCGATCATCTACCTGGTTGACAGTGCGGGCGTGTTTCTCCCCATGCAGGATGAGATTTTTCCCGACAAAGAGCATTTTGGACGCATCTTTCGCAACAATGCCATCATGTCTTCCAAAGGCATCATTCAGGTGGCGGCCATCATGGGAAGTTGTGTAGCAGGTGGTGCCTACTTGCCCATCATGTCCGATGAAGCAATGATCGTAGACAAAACCGGAAGCATCTTCTTGGCTGGTTCTTATTTGGTAAAAGCCGCTATTGGCGAAGACATCGACAACGAAACTTTGGGAGGGGCCACTACGCATTGCGAAATTTCCGGTGTGACGGATTACAAAGCCAAAGACGATGCCGATTGCTTAGATCGGATTCGCAACATCTTTGATAAGATTGGAGCGGCCGAAACTGCTGGTTACGACCGCAAAGCGCCTCAAGAACCGGCCCATCCAAGCAAAGAGATTTACAGCATTTTACCCGAAACGCGCGACAAGCCTTACCAAACCCGCGACATCATCGCCCGTTTGGTAGACAATTCGGAATTCGAAGAATACAAAGAAGGCTACGGCCAAACCATTGTATGTGGCCTTGCCCGCATCGATGGCTGGGCAGTTGGCATTTTGGCCAACCAACGCCAAATCGTGAAATCGAAAAAGGGCGAAATGCAATTTGGTGGTGTCATCTACTCCGACTCTGCCGACAAGGCGGCCCGCTTTATCATGAATTGCAACCAAAAGAAAATACCGCTGGTTTTCTTGCAAGATGTGACCGGCTTTATGGTAGGTTCTCGTTCCGAGCATGGCGGCATCATTAAGGATGGTGCCAAAATGGTGAACGCCATGTCCAATTCGGTGGTGCCCAAGTTCACCGTCATTATGGGCAACTCTTACGGTGCCGGTAACTATGCTATGTGTGGTAAGGCTTACGATCCAAGGCTCATCGTGGCATGGCCCACCGCCAACCTTGCTGTTATGGGTGGTGCGCAGGCGGCCAAAGTATTGTTGCAAATTGAAGTAGCCAGCTTGAAAGCCCGCGGAGAAGAGATTTCGGAAGAGAAAAAAGCCGAACTATTAAAAACAATTACCGACCGCTACAACGAGCAAACCTCACCCTACTATGCGGCATCGCGCTTGTGGGTTGATGCCATCATCGATCCGGCAGAAACGCGCAAGGTGATCTCCATGGGCATCGAAATGGCCAACAAGGCACCGATCGAAAAACCGTACAACGTTGGTGTGCTTCAAACCTGATTCGCACCGGATTTTCTTGTAATTTTAGGGGGATAACCAATCCTATATTGGGCCTGTGATCATAGAGGAATTTCCCAACCTGCAATGGCTGCAAAAGCAAGCTGAAGCGGCTTTTGCCGATGGCAAAACTCCTTATGGCATCTTACCAGAAACACCCGGCTGGCCCAATGTAGTGCTCAATACCGCTACTGGACGTGCCTATCGGCCCAACATCAAGGGTCCACTTTCTCTGTTTTTCAATTTAGAAGGTGAAAGCCGGTGTAAGCTGCACCAACGCACTGTCACCATTCCTCAAGGCAGTTTTTTTCTCACCAACCCGGGAGAATATTACACCTTAGAAGTAGAATCAGAACGTCCGGTAACCACATTCAATGTCCACTTTGGGCAAGGTTTTACCGAAAGAAGCCTGGCCAGCTTGCTGTTGCCAACCGATGAATTGCTAGAGCAACAAGCGGAAGCAACAGCAGTGTTTGATTTCTCCCAACAACTGTACACTGCCGGGCCCGGTTTCATACAAAAAGTGCAAGCCTTACATACTTTACACCGCAAGCAGCAACTGAGTGCTTCCCAGGAAGAGGCGTATTTATATGATTTGCTGGAATTGGTACTCGGCCAACAAGGAAAGATCAAAAAACAGGTACAGCGCCTTTCGGTGACAAAAAGTTCTACCCGAAAAGAATTGTATCACCGCCTGAGTATCGCCCGGGACAACCTGATGGGCAACTTTCGAAACCCGCTAAATCTGGAAGAGCTCGCACAATCGGGGCACCTTTCCAAGTTTCATTTTTTGCGCAGCTTTCGACAGGTGTTTGGCATTACACCACACCAATTTCTATTACAATTGCGTTTGGAAGAAGCTTGCCGCCTGCTAAAAACTACCCGGGAACCCATAACAGAAATCGC
The DNA here is from genome assembly GCA_937899835.1 of uncultured Flavobacteriales bacterium. Lineage (GTDB taxonomy): Bacteria > Bacteroidota > Bacteroidia > Flavobacteriales_G > Salibacteraceae > CALCCE01. Next base: position 28,836 of record CALCCE010000092.1, on the reverse strand, counting down.
GCGGCTAAGCGGATTCGAACACTCAGAAAGCTTTCATCGAGCTTTTCGGAAACGTTATGGTTCCGCCCCCGGGGCTTTTCGAAAAGCACTGTAAATCTCCTGCTTGGCCATGCTGCGTATTTTCGTTTTCTCCCTTTGCTTAGTGGTTGTCGCTGCAACCGCATCCGCTCAAGATACCATCAGAACACTGGTCTATTTTCCATTCAATCAAAGCCAACTAACCGCTGAAAGCCAACAACACCTGGATAGCCTGATGCAAAGTACGCGCACCCGGGAGTTGGTTTACCTCAAATCCGAAGGACACTGCGATCCGGTGGGCGGCTCCAAAGTCAATCAACGATTATCTGAGGCTCGTGCACAACAAGTGTTGGCTTACCTCAACGAAAAAGGTACACGGGCCACCTTTCAGGCCAGTAGCGGTCAGGGAAAACGGCACCTTTTGGTGGAAACTGGAAAACCAGGCTACCCCCATCGCAACCGGCGGGTAGAACTAACCTTGGCGTTTCGAAGGCTGCCGCCACCCGCCCCGGTAAGCAGAACGGAACTACCTCCCAGCCAACCGGCAGTGCAAGTAGATTCGGTGGTGCCCGATACTACTCCTCTTTTTGAAGGAGAAGAACTCAAAGTAGGTGATATACTTACATTGGAAAACATTCACTTTTTTGGTGGTAAATCAGAGATTTTACCCAAATCCATTCCCGCAGTCAAAAAATTGTTGGAATTCATGCAGGAAAATCCAGGGTTGAAAATTGAAATTCGGGGACATGTTTGTTGCATGTCCGATCAGCCCCTATCCGACGAACGGGCCAAGGCCATTTACGATTATTTGGTTCGGGAAGGCATTTCTAAAAAGCGCCTGAAGCACAAAGGCTACAACCGCAAATATCCGCAGGGAAGTGACGATACGGAAGAAGGCCGCACGGCTAACCGACGGGTTGACATCCGGATTCTCTCTTCCTGAACCATTTGCAATTTTGAGGGACGAAGGTTAATTTCATCCTCGAATTAACCCCTCTTTCATTGTGATTTCTGATTTGTACCCCCAAAGTCCCACTGTGGACGCAAAGCAATTATTGCGTTTGCCCGCTTCTTACAAATGGCGCGTTTTCTTCGTGCTACTTGGTGTTATCCTTTTTTGGCTTTTTTACTTTGCCTTGGTGGCGGGAACGGCCTACCTGACTTATCTGGCAGCCATTTATGAAATAACGCACGTCAACAAATGGACCATCTTTCTCAAGCTGGTAGCCATCGCCGGAGCAGCCATGTTGTTCGTTTTTTCGCTCAAGTTCTTGTTCAGTAAAAAGGCAGAGGAAGACGACGACCGTGTAGAACTTAAGGAGCAAGATTATCCCGAGTTGTTTGCCTTTGTCCGCCAATTGACCCGTGATACCGGAGCCCCGTTTCCTAAAAAGATTGTGGCCACCTCCGAGATCAACGCAGCAGTTTATTACGAACATCCAATGCGGAGCTTGTTTTTGCCCGAGCGCAAAAACCTGCTCATCGGTTTGGGTTTGGTCAACTCCTTGAACCTCACAGAATTCAAAGCGGTTTTAGCCCATGAATTCGGACATTTTGCGCAGCGCAGCATGAAGCTGGGCAGTTATGTCTACGTCTCTTTTCGCGTGATCGACTCCATGGTGAACGGTCGGGACTATTGGGACAATTTGTTGGATGGCGCTACCCAATCGGATATTCGGATTGCGGCTCCTGCCCTCGCCCTGAAAGCGGTGGTGTTTTTGCTTCGGCAAACCTTGTGGCTCTGCTACAAAGGACTGTATTTGCTTCACATGTCTTTATCGCGCCAGATGGAATTCAACGCCGATTTAGTGGCAGTAAGCGTTACTGGTAGCAATGCCATCGTCAACGGCTTGGCCAAGTTGGACGGTGCCGGGGAAGCCATGGGGCTTACCTTTCAAAATTTAGGCTCGGCGGCTGATCACCAATTGTACTCCTCCGATTTCTTCTTTCACCACCAAAAGGCCATCGCCTACCTTGAAAAAAAGAAAGTCGCTACTGCCTCAACCAGCGACTCAGAGAAAGAAGGCATGGTATTTTCCAAGGATGAATTGGAAGTACCGGTGATGTATGCAAGCCACCCGCCCAACTACCAGCGGGAACAAAATGCCAAACAAACCTTCGTTAAAGGCGTGGAGGATCAGCGTTCGCCTTGGGAACTGTTCAAAGCTGCAGGAGAACTGAAAATGCAATTGACCCGGAAGCTCTACCGTCATTTTGTAGAAGGAAAAGGAGCAGGCAAGCCAGTCCAGCTGAAATTCTCGGCCCCGGAGCAAGTGCAACAGTTCATCGAAAGTGAATTGCAGGATACTGAGTTTCATCCGCGGTACCACAACACTTACGAAAATCGTTTTCTTATCGACCTGAAACTTCCCGAGGAAGGAGCAACGCTGGAAAAACTCCAACAACCCGCCGAGCAGCTAAAAGAACTGTACGAGGTAAGCCTCGCCAAAGCAATGACCCAACGCCAAAAGTTAGAGGAAGAACTGAATCAGGTAGCTTCGGTTGTCCACGGAGTAGTGAAAAACAAGCATTTTCAATTTAGAGGCGAGGAAAAAAGCAAAAAGGAGGCCCGCACCATCCTCAAGTCGGTAGAAAAAGAGTGGGAAACCAACACCAAGGAACTAACCAGGATTGATCAGCAAGTGGTGGATTGGCATTTTGCGCTTGCCTCAACAGTGCAACGCAAAGAGCTTCACCATCGCTACGAGGCCCACCTCACGCTTCAAAATATGTTGGCAACTACCCAGCAAGCGATGGAGAATGCACAAAAAGGAGTGCAGGAAATCATTGCCAACGGACAGTTGGATGAAAATCAGGTGGTCGTGTATCAAAACCTGTTTACCGAACAGGCGCAGCGCATGGATCTTGTGTTTGAAGAAGCCAAAGCCTTACAGCTACCCACCTTGCCCAACCTACAAGCCATTGAAGACCTCAAGAAGTTTTTGTGCCCTAAAAATCAGGCTCCATCTGCCACACGAAACAAAATAGTGGATACCTGGATCAACCCATTTTTATCGCAGTGCGATGAAATGTCGGGTCGTTTGAGGCGTTTGCACTTCAAAAGTCTCAGTGCATTGCTGGAGTTGCAGGAGCATATCGCAGCGCCCTATATACCGGCAGAGCAGTAAGTTTCAGGACCTATTCGTCTGGTCTTTTTCGACAGCATTATTGTTCAAACATTCAACATTGGAATTGCTATCTTTGGCGGCTCAAAATCGATTGAACACATGATTACAATTACCCTTCCCGATGGTTCGGAGCGGCAATACGAAGCCGGAACCTCGTCCATGGAAGTAGCACGCAGCATTAGCGAAGGGCTGGCCCGCAACGTACTGGCCGCCAAAGTAAACGGTGAAGTTTGGGATGCCAACCGTTCTATCACCACAGACGCCGACCTGCAACTGCTTACCTGGAAAGACACCGAAGGTAAGAACACCATGTGGCACTCTTCGGCCCACCTGATGGCGGAAGCACTCGAATTTTTCTATCCTGGAACCAAGTTTGGAATTGGTCCGCCGATAGAAAACGGGTTCTACTACGATATCGACTTGGGCGACCGCAGCATTTCTTCTGACGATTTTCCAAAAATCGAGAAGAAAATGCTCGAATTGGCCCGCGAAAAAAACACCTTCGATCGCAAAGAGGTTTCCAAGGACGATGCCATCGCCTACTTCACCGAAAAGGACGATGAATACAAGCTCGACTTGCTGGACGGCCTTGAAGACGGTAGTATCACCTTTTACACCCAAGGTAATTTTACCGATCTCTGTCGTGGACCTCACATTCCGGACACTGGATTTATCAAGGCGGTGAAACTGCTCAATATTGCTGGCGCCTACTGGCGAGGCGATGAAAACAAAAAGCAGCTTACTCGTATTTACGCAGTTTCTTTTCCGAAACAAAAAGAACTGACCGAGCACCTGCAAATGCTTGAAGAGGCCAAAAAACGGGATCACCGGAAGCTTGGGAAAGAGTTGGAACTCTTCACCTTTTCGCAGCGGGTGGGCATGGGACTTCCGTTGTGGTTGCCCAAAGGAGCAGACCTTCGGTACCGCTTAGAAGATTTTATGCGCAAGGCTCAGTTGGAAGCTGGCTACCAACAGGTGATTACACCCCACATTGGCAACTTAGAACTTTACAAGACCTCAGGGCACTTTCAGAAATACGGAGGAGATTCATTTCAGCCGATCACCACTCCGCACGAAAATGAGGAGTACTTCCTCAAACCGATGAATTGCCCACACCACATCGAAATTTATGCGGCTTTGCCACGATCTTACCGCGATTTGCCGGTTCGCTATGCAGAGTTTGGTACGGTATACCGATATGAGCAACACGGGGAGTTACACGGCTTGACCCGAGTGCGTGGCTTTACCCAAGATGATGCCCACATTTTCTGTCGGCCCGATCAAGTGAAAGAGGAGTTCAAAAAGGTGATTGATCTGGTGCTCTACGTTTTCCGAGCCTTGGATTTCGAAGACTTCACCGCTCAAATTTCTTTGCGCGATCCAAACGACAACGACAAATACCTGGGCAGCAGCGAGCATTGGGACAAAGCGGAACTGGCCATTACCGAAGCTGCTGCTGAAAAAGGCCTGGATACGGTTGTAGAGGTGGGAGAAGCCGCGTTCTACGGACCCAAGCTCGATTTCATGGTGAAAGATGCCTTAGGTCGAAAATGGCAGTTGGGCACCATTCAGGTAGATTACAACCTGCCCGAGCGTTTCGAGTTAACCTACACCGGTAGCGACAACGAAAAACACCGTCCGGTGATGATTCACCGAGCGCCCTTCGGCTCCATGGAACGTTTTGTTGCGGTTTTGATTGAGCACTGCGCAGGTAAGTTTCCGCTCTGGCTCACCCCCGAACAAGTAGCCGTTTTGCCCATCAGTGAGAAGTACAACGAACACGCACACAATCTTTTATTATCGCTAAATAATTACGATATTCGCGGATTCGTTGATGACAGAAGCGAAAAGATCGGACGAAAAATCCGAGATACTGAGCTGAAAAAGATTCCTTATATGCTCATCCTCGGCGAAAAAGAAGTGGAACAAAACACCGTTTCGGTTCGCAAGCAAGGGGAGGGCGATTTGGGATCAATGCCAGTAGCAGATTTTGCCAAGATCATCAACGACGAAATTGCAACCAAGCTTGCTCTGCAAGCGAATTAGATTATTAACTAAAAGGAGGACTTACTCATAGCCAACCGAAGAAGACCATCCGGCAGAAGGATTCGTAGAGAACCAGAACACCGGATTAACCGGCTGATCCGCGCTGATGAAGTGCGGGTTGTCCTTGAGAATGGAGAGCAAGGAATTTATTCCTTGGAAAAAGCACTTTCCATGGCTCGGGAACAAGAATTGGATTTGGTAGAAATTGCCGCCAAAGCTGTTCCACCCGTTTGTAAAATCATCGACTACAACAAGTTCCTTTACGATCAGAAAAAGAAGAAAAAGGAACTGAAAGCCAAGGCTTCTAAAGTTGTGGTCAAAGAGATACGTTTCGGACCGAATACTGACGAACACGATTACGCTTTCAAAAAGAACCATGCCGTTAAATTTCTATCGGAAGGTGCCAAGTTGAAGGCTTATGTGTTTTTCAAAGGACGTTCGATCCTTTTTAAAGAAAAAGGCGAAATTTTGCTCCTCAAATTAGCTACTGAGTTGGAAGAATACGGAGTAGTAGAGCAAATGCCCAAATTGGAGGGGAAACGGATGATTATGTTCATCGCCCCGAAAAAGAAAAAGTAAGCATACCTGATACAACTATAAAGCGCAATGCCTAAAGTAAAAACCAATTCCAGCGCCAAAAAAAGGTTCACCGTAACCGGTAGCGGGAAGATTAAGCGTAAGAAAGCGTTCAAACGCCATATTCTTACCAAGAAAGAGACCAAGCGCAAGCATGAGTTGGGTAAAGACACCGTCGTACACAAAGCCGACGAGTCTAACATCAAACTCCTGCTCCGTCTCAAGTAAATCCATTTCGGTTCATTGTTAACCCGGCCGTAAGTTTCACACAGTAAGCCATTCCGATTGAGGAAGCACTTCCGGCCAAAAAACGAAAACACATGCCAAGATCAGTAAATGCAGTAGCCGCCAAAGCCCGCCGTAAAAAAGTATTGAAGCAGGCCAAAGGCTATTTCGGACGCCGTAAAAACGTCCATACCGTAGCAAAGAATGCGGTAGAAAAAGGATTGACCTACGCTTACCGCGACCGTCGTCAAAAGAAAAGAAACTTCCGCGCCCTCTGGATCCAACGAATCAACGCCGGAGCACGCGAACATGGAATGTCTTACTCAGAGTTTATGGGTAAAATTCATGCCAACAACATTGAGCTCAACCGCAAGGTATTGGCCGATTTGGCGATGAATCACCCTGAGGCGTTCAAAGCCATCGCTGAGAAGATTAAATAAAGAACTCCCTTCAGGTATGAAAAAAGGGCCGTTTCTCACGAAACGGCCCTTTTTATTTTCGGTGTGTTTGGTTCGCTCGAAACCGATCGCTAATCCAGTAGCCGCTCCAAGCCCAAGGCTGACTTGGTATAATCCGGTTGCATTTTTAACACCATCCGATAATCTTTTACTGCAGCTTCTGCGTTGCCCATCGACTCATGAGTGAGGCCACGGTTATGGCGCGCTTCAATGTATTCTGGAAACAGTGCCAGGGCTTGGTCAAACGCCTCAATGGCCGCTGGAAAATCTTCCAGGTAAATCAAATTGACGTACCCAATGTTGTGATAGATCTGCGGAAGCTTGGCCCCACCAATTTTTATTAAGATCTGGTATTCTCCCAAAGCCTGTTCCGGGTAGTTGTTCTCCTGCAAATAGATGGCCTTGTTGTAATGCGCGTCATAGCTGTTGGGTTGGATACGAATTGCATTGTCGTAGTAGGCAATGGCCTGGTCATCGTTTACTGAACCGTACAGCAAACCAAGTTGAATGTAGGCTTGAAAAAAATCGTTGTTCTGCTCACGAGCGGTTTGAAAGCTGGACACTGCAGTAGCCGTGTCGCCGATCATTTTATAATTAAGGCCTTTCCAATAATAAGCAGTCGGATTGTAAACATCGATGCGCAACACCTCATTCACGTATTCAATGGATTTTTTGAAGTTGCCCACAATGTGAAAGATCTCCGCCATTCGAAGGTTGGCTTCCAGATTGTCTTTGTCTAAAGCCAGAATTTTTTCCAGTTGCTCCTTGCTCAGTCGGGTCTTGTTTTGACGGTAATAAATGTCGGCCTTGTGCAGCCTGAATTCTGCGTTGTTAGAATCCAACAACAAGGCGCGATCGATATCACCCATGGCATCGGCCAGCTCTAAACTGTCGAACAAGACCTTGGAACGCTCAAAATAAAGTGCAGGGTTGTTGGGTTCCTCCTTGATTTTTTGGCTGACAGCCACATAGCGATCAATGGTGTGAGCGGTAGTGTCTGACGATTGAGTGGTAGCAGGACGCGAAGGAGTGGTTTCGGTGCAAGCAACAAGGGTCAAAAACAGACTAAAAATCAGAGTAGTTTTGGCGAATTTCATAGCAAAAGAAAAGCCCAATTTAACAAAAAATTGGGCTTTAACAGCTATAAAGGCACTGTTTAGTCTTTACTCTTCTTCGCCGGTTCCCATAATGGCTGCTTTGATTTTACCTTCTACCTCCTCGGCAAGTTCGGGGTTATCAGCAATCAAATTTTTCACTGCATCCCGGCCTTGACCAAGTTTGGTTTCACCGTAGCTAAACCAAGAACCACTTTTGTTGAGAATACCATGGGCAACACCGAGGTCGATCAATTCTCCTGGTTTGGAAATGCCTTCGCCATACATGATGTCGAATTCTGCTTTCCGGAAAGGTGGCGCCATTTTATTTTTGACCACCTTCACCCGCACGTTGTTTCCAATCACCTGATCGGCCACTTTGATCTGGCCGGCACGGCGAATGTCCAAACGGACCGAAGAGTAGAACTTCAAGGCATTACCTCCAGTGGTAGTCTCCGGATTACCGAACATCACACCAATTTTCTCGCGCAACTGGTTGATGAAAATGCAACAGCATCCAGTTTTGCTAATGGTAGAAGTTAATTTCCGCAACGCTTGAGACATCAAACGGGCTTGCAAACCTACTTTCGATTCTCCCATCTCCCCTTCAATCTCTGCTTTAGGCGTAAGCGCAGCTACCGAGTCAATCACTACCAAATCTATGGCTCCTGAACGGATCAGGTTTTCGGTAATTTCCAGTGCTTGCTCACCATTGTCAGGTTGCGAGATGTAGAGGTTTTCAGTGTCTACGCCAAGATTTTCGGCGTAGAACCGATCAAAGGCATGCTCTGCATCAATGATAGCAGCAATGCCTCCTTTTTTTTGGGTTTCAGCGATAGCATGAATGGCCAAAGTGGTTTTACCCGACGATTCAGGTCCGTAGATTTCAACAATTCGTCCACGGGGGAAACCTCCTATACCAAGTGCGATATCGAGGGAAAGGGAGCCCGAAGAAATGGCATCGATGGCTTCTACCTGGTCATCTCCCAATTTCATGATGGCGCCCTTGCCGTAGGTTTTTTCCAGTTTGTCTACGGTTAGCTGGAGCGCTTTCAATTTTTCTTTTGCAACGTCTTGTGCCATTTTCAACGGATTAGAATGATGTATTGGTGTTCAAATTGTATGGTCCTGATGCCGACTACCAACCTTATGCTGGTGCGTTTTCCAGGATTTGTTTGGTATGTTCTTTAGCTTTTACCTTGGCGATGATTTGCTCAATTTTTCCGGCCTCATCAATTACGAAAGTAGTACGGTGCGTACCGATCAAATCTCTACCCATAAACTTTTTAGGTCCCCAAACACCGTATGCATTTAAGGTTTTTTGTTCGGTATCGGCTAACAGGCGAAAAGGCAACTCGTACTTATTAATAAAATTGGTGTGCTTCTTGGCAGAGTCATCGCTCACTCCGATTACATCGTAGCCCAGGTTGGTCAACTCTTCGTAGTTGTCACGCAAGTTGCAAGCTTCGGTAGTGCAGGTAGGAGTGTTGTCTCTTGGATAGAAATACAAGATCACTTTTTTACCCTTGTACTGTTCCAGACTTAGGGTTTTTCCATCTTGATCAACGCCATTGATGGCGGGTGCTTCATCGCCTACTTTCAGGTGTGTCATGCTGGTTTTTTTGCAAAATGACGAAAATTTCGTCAATATTTGGTTGAACAATTTAACAAAATCTTTGCACAATCAATAAATCCGGTGAAAAACCTTTGTATTGAAATTGTTCCGATATCTTAATTTTCAAGCGTTTGTGAAAAATCTTGTCAAAAATTTTGACACAATTGAACTTGATTTTGAACAAAAGAACAACTGAAGAACGTAAAGTATTTACGGTCTACCGAAAGCGCCCCAATTTTGTAAGTATTAATTAAAGGGGTCTAACATCCGTCCACCAATTTTGTTTGCTTTCTTTGATGCATTGCATTCATCAAAAATCCAAAAGCTATTCTATGGAAAACCCAAGCCTCATCCACCGGAAAATAGTGGTCTGTGGAAAGGTACAAGGCGTTTGGTTTCGAAAATCAACCCTGGAAAAAGCCCTTGAATTCAACGTTAACGGCTGGGTGTGCAACCGTCCGGACGGTTCCGTGTATTTGGAAGCAGAAGGTTTGCCACAACAAGTAGAGCAACTTCACCAATGGTGCCATTTGGGGTCACCACAAGCGAAAGTAACCGAAGTGCGTTCTGAGAGCGGTCTGTTAAAGGGCTTCAAAGGATTCGAAATCCGCTATTAGTCAAAAAAGCCTTCGTCACGGATCACCATCAGAATGGCCGATTGAGGAACAATGATGAATTTCTCGGCATTGAACTCAATTTCCCATCCGTTGCTTTGCAAATAAATGGCCAGGTCACCTTCCCTGGGTTGTAGCGGTACATATTTTACCTCATCTACCGCATCTTTCCAAGGTTCTTCCACATCCGTTACCGCTGGAATTGGATAGCCGGGTCCTACCTTTACCACGTAACCATTTCTGATCTTTTCTTTTTCGCGTACCCCGGGTGGTAAATATAAACCCGACTTGGTGCGACTTTCCGGTGACTTGGGTTTGATCAACACCCGGTCTCCGATAACGATGAACTTGTTGAGGTCTTTTTCCTCTACGATGTCTGCCATTTCCGATTGGAGTTTTGGAAGGCAGCAAAAATAAGGAAGGTATATTTGCGTACCACCTACGAATGTGCTTCAATGACGAAAAAAGAAAAAGTAAACTTCATCCTATCTACCCTGGAAGAGCTTTACCCGGAAACACCAATTCCGCTCGACCATACTGACCCTTACACTTTATTGGTAGCCGTATTGCTTTCGGCACAATGCACCGATGCACGTGTCAATCAAATCACTCCCATTTTGTTCAAAAGGGCCAACAACCCTTATGACATGGTAAAGTTGAGTGTAGAAGATATCAAAGAAATCATTCGGCCATGCGGCCTTTCGCCGGCCAAATCAAAAGCCATTCATCGCTTGAGCGAAATGTTGATTGAAGACCACAAAGGGCAGGTACCGGATAATTTTGAGGATTTAGAAGTGCTGCCCGGTGTAGGACACAAAACGGCTTCTGTAGTTATGAGTCAAGGTTTTGGCTATCCAGCGTTTCCAGTCGATACGCACATTCATCGGCTGATGTGGCGGTGGGGCCTGAGCACTGGAAAAAACGTGGCACAAACCGAAAAAGATGCCAAGCGCCTATTTCCAAAAGAGCAGTGGAACAAGTTGCACCTTCAGATCATTTTTTACGGACGCGAATACAGTCCTGCGCGTGGTTTTGATCCCAACACAGCTCCAATTGAAAAAGTAGTAGGTCGGCGGTCATTGTTTGCTCCTGGCGCTAAGCTGAGCATTCGAGCGTAAACCTTGGACCACAAAAAAAGGCCCGATCAATTGGATCGGACCTTTTCGAAAATCAGTTTTCCTGACTTAGTTCAGCACCATCTCGATGGTTCCCATCAGAGAGGAGTTGCGAACACTCAACACCTTCGAAAAACTAAGTAGGTTATCGATGGTTGCCTTTTTAGGCTCCCGGCGGAATTGTGGTTCTTCTGCAACCTCCATCGGATCGGTCAACCCCAGCGAAGCCAGGATTTGTTTCTCTTGTTGGTTGAACTTAGCAAGGTCATCAAGCGTAAAGATTTGGTCCATATACAGTGGTTGAAATTGGTTGGTATCATCACAATAACGGACCCTTTCGCGGCTTATTGCCCCGGTGTTAAAAATTGTTAAGCTTAATACCGGGTCAGGTTCAAATGCCTTTCCTTCATCAACTTTCGTAAGTTGATCAAAGCGTAGCGCATGCGGCCAAGGGCAGTGTTAATGCTCACATTGGTATCTTCAGCAATGTCTTTAAAAGACATGCCTTGGTAATGGCGCATTTTCAACACTTTCTTTTGCTCGTCGGGCAACAACTCAATGAGCTTTTTAATGTCGCCGTGGATTTGGTTGACCATCATGCGCTCTTCAACATTGGGATCTTCTTGTTTGATCGTGTCAAAAATGTCGAAGTCTTGTGATCCACTGGTGGTGGGCATCCGTTTGGCTCGACGAAAGGTATCCACCACAAGGTTGTGCGCAATACGCATTACCCAAGGGAGAAATTTACCTTCCTCGTTGTAAGAACCCCGCTTCAGGGTCTTAATTACTTTAACAAATGTGTCTTGGAAAATGTCTTCGGCCAATTCGTGATCTTTCACAAGGTTTACAATGTATATGTAAACCCGCTCTTTATGGCGTCCGATTAGAATTTCGAGACTTTCTTCGCTTCCTTTCAGGTAGCGACTGATAAGTACTCTGTCGCTTAACTCAGGGCTGTGCATAATACCTCCTTTTAAACTGGGTGAACTGACAATTAGAAGGTAGAATCCTGAGCTATAGGCAATTTGGTTTAAATGAAAAATGGTAGGTCTAACGACGACTTAGGTTCTTAAACGAAAGATGTTTTAGAATGTTGTATACCCAACTGAATTTTTTTTGGAGAAACTAAGTTACCGAAAAAGTGTCAGTAATTTTGACCGCCTTCCCGGAGCAGATTCACATTTTGATCAGCAAATAGTATGCCTAAAGTTGACATAGAGACCTACGATCCGAAAAAATTTATCATCATCAAAGGTGCACGCATGCACAACCTGAAAGGAGTGGATGTGGCCATCCCCCGTAAAAAATTGGTGGTGATTACCGGACTTTCCGGATCGGGTAAGTCTTCCCTTGCCTTCGATACATTATATGCAGAAGGCCAGCGCAGGTACGTAGAAAGTTTGTCGGCCTACGCGCGTCAGTTTCTTGGAAAAATTGATAAACCTGACGTCGACTATATTAAAGGCATCTCTCCGGCAATCGCTATTGAGCAAAAAGTCAATACCCGTAATCCAAGGTCGACGGTAGGAACCACAACCGAGATTTACGATTACTTAAAACTACTTTTTGCCAGAATCGGGCGTACTTTTTCTCCCGTTTCCGGAGAACAGGTGAAGCGAGACACTACCCAAGACGTTGTCGACTATATCAACGGCTATCCATCGGGCACACGCATGTTGCTCAGCGCTCCGATACAAGCTCGGGAAGGACAGAGCATTAAAGACCAGTTGACCATGCTCACCCAACAAGGGTTTTCACGCATCCTGGTTGAGGGCCGTGCCCAACGCATTGATGAAGTAAAAGTCGAAGCTCTTTCCACGTCCGATCCTATCGAAGTTTTGGTCGACCGCTTTTCGGTAGAACAAGAGGATGAAGACAATCAAAATCGTATTGCTGATTCGGTTCAAACGGCGTTTTTTGAGGGGCACGGGTCCTGCTACATTGATGTAGTCTTGGACAGTGGGATAGAAAGACGGGAGTTTTCCAACCGTTTTGAATTGGATGGAATCACCTTTGAGGAACCCAATACCCACTTTTTCAGTTTTAATAATCCTTTGGGGGCCTGTCGCAGTTGCGAGGGTTTCGGTTCGGTGATTGGCATTGATCACGACCTGGTAATTCCCAACAAATCGCTATCGGTATACGACGATGCTATTGTGGCGTGGAAGGGTGAGAAGATGCAACAGTGGAAGAACCGTTTGGTGATGAACAGCCAAAAATTTGACTTCCCAATCCATCGTCCGATCTATGAGCTAACCGATCAACAGCAAGCACTACTTTGGACCGGGAATCGACATTTCAAAGGCCTCAACGCCTTTTTCGCATACCTGGAGGAAAAAAGTTATAAGATTCAATACCGGGTAATGCTTTCCCGGTACCGGGGAAAAACGACCTGTCAGGAATGTCGGGGGACTCGCTTGCGCAAAGATGCCAACTACGTGAAAGTAGCCGGACATTCCATTACTGATCTGGTGTTGATGCCGGTGGAAAAACTAAGAAGCTTTTTTGAGGCGCTAAACTTGGAACCCTACGAACAAGAGGTTTCCCGCCGGTTGATGGTGGAAATTAACAATCGTTTGCAGTATTTGTGTGACGTTGGTTTGGGTTACCTCACCCTCAACCGCCTCTCCTCTACCCTTTCGGGGGGCGAATCTCAACGCATTAATCTCGCAACTTCGCTCGGGAGTAGCCTGGTGGGTTCCATGTATATTTTAGACGAACCCAGCATCGGACTCCATCCCCGAGATACGCAACGCCTCATTGGTGTATTGCAATCGCTGAAAAACCTCGGTAATACGGTGATTGTAGTAGAACACGACGAAGAGATCATGCAAGCGGCCGACCACTTGATCGACTTAGGACCAGAAGCGGGCTCATTGGGTGGTGAATTGGTTTTTCAGGGCAATCACAGCGACTTGATATCCGAGGAAATCAGTTTGACGGCCCGCTACCTCACCGGACGTCAGGAAATTGCTATTCCCGAAAAACGGCGGAGTTGGAAACACGCTATTGAACTGAAAGGCTGCCGTGAAAACAACCTTAAGGGGTTCGATGTAAAAGTTCCATTGCAGGTGCTCACCGTGGTGACCGGCGTTTCAGGGTCGGGTAAAACATCGTTGGTAAAACGCATCTTGTATCCATCGCTCAAAAAGATCTTTGGAGGCTATGGGGAACAAACCGGTCAATTCGACCGCTTGGACGGTGATCTGAAACGCATCGCGCAGGTGGAGTTTATTGACCAAAACCCAATTGGAAGATCTTCTAGGTCTAACCCGGTGACTTACGTAAAGGCCTATGACGAAATCCGGAGTTTGTACGCCAGCCAGCAGCTATCAAAGCTACGCGGTTACAAACCGGCCTACTTTTCGTTTAATGTAGATGGTGGTCGCTGCGAAGTATGCCAGGGTGAAGGGGAAATCACTGTAGAAATGCAATTCATGGCCGACATTCGGCTGGCTTGTGAGGCTTGTCATGGGAAAAGGTTCAAAGAAGAAGTGTTGGAAGTGCGCCACCGTGGCAAGAGCATTGCCGACGTATTGGACCTTACCATTGATGAAGCCATGGACTTCTTTAACCACAAGGACGGTAAAACAGTTGAAAAGCGGATCGTGGAAAAGTTACGCCCTTTGCAAGAAGTTGGGCTGGGATATGTTCACCTGGGGCAATCTTCCAGCACATTGAGCGGTGGTGAGGCCCAACGGATCAAACTGGCTTCTTTCCTGGCAAAAGGCAATGCTAACTCTGGGAAAGGGCAAGACCGCACTTTGTTCATTTTTGACGAGCCTACCACCGGACTTCACATTCACGACATTCAAAAGCTCCTCAAAGCTTTTCAGGCCTTGATCAATAACGGCCATTCGCTGATCATTATCGAACACAACATTGACGTGATCAAGTGTGCCGATTGGGTAATTGATTTAGGTCCTGAAGGTGGTGATGCGGGTGGTCACCTGGTTTATGAAGGAACACCTGAAGGCTTGTTGGACTGTAAAGAATCGTATACCAGCCAGTTCCTGAAGGAGAAAATGTGATTTTATTTTAAGCCGCACCGGCTTCGGTAAACTGCAATTCGTAGAGCCGCTTGTAGGCTCCATCTCTGCGTAAAAGTTCCTGGTGGTTACCTTTTTCAATGATGCGCCCGGCGTCTAACACAATGATGGTATCGGCTTGTTGAATGGTCGCCAAACGGTGGGCAATCACAATTGAAGTTCGATTTTCCGTCAGGCGCGCAATGGCGTTTTGAATGAGTTCTTCGGACTCGGTATCGACGGAGGAAGTGGCTTCATCCAACACCAATACCCTTGGGTTATACACGTAAGCCCGGATGAAAGCGATTAACTGGCGTTGCCCTACGGAGAGCATGGCTCCCCGCTCTTTCACGTTGTAATCGTAATTCCCGGGTAGTCGCTGAATGAATTCGTGAGCACCCACAATTTTAGCGGCTTCGATAACTTGTTCCCGGGTGATGTCGGGGTTTTGCAGGGTGATGTTGTTGTGAATGGAATCGGAAAACAAGAAAACATCTTGCAACACCACTCCTATGTGGGCCCTTAGCTCATTCAACCGAAAAGCGCGCAAATCGGTTCCATCAATGGAAATGTTGCCTTTGTTGTATTCATAAAACCGGCTCAGGAGGTTGATGATGGATGTTTTTCCAGCACCGGTAGCACCTACAAAAGCAATGGTTTGCCCCTGCTCCACTTCTAGTGAGATGTCTTTCAAAACCCAATCCTCTTCGTTGTAGGCGAACCAAACGTTGCGAAAGGATATATTACCTTGAATGGTTGAGGCCGACCGGTTTCCATGATCTTCGATGACCGAATCGGTATCCAATACTTTGAATACCCGGTCGGAAGCGACCATCCCCATTTGCAACACGTTGAAGCGATCGGCCAGCTGCCGAATGGGACGAAACAACATGTAGATGAAGAGGATAAAGGCCATGAGGTGCCCCAATTCTACCCGTTGGGCCAACACTTCTTTCGAGCCCCACCAGACCAACAATGCCAGTGAAAGGGCGGATAAAATCTCGACCACTGGGAAAAAGATCGCGTTGGCGATGACCGTTCGAATATGGGCGTTTCGGTGGAGTTTATTGATGGCTTTAAAGCGGTCGTATTCAATCTCCTCCCGGTTGAAAATTTGCACGATGTTCATCCCGGTGATGTGCTCTTGCACAAATGCATTGAGGCGCGAAACCTGGGTGCGCACGTCCTGAAATGCCGATTTGATGGCATTCTTAAACATGTTAGTAGCCACGATCAGGAAGGGCAGAGAAACCAGGGTGATGAGCGTGAGCCGCCAATTAAAAAAGAACATGAACAAGATGACGACAAACAGCTTGAGCAAATCGCCAATGATGATGAGGATGCCCTGTGCAAAAATATCGGCGATGGTTTCGATGTCAGAAATGGTACGCGTTACCAGGGTTCCAATGGCATTTTGATCAAAGTATTTGAGTCGAAAGTCAGAGATGTGATGGTATACATTCACTCGAAGGTCTCGAATAACGGATTGGCCCAACCAGTTGGCAAGGTAGGTTTGAAAGAACTGGACCAGGGCTTCCACCACTAACAATGCTACCATGAGCATCACCATGTTTTGTAGGCCCTCGTAGTTGGAGACCATGATGTAGTCATCTACCGTCATTTGAATGAGCCAGGGTCGCAGGGGACTGAGTAGGGCCAAAACAATGGTTAAAGTGGCAGTAAAGTAGAACAAGGCCCGATAAGGACCAACGTAACGCATGACCCGCTTGAAGAGCTTTAAGTCAAATGCTTTTCCGGTGACGTTTCCGTTAGCCATGTGGGTTGCCTTTCAAAAATAGGGTCGTTGGATAATCAATTTTGCAAAGGTAAAGTCCTGCTGCAGGCACTGAGGGACCAGCTTCTGTACGGTTCCGGGCTTCAATTACTCTACGCATGTCCTCTACTTCCATTTGTCCCACGCCAATTTTCCACAAGGTACCTACTAATGCCCGAACCATATTGCGCAAAAAACGATTTGCCGAAACGGTAAAAGTGAGCCGATGCCCCTCTTGTTGCCATTGAGCTTCACGAATTTCGCAGCGGTAGGTCTTCACATCCGTATTGGATTTGCTGAAACTCGCAAAGTCTTCGTACTCCAATAAAAGGGCTGCCGCCTGGTTCATGGCCTCCACATCGAGTGAACGCGTCATGTGCCACGCACGATGAATCAAAAACGGATCTTTCTGTTGGCAGATCAGGTATTGGTAAGTGCGTCCGGTAGCATCAAAACGCGCATGAGCCTCTGGCTGAACCGGCAACACTCCTTGAATAGCAATGTCTGACGGAAGCATTCGATTGAGCTTGTACCCAATCTGCTCCGCATCGATGGCCATCTCGGCATCAAAATGAGCATAAAACTGACTGGCGTGAACCCCAGTGTCGGTGCGTCCGCAGCCAAGCACGTTGACGGGCTTACGGAGGAGTAAACTCAGGTTTTTGTTGATGACTTCCTGCACCGATAGGGCATTTTCTTGCATCTGCCAGCCATGGTAAGCCGTACCATCATAAGACAATTGAAGGAAATACCGATTCAAAGAAATGTTTGCTTTTGCGGGATGAGTGGCAAAATTAGCAATATTGATAGAGCCCGAATGGTAAATATCAGTCTCTATTTTTCAATCTCTTGCTTGCTTGTTTGTAATTTTAGCTTCCAAAAGTTACCCTTTGATCACCAAAGCCATCCTAAAAGCTTTTGCTTACGCGAAGCAACGAAATTGGACCAAATCTTTTTGGGCTTTTGATGTGCATGAGACCATTCTGGTTCCAACCAGAAGTAACATCTTGCCAACAGAGTTTTATCCGGAGGCACTGGAAACCTTGCAAATGATCAGCCAACGGGCCGATATCTGCCGTATCCTATACACCAGTTCACGACCCGAGGAAATCAAGCATTATCTACAATATTTTAAGGATCACGGGATTCATTTCGACTATTCCAACCAAAACCCTGAAGTGCCCAGTCTGGGCTATGGGTATTTTGAAGAAAAATTCTATTTCAATGTGTTGTTTGACGACAAGGCAGGATTTGACCCCTATGAAGATTGGAAACTGGTGAGGGAGCTGCTAACCGATCCTAACCTGAAGCTTTGAGCATGACCAGAATCGGACTTATATCAGACACTCACGGTTACCTCGATCAACGGGTTTTCGATCTCTTCGAAGCTTGTGATGAAATTTGGCATGCCGGTGATATTGGCACACTCCAAGTAACCGATGCTTTGGCTGACTTCAAGCCATTGCGAGCGGTTTATGGTAACATTGACGGCCACAAGATTCGAGCGGCTCATCCCGAACACCAGCGATTTGTTTGTGAATCAGTTTCAGTTTGGATGACTCATATCGGTGGTTACCCAGGCCGCTATGCGCCTCCGGTGCGAGAGGCCATTCGGCAAAACCCTCCTCGACTGTTCATTTGTGGGCACTCACACATTTTAAAAGTCATGCCCGACAAAAAGCTGGGGTTGATTCACATGAATCCAGGGGCTGCCGGAAAGCATGGGTTTCACAAAGTGCGGACCTTGCTTCGCTTCACCGTTGACGGAGAGCAACTAAAGGATCTAGAAGCGATCGAACTGGGAAAAAGAGGTTAGTGGAATCAACGAAGCCGGTCGACCGACCGCACCAACTCTTCGTCTTTGTGGATGGCACGTAGGGCCATGATGTTGAGAATGAGGGCTACCAATCCAAAAACCAAGGCCAATCCAAATTGTGGCATTTCGTTGGGCTGTGCCGCCAAAGGCTTTAAAAAGAAGCTGTATGTGATGCCACTGCCAAGGAATAAAAAGAGTAGCAACCCGTTTATTCTACCCAGTCTTAGTTGCTGTTTTCGGTTGCTAAAACGCAACAAGACCACGATGGTAACCAACAATTGTAGCCCTGAAATGGCCAGTAACGGATAATGTGAGGGGGCTTCCACTACAGCATCAGCATTAGATAATTGGGCTCCTGTGACGCCCCAGACCAACAAACCGTTGGTGGTTTCAACAGAGGCTACAGGAAAGAAGAACACCAACGAACAGCAAACGATGGCTACCAATAAAAACAAGGACTGAATGCGCTGGATCATAGAAATGGGAGCTTCTTAGAGCGCTGCAAAATAACTGAAAAAAACCATGGAGGAACTAGGCAGTTTCCGATTTATTTGTATTATTGCATGGTGCGAAATGCCTGAATAGGCTATCTATTCCAGATTACCTTTCCCGTAATTCTTACTACAAATTCAACCTTATTCTTACGAAAGAATCGTTTTCGTAATCTTCCTCTCAGTTAGGAATTTCCAGATTTATACTCCCCCTTTTACGATTTCGATTCACTTTATTTAAACCCGGCAGATGTACGACATTATCGAATTGAACAATAAGTTGGTCAATGAGCTGAAGGAAATTGCCAAGAAGCTAAACGTGCCGAAGTTCGAGAAACTCAAAAAACAAGACCTCATCTACCAAATATTGGATCATCAGGCCATTAATCCTCTCCCAAAAGAAGAAAAGCCTGAGCCCAAGCCGAAAGCCGCCGATCCCGTTGAGGATGAAAACAAATCCAAACGTAAAAGGACGCGCGTTTCGAGGGTAGAGAAAGTGAGTTCCAGCCGCAACTACACCAAAAAAGACAAAAAATCGGAGGCACAACCAGCGCCAGAACCGAGCCCAAAAGCTCCTGAGCTGTTCAAAGACCTTCCGAAAGAGCCTGCCATGGAGGCTTCACCAATGGTTCCTCCCGTGTCTGCTCCTAACAATCGGAAAGAAAAGTCGGAAAAGCCGGCGGAAGCTCCCCAGAAAAAGGAAGCTCCAAAAGCCAAAGAAGACACCAAAAAAGTGGCGACTCCTGAACCTGAGAAAAGAGAGTCAAACCGGCAAGATAACCGCAGGGAAGAACAACAACCAAATCAACGTCAAAACCGCGACCGTTCACAACGGCAACGCAGAGACGATTTACCTCCTCGTGATGAACAAAACTCTAAAGGAGGGCGCTACCAGCGCAACGATCGGCACGATCGTAATGACCGTAATGACCGCAATGATCGGGACCGTGGCCATCGTCATAACAACGATCACCGGCAAAAGAAAGAAGAACGCGAGCTTCCATTTGGATTCGAAGGCATCATCTCCAACGATGGTGTGCTGGAGATTATGCCTGATGGCTATGGTTTCCTACGCTCTTCGGATTACAACTACCTTTCTTCTCCTGACGATATTTATGTTTCCCAATCTCAGATCAAACTGTTTGGTCTGAAAACCGGAGATACCATTCGGGGCACCATTCGGCCACCGAAAGAAGGCGAAAAGTATTTCCCCTTGATCAAGGTAGAATTGATCAACGGCCGTACTCCTGAGCAAGTGCGGGACCGCGTACCGTTTGACTATCTCACGCCTTTGTTTCCTGAAGAAAAATTAAAGCTTACGGGCCACAAACAGCAATCCATCTCCACTCGGGTAATGGACCTCTTTACCCCTATTGGTAAAGGCCAGCGGGGATTGATTGTAGCGCAACCCAAAACGGGTAAGACGCAACTGTTGAAAGAAGTAGCCAATGCTATTGCTTCCAACCATCCTGAAGTATACCTCATCATCTTATTGATCGATGAGCGCCCGGAAGAAGTAACCGATATGGCCCGCAGCGTGCGTGCTGAAGTGATTGCTTCTACTTTTGACGAACCAGCAGAGCGCCACGTCAAGATTTCCAACATTGTTTTGGAAAAAGCCAAACGTATGGTAGAATGTGGGCACGATGTGGTCATCCTATTGGACTCTATCACTCGCCTTGCGCGCGCCTACAACACCACTGCACCAGCATCAGGTAAAGTACTTACCGGGGGTGTGGATGCCAATGCCTTGCACAAACCCAAGCGTTTCTTTGGTGCCGCCCGAAACATTGAACATGGCGGTTCCCTTTCCATCATTGCCACGGCACTGACCGAAACGGGATCGAAAATGGATGAGGTGATCTTCGAAGAGTTTAAAGGAACCGGTAACATGGAACTACAACTCGATCGCAAGCTCTCCAACCGCAGAATATTCCCTTCGATCGATATTGTTGCCTCCAGCACTCGTCGAGACGATCTGCTGCTAGACAAAGAAAGCATGCAACGGATTTGGATCCTGAGAAAGCACCTTGCCGACATGACGCCAGTGGAAGCCATGGAGTTCTTAAAAGACAAAATGCGGTTTACCCAAACCAACGAGGAGTTCCTCATTTCCATGAACGGTTGATCCGCATTTGTAAAATAATTCATCACAATCCGTATCCGGTTTTCGGGTACGGATTTTTTTGTGTCCAATGCTAAAGAAGCCACTCAATGTTGCGCTGTTGGCAGTTGCTTTGTCCGCAGCCGTCAAGCTTTTCGTTTTTCAATCCGGCAACCCCGACATCAGTCTGGTTCCGACCTATAGCTATTTCCTGTGGTTGTTGCTGGCGATTGCAGGGAGAACATGGGCAGCCAAGCAGGTGCTGCCAGACGGCCCTTATCGCTACTACGCAGTGGCTGGCATGCAGGTAGCGGCCATATATGCCGTTCTCATCGCGCTTTTCACCTACACTTACTACGCTGCCATTGATGTTGACTTTTTCGCCAACAAAACGACTGAAAACATTCGACTTTTAGAAGAAAGTGGGGCCACTCCAAAAAATATCAAGCAGTTTAAAAAGAACGCAGCGACTATCTACGATCCTTTTTTACACAGCACCATTACCCTTTTTGGATTTTTGATGATTGGAGTAGTTTACTCTTTGGTCATCGGTGGATTGATACGAAAAATGCCACGTTAAGCGCTCAAAAGCTCCTTGCCAAAGTCATCCAGGTTCATGCCATCGAAGTTTCCCGAGGTCATCAGTAACAGGTTTTGATGCTCCCAGGTTTCTGATCGTAGCATTGCTCGTACCTTATCAGAATCGGTTAGCACCTCCAAATCATCGCGCTGAAAGGCCTCCCGTACCTGTTCTATTGCAATGGGCGGTAGCTTCTTGTGTGCAATGGTGTGCGGATTGAAATACACAATGGCCCGGTCGGCTGCATTCATCGCTCCTGCATACTCTTTCAAGAAATCGGCATTAAGGCTACTAAAGGTGTGCAACTCCATGCAAGCCACTAATCTACGCCTGGCATATTGCGCTTTTACGGCAGCGGTAGTGGCTTTTAGTTTAGAAGGAGAGTGAGCAAAATCCTTATACACCACACTTGACGCTGCTTCGGCTACTTTCTGAAGCCTGCGGGCAGCACCCGAAAAGGTAGCAATGGATTGATAAAATACTGATTTAGCAATACCCAATGCTGCTGCAATGCGCTGAGCGCCCTCTAAGTTTTGGAGGTTGTGGGCTCCAAAAATTTCGAGAGGAACATCCCCCGATGCTGTTTTAAGAACCGTTTTCCCGTCAACGATAACATGATCAGGTGTGGTATAAGATTGATAATTGAGGGCTGGCCCCTGGCCTACCAATTGGCGAAGGTGTTCGTCTCCTGAGTAATAGGCCAGCGTTCCGTTTTCCTCGATGGAATCGATGAATATTCGAAACTGCTCAACGTAATTCTCAAAGGTGGGAAACACATTGATGTGGTCCCAGGCAATGCCACTCAAAAGCGCAATTTGTGGGCGGTACCAGTGAAACTTAGGCCGTCGATCAATTGGGGAGGAAAGGTATTCATCACCCTCCAAAACAATGATCGGAGCAGATTTGGTGAGTTTCACCATGGTCTCAAAACCGTCTAACTGTGCACCAACCAGGTAATCAAACTCCATGCCTTGCGCTTGCAAAACATGAAGCAGCATGGCGGTAATGGTAGTTTTTCCATGGCTTCCCCCGATCACCACCCTGGTCTTATCTTTCGATTGCTCGTAAACATATTCAGGATAAGAATAGATGGGTACCCCTATCTCCCGAGCTTTTAACAGTTCGGGATTATTGGCGCGTGCATGCATTCCCAAAATCACCGCATCCAATCCTTGATATACCCTTTCGGGGAACCATCCCATTTCTTCAGGAAGAATTCCATACTGCGCGAGGCGACTCCGGGAGGGTTCAAAAATCTCATCGTCCGATCCGCTTACTTCATATCCCTTGTGGTGCAAGGCAAGCGCAAGATTGTGCATAGCACTACCACCAATTGCAATAAAATGAACCTTCATACCCTGCCAATTTCGCCAAATTGCCGATTTGGGCAGGCCCTGGCCCGGTTTATTTTACACAGGTCTGTGTTTACGGTGCGGGGAAGTATGTAAATTGTCGCCCAAAGCACTTGACCATGAAGCTCTACCCTATCAATACCGGCTATTTTAAACTCGATGGCGGTGCCATGTTTGGCGTGGTACCTAAGTCCATTTGGCAACGCACCAACCCCGCCGATGCCAACAACATGTGCAGTTGGGCCTTGCGCAGTTTGCTCATCGAAGATGGGTCCCGACTCATCTTAGTCGATACCGGAATGGGCGACAAGCAAAGTGCAAAGTTCTTCAGCTACTACTATCTTCATGGTGATGATTCACTCGATAAATCCCTGGCAAAGCATGGGTTCAGCCGTGCGGACATTACCGATGTGCTCCTTACCCACCTGCACTTCGATCATTGCGGAGGTAGCGTGGCTTGGAATTCTACTCGTGACGGCTTTCGGGTTACCTTTCCCAATGCTAC
This sequence comes from uncultured Flavobacteriales bacterium, assembly GCA_937899835.1. GTDB lineage: Bacteria > Bacteroidota > Bacteroidia > Flavobacteriales_G > Salibacteraceae > CALCCE01. Next base: position 5,297 of record CALCCE010000092.1, on the reverse strand, counting down.
CTTTTGGAGTTCAGACAAACACTGGGAGTGGGCGACTAATCCTAACCCCAGAGAAAAAGCTTCTTTCTTATCGGAGAATATCCTGCCCATGCAGGAGAGCGGGCAACTGAAAATGGTTACCCGCCAAGGGGATTTTTCTGCCAGTCCATTTGAAGGCATCGACCTGTTGTTTGTGGACGGTCATACCGAATCACAGATGATTCCACACATTCGCTACCAAGGAAAAACCATTGTTTTTATGGCCGACCTGTTGCCTTCTACCGGCCACATTCCACTCCCCTATGTCATGGGCTACGATGTTCGGCCATTGGTTACCCTGGGTGAAAAAGAAAAATTCCTCACCCGCGCTGCGGATGAGGAATTCATATTGTTTTTAGAACACGATTCGGTGAATGAGTGCTGTACAGTTCACCATACCGAAAAAGGCGTTCGACTTAAAGATACGTTCCCCCTCTCGGCAGTTTTGTAATTCCTTTATTGTACGATCACTTTACTGTGGATGATTTCTTCGCCATTCACTAAGCGAATGAAGTAAACGCCTTTCGCAAAGCCAGCTTCCAAAGAAACCTCACGACGGTAGACTTCACCAGCTACCGGTTGATCGCTTAGGATCAATTGTCCGGTTGGGTTGTACAACTCTACACGCGTTTGCTGCGTGGTCGATCCAACCAACTCGAGGGTGAAAGCTCCACGGTTCGGATTCGGATACACTAACAGCTCCAGCGATTGCGGCATTGCCTCGTCGGCTTCAAGTCCGTCAACCGTTGGTTGCAGGTCATCTACTCTTGTACGAGCCGAGCTCCCTGGTGTAGTAACAGTACAGGCCGAACCATAGTTGCCCCAAGTATTTCCAACACGGGCAGCAATTCGAACAGTATAGGTTACCCCAGGTTGTACACCCGGTATCCAGTCAAAACGGAATATTGTCCATTGATAACCACGCACGTAAACCGTACTGAATCCTGGTGCTGTTACCTCGTACCGGTAGTTGTTAGCTCCCGGTACCGGATCGTAGAAGAGATAGGTTTGCATAGAGGACATGGTAATACCACACTGGTTGGTGATCAGCTGAGTAGTTCCTCCGGCTCCACTGCCTGGTGTTGTAACCGTACAGGCAGGGCCATAAGGCAACCACTGTCCACCGACCATTGCTGCAACACGAACGTTGTAGGTGGTGTTGTTTTGCAATCCACCAACAAAGGCCATTCTAAAGTTGGTCCACTGATAACCGCGCACATACACCTGTTGGAAGTTGTTCGGCCCAGTTACCTCATAGCGGTAATTGGTCGCTCCAGGAACTGAAGTGATATAGAGCCAATCATTAAGTGTATTCACAGTGGTGTTACACGAGCTGTTGGCCAATTGGGTGGTTGGAGCAGCAGGAGTAGTCACCTGACAAATCAAACCAAATTCACCCCAATTTCCATTTACCTGAGCACGTACACGAACGTTGTAGGTCATGCCGTAACTCGTTCCTTGCAACCAATTGAAGGCCAGCTTGCGGTCTGGTCCCCGGAAGTAGTTGGTTACAAAACCGGTGGCTGGATGAGATACCTCAAATTCGTATTGACTGGCTCCAGGCACCAATTGTGCAAACAACTGTTGCGAGAAGCTATTCAGGGTAACGTCACAGGAACTGTTTTCCAGTTTGGAAAACGGCAGACAGTTGTTATTGACTACCGCTACTGAGTCCGAATAGGTGCAACCGTTGGTATCAGTGATGGTAACCGTGTAAGTTCCAGCACACAGGTCACTCAAAGAGGTTCCTGTAGCACCATTGGACCAAGCATAACTCAATGCTCCCGACCCTCCGGTGGCGTTCGCTACCAAAGCGCCATCACAGCCGCCAAGGGTTATACTGGAAATATCAAAGTTGACATCACCAATAAGGTTGTTTACTGTTTGACCGTTAACCGTTCCACTGTAGTAGAACCAACCCGACATTCCGAAATCAGCATTTTTGCTGTTCGCAGCCTGACCTATTTGGAAACCAAAGTTGAGGTTGGAAGGACGATGCGTAATCGTAAGGTAAGAGCCAGCCAACGAACCAGCACCAGTAAGGCTATTGACCCGACTGTGGTCCAATTCGTAATAGGTCCAGGTAGTAAAATTCTGACCAGCAAAGTTCCGTTCGTCTTTGTAGCCACGGCCAAGGGCCGACCATTGTGTCCAGTCACGTTTTTGGTTCAGCCAGAGGTCTACGTACCATTGGCGTGAAGCATCCTGAGTGTTGGATACCATTCCACTAATGCGAGCTGTACCATCAGGGTATTCTATAAAGTTTCCTCCGTTCGGTCCAAAGACGAAATCAGTAGAAATGCCTCCCGGAAGATTTCTCAACCAAACGGCATGTCCATCACCCGCGGCACGCTCTATCACGTAAGAAGCGGTGAAGGCGGCTCCGGAACAACTTGGAGGCGTAACGGTGGTAGTCAACTGAATCGGTTGAGGTCCTCCCAAGGTGATCGTAGCAACAGCTACGCATCCATTGGCATCGGTAACCGTTACATCATAGGAACCTGCGCACAGTCCAGTTGCCGTGTCGGTGGTGTCGCCAGTAGACCACTCATAAGCATAAGGAGCAGTTCCACCGGTTGCTTGTAATCCTGCGAATCCATCGCAGTTATTGCCGCAGTTGGCATCCACACCAGAAGCCGAAACAGCCAGTACTTGAGGAGTTCCAACCTGAACACTTCCCAATTCGGTGCAACCATTGGCGTCAGTGACCGTCACAGCATAAGAACCAGGAGTCAAACCAGTGATGGAAGCACCCACCGCTCCATTTGACCAGGTGTAGGTATAGGGAGCAGCTCCACCGGTTGCAGTAGCCGTTGCTCCGCCATCAGAAGCTGAGGAAGAACAATCATTCGTACTGTTTACATCTCCTACTCCATTCACAGCATTACCATTTACCACACCTGAGTAGAAGAACCAGGAAGACATGCCAAACGATTGATCTTTGTCGTTTGCGTTTTGTCCCACTTGCAATCCATATTGGTAATTGGAAGGACGATGGGTGAAGTATAAAGTATCGCCAGTCAGATCTCCCAAACCAATCAGGATGTTGGATTGAGTATCATCAAAGACATAGAAGTCCCAATTGACGTGTTGTCCTTGCGAATTGCCTTTTTTGTTGCGTCCAAGTGCAGACCACTGGGCCCAGTTCATTTGATCTTTGTACCACAGATCAACCAGGAACCGTTTGGTGGGCTCATCCACATTGATGGCCTCTCCGTAAAGGCGTGCAGTTCCGTTTTGGAATTGAACGAAAGTACCTCCATTGGGTCCAAAGATGAAATCCCGGTCCGTACCTGGAAGACCAGGAATAGTTAAGGCGTGGTCTCCACCTTGTGCCTTGTGTACAGAGCAGATACGCAAGTTGCCGTCGTTGCAACTCACATCAGTACCGTTAGTGTTAACCACCAAGCCACTGGTTTGACCCACCATAAGGGTTTCGCTTACCGTACATCCCTTAATATCGGTTACGGTTACGGTATACGTTCCAGCACTTAGGTTATTGGCAGTAGCGGTAGTAGCTCCGTTGGACCAATTATAGGTGTAAGGAGCAATTCCCCCAGCAGGCGTTACCGAAAGTGAACCGTCTGTAACACCAGTGCAAGTGGCGTCAGTTCCACTGAAGGTTAGCGTTGGGAATTCGTGTACGTAGATGCCCACAATGTTGGACTCACCAATATAAAGGGAACATCCGTCCCGACGAGCACACCGAATGAAGTAAGTGGTTTGCGTAAGGAAACCAGGATCGTAAGAGATGCCGTTAGCTCCGGGAACAACCGTCCAATTGGTGTTGCCAATCACATTGGGCACATTCACAGGGCTTTGCAGCCAAACGTATTCAATGGTTCCAATACCTCCACTTGGCGCAACCACATTTTGAAGTGGTGCAGGGTCAAAGCCTCCACAGAATCCTTGAGAATATCCGATTTGACCACCATCAGTAATGTTGCAACAAGCTGGTCGTGCAATAGTAACTGATGCAGTGGCAGTGCAATTCGCAGCATCGGTAATGGTAACCGTGTAGCTGCCATTTCCAAGCCCGGTAATCGAGCTGCTGGTAGCTCCGTTAGACCAGGCGTATTGATAAGGTGCAGTTCCACCAGAAACGCTGATGCTTGCTCCTCCATCTATACCTCTGGCACATGTTGGATCAGTACCTGAGATCGACAAGCTCAAGCTCGTAGGTTCAATTACCGTGGCGGTTGATGCAGATGTACATCCGTTTGCATCGGTAACGGTTACGGTGTAAGAACCAGCAGTCAAAGAAGGCAACATGAAGGTGGTAGCTCCATTTGACCACAAGTAAGAGTACGGTACAAGACCACCAGTTGCATTTACACTTGCAGAACCATTGTTACCGCCATTACAGGTAACAGGCCGTCCCATGTAGGCAGTAGCAGTTAAACCTGGAAGTACTTCTACTTCAACAATGTTTGATTCACCAGCAAAGAAGCTACAGCCGCTACGACGGGCACAACGAATGAAGTAAGTGGTTTGGCTCAACATCCCCGGATCGTAAGAAGCTCCGGTAGCACCAGGAATTAAGGTCCAGTTGGTGTTGCCTACTACATTAGGAACATTCACCGGGCTTTGCAGCCAGACGTACTCAATTGTTCCCAAGCCACCACCAGGAAGGCTCAGGCTGTTGATCGGTGCAGGATCAAATGGTCCGCAGTTGCTTTGGTCGTTGCCAATCGTGCCGGCGGAAGTTACATTGCAACAGGTGGGTACACTGACCGTAGTACTTGCAGTGGCCGAACAGCCGTTGGCATCGGTTACCGTTACATCGTAAGTTCCTGCGCCCAATCCAGTGATCGAAGCAGTGGTTGATCCATTGGACCAGCTGTAAACATAAGGGGCGGTTCCACCAGAAGTGGTTGCTGTAGCATCTCCATCTACTCCGCTTGCGCAGGTAGCATCGTTAGCACTTGCACTCACAGATAAAACTGATGGCTCAGTGATGGTAACTGAAGCAGTAGCCGAACAGCCGTTAGCATCAGTTGCCGTTACCGTGTAAGTTCCGGCAGAAAGATTACTTGCATTTGCTGTAGTAGCTCCGTTCGACCAGATGTAATTGAATGGTGCAGTGCCAGTGGCCGAAGCAATGGCTGATCCATCAGCACCGCCAGCACAGCTAACGTTGTTGTCGATAGAAGCCGATACAGTAGCTGCATCAAAGACTTTTACTTCGATAATGTTCGATTCACCAGCGTAGAAGCTACAACCACTACGACGGGCACAACGAATGAAGTAAGTGGTTTGGCTCAACATCCCCGGATCGT
>CALCCE010000091.1 GCA_937899835.1 uncultured Flavobacteriales bacterium | reverse complement strand
GCACCAGGTTGCTCACGCCGGTTACGTCTGTGAAGCAGAAGCCAGCGTAAGGAGACGACAACGTGAAGTTGCAATCTCCGGTGGGCGCGGTGGTGTAATCGATTTGTCCGATTAGGTCACCTCCCTCGCAGCATTCGTTTTCATCGCTCACCAAACCATTGAACAATGCAACACCGGGTAAGCCCAAAGCAGTATTGATTTGGTAGAGGCTTGTACCTTGAACTGGTGCTCCTTTGGTGATCAATGGATTAGTAGTAGCCAGGGGGAAGAGGCTGAACTCATCACATCCGGAACCAACACCATTAGGGTGAGTGGTAATCATAGTCAATACATTTTCACCGGGTAAACCGCGACCAAAGAGGGCATATCCCGATCCGCAACTAGCTGCTTGTTTCACCACGGCCAATGCATTGGTTTGAGAGCTGTATCGACGGGTCCAGTTAATGGTTCCATTCCCGTCAAAGTGCACCAACACTTTGCTGGTAGTAGCTAATTGACCCGGGTTTTTATGTCCCAACAAAGCCAGGAAGGTTCCATCACCGTTGTCGTGTAACCTGTGAACCGCTTCGTAATTTGGCATGTTAAAGGTGCGGGTCCACAACACCGAGTTGCCATCAATGCTGAGTCGGCTTAGCTGGAAATTGTCGGTATTGTCTTTATAGGGGGAGGCCACAATGAAACCAGCTCCATAAGCATTGTCTACACTCAAAATTTTGCTTTCCCCGAGTTGCCCTTGCGGGCCAACAGGTTGGCTATAGGTTTGCTGCCAGTGCAGGTTTCCGGTGGGCGAGATTTGGGTAACCCCCAAATCTCCTTTGCCTACATTGTTTTGTGGGTATTGTTCATAGCCGTGTGCGGCCAATACAAAGCCTTGCCGCGCAGGGTTTACAGATTCTTCGATTAAATCAAAACCACTTATTTCTTGCGCCCAAGAGGAAAGCTCGTGGCTCCACTCTTCCGTAAACGAGGTACTCAACTTGGTAACCCAAGCAGTTTTCGACTGGTCGGCTCCACCAGCAATGGCAAAACCTTCGGCGTGGCCATAGGCATTCGGCACATAAATAATTTTGCCAGAATAATAATCGGTAACTCCGGGAGGAGCTGATTGGTTGGCCTTCAGTGTTACTTCTTGAAGCAAGGCACCCTGGTTGTTACCATCTACCAAGATGGCATGTACTCCATCTCCATTGGTGGAAACAATGGCAATTTCGTTGTTGGGATTGCGCGCAAAGCTTAAGTGATCTTGAAAAGCGTAGGCATAGATGTTCTCATAACTTCTGGACCATTGCACATTGCCATCTTCATCTACTTTGGCCAGTACTGCCAACTCTGAAGAACTTGAATTGGGGTTTTGCGCACCACCCAACACATAGTAGCCACAATTGTCATCGGTCACTGCGTCCATTGACTTGATCCAATCATAACCCTGAAAGGATTTCACAAACTTTCCGGCATTCGATTGGTAAGTGGCCGAAGCTCCGCCCTGCGTGTTGAGCGGGGTAAAAGTTGGGAAAGCACCTCCGGTGAGTCCGGTAATTTCCGGGCTTACCAAATCGCCTTCGTCGGCCAATTCATTCAGAAAAGCTTCGAACTGCGTGGCTTCCGGGGTGGTGTTGCAGGTGCAAGGGCCCAAGTTTACAACGTCTTGGTAGCCGCATTCCATCTGCCACTCTTCCGAGTATTCGATGGCACTCGCTTCAATTACCTCGGCATAGCTGTTGGTGGCGAAGTTCGTCAGAGGGTTTACCAAAGTGGTGAGCGAAGCCATTGGAGCATTTTGCTGGTTGCGGTAGCCCGAGCGAATCACTTTCACATCATAGATACCATTGGGCAACACCGACCCAAAGGGTTGGATGATGTGCACTTCGTTGTCTTGCAAATCATCATCGTCCCACACCGTACCTCGGAATTGAAAACCGGTAGTGGCCAAGGCGATTAACTGATCTCCCTTCTTTAGAATGTTATTGGGGTTGTTCACTTGCCCATTGTTGCCAGCAGCCGTCACTGAAAACTGAGCTCCAATGTTTTGGTAGGCCGCTCCCATTCGCTCATAGCCCCAGTGAGCCGGAAAAGTCATGGAATACACCGGATCGTCGTAATCGTTTTGCGTTTCAGTCACCAGTACTTCGCCGGTTTCAGCATCCCAGGCCAGGTTCGAAGTCTTCACGGTAGAGCCACGATCAAAAGCCGTGGTTTCCTTCAGGATACCGTATTGATTCACCACCTTGGTGACCACCGCCGAGCGGAAACGGCTTTTTTGCACGGCGACCTTGGGAATGATCGTAGGCACAATGCCTGGAAAAATAGTGATCATGAAAAGGGCAATGTTACCGTTGGTCGAATAGGTAGCAGAGTGCGATTTTTCCTGCCGGAAATCGGAGATAAAATCAAAGTCTACCCCTACTTCGGCCTGGGTGGTGGTGCCGTCTTTTTGCAACACATCCACCACGTTGTCCAGCTTATGTTCGCTGTTGGTTTGGTAGGTGTAGGTGAGGCTGGAAAGGGCCGTTTCTTTGCCCTCAAAGCTTTCCGGGTAAATGGCTTGCCCCTTGGGCTTTCCATGCATGTCGTTGAGGATCACCGAAAAACCCTGGCTGGCGGTCATGTGGTTGTGGCCGTAGAAGCCCAGCAACTGACTGACCGGATCGGAGCGTGGGAGTTCAGGGCGGTGCGTGCCTCCTGCTCCGGAAAATCTTTCGCGGTGTAGAAGGTATGCTCGGTGCGACCGGTGGCGTTGCGGGTCACGATTTGTGCCCCAGTGTTGTCGGTGCGTTTCAGGTTGCGCACGGTTACTTTGCTATAACCTACCGAAGGTCCAGGATAGAAGGACTCGCCCAGCGGAGCCAGGTCGTAGTGCTCATCATCGGGCGCCAGCAACTTGGATTTATTGCCCCCATAGATGGGTTGCCGCATGGGGTTTTCGTCTCCCCCAATCAGGGGTTCGTAAACCGCCACACCCGAGCTGCTTCCGTCAGATAGGGAATAGTCGTATTCCTGGCCGTATTCAAAGTCGTTTTGTCCGGGCACCATTTGGTCCCAGCCGTCGTTCACTGCAATGCGTGCCACCCGGGCTCCACCACCTTTTTTCTCTAAACCAGGTGCCCCCAGGCGTACCCAGGATTTCCCCCGCACAAACTTGCGGCCGTAGTTTTTACGTTGAAGCGTACCATTCGGTCCGTTGAGCATGTCTACGGCTTGCTTCACTACGTTCGAGTTTGCCATGGCCTTAATCGTTTGAGACACACTACTGCTGGTAGGATCGGGCAAACCAAAGGCTAACTTGGGGTTGTGGATGCGGGCAAACTGCCAGGCAGCTTTTGCGATAGGGCTTACATCAGGTGGGTTGACACCAAAGTTTTTCTGGCGCTTCACCTTTTCCATTTCAATGTAAGCGTGGGTGTAGTGGGTACCGGCATTGTCTACCACACCAAAACTTTCGATGGTGGCAAAGCCCGGCACGTAGTCGTATTTGCCTTCTTTCGACAAATCCACCAAAAATTTGAAGTAAAACAGGTTGCCCGACTTCAATTGGTATTCATTGGCCAGGAAGGGCGCTGCATCTCCCGTAGTTGGGTAGTCGGCTTTGGCCAGGGGTTCGGCTAAGGCAAAAAACAACACGTCGTCTACCGTTCCGGCACCCCCGTTGAGGGGCGTGGACGCTTCGTACAATTCATCTCCCGAGGTGGGATCGATGTTGTTGCTGTTGGTGGCATCGGGTTTCTCGGAGCCCATGCCCGTCACTTGAAACATCTGCATGGCTCGCTTGTCTTGCACATAGGCATAGTCGTCGGCCTCGTAGTCGACCTTCAGGCTTCCGCCTGATGGTAATTGAATGGCTGTGAGCGACCAGGCTTCGGCGTACCAATCGGCCCAAGTGCGATCCGGGCGATCAGCATCAAACTCCGGGGCAGTATTGGGGATCCGCTCCTGCGGAGTGTAAGGAAACTCAGTGTTCAACAATCCGTTTCCTTGTGGATTGCAGGTGCCTACATTGGGCTTAAAGTTGCCCCAGCGGTCATAGCCTTTAATGTCGTAGTTCGGATTGTTGGCGCTGTATTCAAACTCGTAAGGACTGAAGCGTCCGCGGTTCGATTTGCCGTAGGTGAAGTATACTTTTTTCAGCGTTAGCTTGCCCGCATCCTGGTTCACGTTGGGCAGTCCGCTGGTTCCCGGATCGTTGCCGTTTACGTCTACCGGGTCCCCACCATTGTTGGGCAAAATGGGCGTAGCTCCATTCCATCCGCCACACAGGCTATAGTCGTATTCGAAATGCACTACTTTGATGGGGGTAGCGCTGCTGCCGTTGGCATCGTAATCGGGCTTGGTAAAGAGTTCAATTTTTTCGAGCAAGCGCATGGAGCGGCTGCCGGTTCCTCCGTGCTCACCTGCCACTTCGCGGGCATCTTGCCGCTCGCGGGTGTGGAAAATGGCAATGTGGGTACGGGTTTCAATCGTTTTTAGGTAAAACAACTGTTTGGTGCCGTAGAGGTAGTTGCCCTTGTCGTCGGTCTTGTCAGTTTTCAGGCCCTCGCTATAGTTGGCATCGTTGTAAGGCACCCGCCATTTGTAATCGTCGTAGGCCTTGTCGTAAGTAAACTTGGTGTAGCCACCAATGTCGTCGGGGGTGGGCCCGTTGGTACCCCGATCCACATAGTCGGGCGCCACCACTGCAGTGAGCAAATAGCTGTGCGCATAATCGGGCAGCACGGTGCGGGAGTAGTAATGGTCGATGCCCTTCTCGTTTTTATCCGAAGCATCGTCGGGGTCGTATTGTACTTTACCCGTGGCACAATCTGCGGTGTTGCCAGCCACATTGAAGGAAACTTCCTCTTGCTGGGTGTTGTAGGCGGGCAAACCATAAATGTAGCGGGCACCGCCCGGTTGCAAAGCCGTGATTTCCATTGGGTGGTGGCTCTGGCTTCCGTAAATGTTGGTGAAGGGCAATAGATTGGTGTGATCGCCCATGCCGTGCCCATCGGCCACCTCAGCAATGGTGAGGTAAGAAATGTTTTGGTTCCGCTTTTGGCGCTGGTTGCGAAAAACCGGACTGTTGAGGTTGGTGGTAACACTTCCGTCTTTGTTCACCAATTTAGCTTCAGCAGTAGACTGCAAGCCCGGACCTTTGTCGATAGGGACATACACTGCGTCCTTACCGCCCAATTTTTGGCGGAAACTGGGATCAGATTCGCCAATTTTTTCGCCAGCTACTTTAAAATAGGCCGGCTCGTAAAGTGGGTTGCTCACATTGGCCTGGTATTCCAGTTTTTGATGAGCATTGTTGTTTTGATTCCACCGGCTCACCTTGCTGTGCGCTTGGTTTAATACAATGCTTCCGCCAACTTTAGTGGTGTTGGCCGCCGAGAGGTCTATACTCAAGTCGCCCGAATGGGGCGTGGTGTTTTTCACTTCAGGATCGAACACATAACCGGCATCGCTGCGAAAGGGGCGAAACATGCCACCGGTGCCTTGCCCTGAAATGGCATATACATCGTAAGTAGGAATGGTAAGCGGTAAGTTTTGGGTCTTAGGGCTAAAACCTTTGTCGTTTTCGCGATTGAAATCGAGCATGGCTTTTGGACTTGAACTGCCCTTTTCGCTGTGCAAATAGCCGTATGCCTTTTTCTCACTGCTGGTTTCTCGCTGGGCAGTACGGGAGTAACTTCCCCCAATGCTACCTACCCCATCGACACCGAAAAGGGTGAAGCCGAATTTGGTAGCAAAACTGTAGCCCATGGTTGTGGTCGGAATCTTGATTGACGGCACGTAAGAGGATGGTGTGAGGCTAATGGGCGAATAGTTAGTGGACTTTAGGGTTGATTTTGATACCTCTCCACTGTTGGCCTTATATTTTCCCGTGGTAGCCGTGCTTAAGGTCAAGTTTTTAAGGCCCGAACGGCTGCTGTAGCCCGCTCCAATACTGGCCTTGGAAGAAACGCTTAGTTTTCCATCGTTGCCCTCTATCTCTTTCACCTTTTGCGAATAAGAAACCTTGGGTTTGAGGTACAAGCCGTCTCCGTTGGCCGTGGCGGAAAAGCCGAGGTCAAAAGTGTTGTCGGTTCCACTCACCGGTAGCTTCATGGCGGCTCCAACAGTTTGGCTGATGTCAATGCCTTTATAAGTATTGTAGGTCATGCCTACCGAATACTCAAGGGCGACTCCAAGGTCTTCTGCGGAAAGGCCAAACGATTCCAAGTCGGGTGTAAGCGTTACCCCATAGGTTTCATTGGGCCGCATGTTGAACTCTTTGTAGACTTTTTCGCCTTTGAATTCATCGGGCAAGCCGCGCATGTTGCGGTTGATCACCCCAGGGTTGATGTTCCAACCCAAGCCCACCATGCTGGCTTCTTGGTCCATGCCAATGCCGCCGTGGTAAGCGAGGTTCACGGGGTAGCCCCCTACATCGATGAGGGGAATGTTGTAATTGAAGTCGCCAGAAAACAGGTTGACCATTTCGGTGGTGCCCACCGGCTCAAAGCTTTCTACCTCGGGCTGGCTGGGCCCTCCGGTGAGCGCCATGGCTGCCTGCGGTTGAGCGAGGTCGGTCAGAAAACTGAGACTCAGCAAGGCGGCCGCATAGCGCGCGGCCTTGCTTTCTCGTATACGGGTTAAAATCATGACTTAGGGGTTAATTGAATTTGGGGTTGCCGGGCCAAATCGGCGGCAGCAAGGGTGAATTGCACGATGCCGGTGCCAAAAACGCGGTCGCGAAACACGAGTTTGCGGTCGCCCTGGTCGGCAGGTGGGGCCTCAAAGGCCAACATGAGTTGCGAATAGGGTGCGAGTTGGTAGGTGCGCTCCAAATGCAGCATGCGGCAAGGCAAAGTGTCGCCGTTTTGCACCAGGCTCAAATCTTCTTGCACCGCATTGCTGAGGTAGGCCAGGCGGTGGTAATATTCCTCCGGTGCCTGAAGTTCGTTCTCCAACGGAGAGGCGTTTCCCGAAAGGGAGGAGATTTTGAACGAATAGTATTGCAGGTCGCCCAGGCTTTGCTTTTCGGCTTCCCAGGTGGCGGCATCGGTCACCGCACCGCGGTTTTCTTTCAGCAGGATGTAGTCTTTGGGCCGGTACTGCAACTCGAAACGGTAGTTGCCCAACTCGCGAAAGGCCAACAAGCCATTGTCCGGGTTTTCTACCCAGGCCCGGTAATCTACGGGCGACAGTTCTTCGGGGGCGCTGCATCCGAAACCGGCGAAGAGTGCCGCCACCAGCACCGCGCCCAACAGGGATTTAATCGATGTTTTCATCATGGTAGCGCAGGTTTACATAGGCCAATACATCTTCGGTGAGGTCGCTGCCATCGCGGGCATACATGAGGTTGCCCTGCCCGTGCGAGCCGAACAAAAAGTTGACATCGTGTTCTTCGCCATAGGCCTCGATGTATTGGTTCAATTGGGTCCAGATTTCTTTGGTGTAGTGCTCAGCCAGGGCTTCGTTGTCCTGATCGAAGCGCACTTTCTTTTCCTGGTAGCTTTTTTCGAGCTGCTGAAAGCGGGCTACCTCCTCCTGCGACAGGTCTTCGGCCGCATTGATTTGAGTGGCCATGCCCCGAAGCAGGTTTTCCAGGCTGTCCAATTGCAGTTGGCGGGCGCTGACGGCCAAATCCAATTCGGCGGTCAACTGCTTGGTGAGTTCAAATTCGTTGTACACTTCAGCGGTGGTGATGAAGTAGTGTTGGCTGGAGCTTTTGCTCCACAGCATCCATCCAAAGAGGCCGATCAAAAGCAGGCCATTCAACAAGGAGGCGATCAGGATTTTTCGGTTCATGAGTCTGAGGTTAAAGGTTCGGTTAGGGTATAGCAATTCCAGGAGCAGCCTGGAGGCTGAGTCAGATCATTGCGGTGCGGGGTAGGCGCGCGTGCATCCTATTTAGGATCGAGGCGCGACAGTCACAGCAAATGCGGTATGGAAAGTTCCTTTAGTAGCTGGAGTCGTCTCAAGTGGGACACGGACGCACCATCAGCAACCAGGAGGCTTGGGGTTCGGTTAGGTGTTTCAATCGTTTCGTGTTGGCGTTATTTGGGTTAGTACTTCAGGGGTTTCATTCCGTAAAGCGAGGGCAAATACACTTTTCGGATATTTCAAATGTAGCACCGGATAGGGTGTAGCTCTAAAGGCTTTTATATCCGGTTCTATTTCTTAGAAATCCGGTTGAATCTTTCTTTTTTTTGGGGGAAGGTTTGCGGTCGAAGCGATTCACTCCTAGTTGTTCCAATCCTCCCTTCCCCTGCCTGGGTTTCCCAACGAGATCATTTACGGCTACACGGGGTTTGTTTTGCTGTTTCCTATGCGCACGCCTCAACGTTCTTTTTGAGCGTTTCCTGTCGGCAGCGAATGATCCAACCGTCACTTCGAATAGTCTGCCGGCCACCGAACAGTATTCCACCAGTGGAAAAAAGCAAGATCAGTTTAGGGATTCGATAAGCGCATACAGGTGTAGCTGGCGTGGTGCTCCATTGTGACCACTGGGAAACGCTGTTCTATTTTCTATCGTCAAAGTGGTGCACGTTTTTGAAAAGCCATGCACCGGTGCAACCTGATTTTTATTTTCAAGTGGTGCACAGTTTTGAAAAGTAGTGAACCGGTGCACACCTGATTTTTTTGAAGTGGTGCATTGTTTTGAAAAGCAATGCACCGGTGCAGCTTGAATTTTTTTGAAGTGGTGCACGGTTTTAAAAAGCAGTGCACCGGTGCCATCCGATTTCTTTCCAAGTGGTGCAGGACGTTGGTAACCGGATCTGGATAACGGATCGTAGTTGCCAACTACGATCAGACTTCTATGAAACATTACTGTCCTGGTTAGGCGCTGCACTTCTTTCTGGGTGTAGTTTGCAACTACACCCTGCTATCAACTTCCCCAAAAGGCACTTTCCATCTTGTTTCAATTCATCTTTCGCTCACTTTTTTCAATGGTTGTGCCTTTGAAAATGCCGTTGGTGCATGAAGCAAGTAACCGACTTGGGATACCGGAAAGCAGTTGCCAAATCCGATCAGGCTTCGGGGCGCCCCTCCCGGTTACAGAGAGGATCGGGTGGGACTTTAAGAAGACTGAGAAGATAGCGCTCGAAGACAAAGGTGGATAACTAACAAGTCAAGCCAAATCTTTAGTTTCGAACCTTGCTTCAAAGGACAACAAGATTCCCATTCGATCGCTACTTGAACAACCACCTTAAATACCTGGTTCTTGCCCTAACCTTGCTCCTACTCCATTCCACCGGATTAGGGCAGCGCATTGAACTCAGAGGCATCCACAAAGGCGAGCCCATTTTCCTTATCAACCCCTTTTTAGGTGGAGGCAAAGCCTTCTGCATTGATAGCATCTTGGTCAATGGCACCAACATCGGTGTTCCAGTTGACCAAGCTACTATTGAACTACAGTTGGACATGATGGACATTGCTTGTAAGGATAGTGTTTTGGTAACCATCTATCACCAGGACAGTTGCCAACCAAGGATTTTAGGTCCTGAGGTAGCATCGCCCAAGCTTAGAGTACATTTCGACTCCGTATCCATCGACTCTTTGGGTAGGCTTCGGTGGTCCACCTCGAACGATTATCTCCCGGGCAGCTATGAAGTAGAACACTTTCGCTGGAACCAATGGGTGCGGGTACCCGAGGTGAAGGTAGCATCGATGGGCCTGCCCTGCGATCAAAGCCACGAGTATGAAGTGAAAGTTATGCTCTTTGCCGGTGAGCATAAATTCCGGATAAGAAAGCAAGTGAGCGGAAGGTACCGCGTGTCTGAAGTAGTGCAAATAAGTCGCCCCGAAAAGGAGATCACTTACGAATATCATCCCACAAAAAAACAGGTCCTTTTCAACGCTCCTACGCTCTATCAAATTTTAGACTTTAAAGGAAACATGTTGGTCCAAGGTGCGGGTAGCCAAATCGACTTATCGATCTTTCGCAAGGGCAAGTACACCCTCAATTATGGCAATTCATCGGTGGTGATTGAAATCAAGAGGCGGTAAGGTATTCCTTTCCTGGTTGCTGCTCGGTGATGAACCGCCATCCGTAATCCTACCGTGGTCATTTCTTTCTGCTACCTTGAACCATCGCTTTATCGGATGGTTTGTTTTCTTATGGACATGACCAGCAATCGCAGCCACCGCCAACTTTTGGTCACCAATTGCTGGCACCTGCGACCCCCATTTGTTTTCCTGCTATTTCTTGTGTCCTTCATCAGTTGCAATGCTCCAACCAACACTACCATGAACGAAGAAAATCCGCTGCTCTGCGATACCGACAGTGGAGCCTGTGCTTTACCCGGAACGAAGGTCGCCAGTGCTTCTCACTCCTCCACTGCACCATCCACCTCCACCACCCAACGGGTGAAGATCGTTTACTTTACGGATCCCATTTGCTCTACCTGCTGGGGCATCGAACCCCAACTGCGGAAGTTCAAATTGGAATACGGGCACCTGGTGGATATCGAGTATCGGATGGGGGGCTTGCTGCCCGATTGGAGCTACAACAGTGGTGGTATTAGTAAACCTTCGGATGTGGCCCACCATTGGGACGAAGTGAGCGGCCACTACGACATGCCCATTGATGGGGATGTGTGGCTCGAAGACCCGCTGGATTCATCTTATCCTCCTTCCATCGCTTGCAAAGCCGCTGAAATGCAAGATGCCAAAAAGGCTTTGCTGTTTTTAAGGGCCATTCGCGAAATGGTTTTCCTGCAAAAGAAAAACATCACCAAATGGGAACACCTGGCGGATGCTGCAGCGCAAGTTGGCCTGGATGTGGCACAATTGAAGGCGGATTACGAAGGTACTGCCAAAGCCCGTTTCGAAGCAGACCTAAACCTGGGCAGGCAGCTTGGCGTGCGGGGCTTCCCTACTTTGTTTTTTGAAAATGCATCAGGAACGAAAGAAATGGTTTACGGGGCCAAGCCCTATTCGTTCTTCGAAGTAGCCCTGTTGAAATTGTATCCTGAAGCGCAGAAAGCCACCTATGATCCAAGCTTGGAAAGTTTGTTGCTTCATTTCAACTCCCTCACGGCCCGAGAGTTTGCCGAGCTTTCCAACACACCACGCAACCAATGTGAGGCGCTACTGAATACGGCAATTTCGCAGAACAACCTGGACAGACACGATACCAAAAACGGAGCCATTTGGTCGGTAAAACCGGTGGTCGATTGAGGCAGTAGGATATCCTTTCAGAATCTCGGTTTCCGCCTCTTGAGTAAAGAATAGCTGATAGCTATTTGAGCTATTGCAAACGCTGGGTTATCTCTGCTAAAGACCTAAGGGACTTTGGATTGAGTTCGGCATTGGTATCCCGCCGATCCAACTCCTCAAAAAACTCCGGGTTTTGGATGGATGCTAACTGCAATTCGGCAAGGTACTCTCTTAAATCTTCTACACTTTCAAAGCTACGCCTTGCCCAATCCACATTGTCGTTAATTGTTATAGTCATCATATTTTAAAAATACTTACAATTATCAAACGACTAATGCTTTAGGCAGATTGCCCCAATATTTCAACTCCTCTCCGACTCTAAACCTTCCCCCAAAGCCTACCTTAGCAGGAAATTTCGCTCCCACATGTCCCACTCCCCTGCACCTGAGCACCTATTTGGCCTCGCCCTCTCTGGCGGTGGCGCTTGCTGTGCCGCTCAAATCGGTGCGCTGCAAGCCTGGCAAGAAGCGGGCATTCGGCCCGATATCATTGCCGGCACCAGTGGCGGATCAATTGTGGGTGCTTTGTATAGCTACGGCCTGTCTCCCAGGGATATTCTAAAGGTGTTTTCGGAAACCAACTTGTTTTCCTTTTCTCACCTTACCTTTCGCCAACCTGGCTTGCTGGACATCACCTCCTTCAAGGTGTTGGAGGACTACCTGCCAGAAAACAACTTTCAATCCCTCTCCATTCCCCTCATCATCACCGCTACCGATTTGGAAAACGGCACCCTGAAGCATTTTTCTGAAGGTCCACTGCATAGATGCATCCAAGCCTCTGCCGCTTTTCCCGGCGTATTTGCTCCGGTAAATATCAATGGTGTTTATCACGCAGATGGAGGCATACTGGAAAGCATCCCAATACAACCGTTGCGCTCAAAATGCAAAGTAGTAGCTGCGGTAGACGTCAACCCCAGCACACCGGTGCAACAAGAAGAATTGCAATCGTCTCGCAAAGTGGTTAACCGGGCCATTCGACTCCTGTTGTCCGGCCAACGCAGTTTTACCCCCGAGCAGGCCGACCTGTTTCTTTCTCCTCCAGAGCTTTTTCATTTCGGTGTTTTTTCCATGGACGCGGTGGAGGAATTGTATGCTATTGGCTACGAAGCAGCCCGCAAAAAGCTCGATTCCTTAAAGGCCCTACTGGCGCAGCACATTTAAATTAAAGAACACGCGCAACCAGTTGTTGCCTTCACATGGCTCATTGGTTCATAGTGTGGCCGGCCCAACCCTGCACTGCAATGCCATACTCGTGGTATTCAAAATCTCCCCTTGATGCAGGTTTTCTTCCCTTTGATGACAAATTCTACATAAAGTCTCTATAGTTGAATTAGTTTGGTTGACAAATCAAAACACCCCCATTCTAATGAGTGCAACAGTTCCCTCTAAAACCTTCACCTTGGCTCCTGGGCCACATATCGAAGCTACGCTCAAAATCACTTCTGGATCTTTATCTTATCCTGATCCAACCGATCCATCAACGACCAAAACCGGTACCAGTGTAACCATTGGCTCTACCAGTGCTACTTCCGGTTCAGGAGTGGCCGTCACCATCAGTCAAAGCGATGGCTATGTAGACGGCCACGTAAGTATCAAGTACGGTTCAAATGGCGGTTCGGCGTCCTGCAAAATTGATTTCTCCTTGAACAATGCTACTTTGCCCTGGCACATTCCCAACGATGCCAACAATGCCAATATTCTTACGGAAATCCCCGGCCACCCCTTGACCATCCCGGTTTCTAAACCTACCGGTACGGTACCTTCCGGAGTGCAATCCACCTGCCAACCCTTGAACACCCAGGTGGTGTTTATGGTAGATAAAAACACCAACGGCAATGTGATGTTTCGGGGAAATTGCCCGCTGGCCCCCGCAAAAGTCAACTGGGGCCCTCAGTCCATTGATTTTCAGGTCGTCCACGACATCTTGGCTACACGCTACAAAGAAGCAACCGGCAATGATTTCTACAGCATTGGCGATTACGTATGGTGCGATGTGAACCTGCAGAGCCCCGGAGACGAAAAGAGCTTTCTCAACTACGAAATTCAATCCATGGGGGGCACCAACGAAAGCCAACTCGCCGATCAGGCCTGGTATCCCCAAACCGGCCACTGGACGGACCCTGTCACAGGTATGAATTGCCGCATGGTCAACTATTCCATCAACCCGGATGTGACAGTGGACAGCACCATTGACAATTTTGATGCTTCGTGCTCTAAGATGTTGCACGAAAAAATGAACCACCTCGAAACCGGTGAATTGCCTCACGTATATTACATCCACTGTGCCAGCGGCCACGACCGTACCGGCATCATCGCTTCTACCTACCTGGCCCGGCAGTACACCAGCATGTCGCTGAATGAAGCGTTTATTCGCGGTACTACGGTACACAAGCTTTTGGGCGGCACCGGACAATTGCAGCCGAATTGCAGGGTAATCACCGACCCCACCCACAAGAAAATAAGTACGATTCACTCGCGCATTCTGCTGATTGGGCCAAAGTACAATGCCACTGTGGTCAACATCTATAACTACAACATAAAAGGCATTAAATCGTCCAGCGACAGTGGTTGGAAAACCCTGACCGGCGATACGCTGAAGGAGAACCCGGCTTATGTGTATGATGATTATCCTTGGTCTACCTGACCCAAGGTATTAGCAAACACGCTCTAATTAAAAAACGCCCGGCTTTCGTCGGGCGTTTTTGTTGATCGCTAAAAGCTCGCCCAATAGGGATAAAGAGCTTCTAAGTGCATTTGCTGTTTATCTTTGGACAGCATGGCAAACCGTGAGCCTTCCACCCTCCACGCTTGGTTTGGATTGCTTCCACCGATTGGGATAGCAGGGTTCTTTGGCCTCTACCTGTATGCATCCACGCTATATCCGGGAGGCAATCAGGCTGACTTAAACGCTACCGGTTTCGATTGGATACACAATTATTGGTGCAACCTGATGCTTGAAGCGGGAATGAATGGAAGCCCCAACCCGGCAAGACCTTTTGCCATTTTCGGTATGGGGGTATTGTGTGCCGGTCTTAGCGCTTTCTTCATTCAATTCGCCGTATACTTCGCCCAACAAAAAGGTTGGAAATTCCTCATTGCTATCAACGGCATCATAGCCATGTTGGCGACCATGTTCCTGTTTACCAACTACCACGACCTATTGACCATTGTGGCCAGTATGTTTGGGTTGGTGACGGTTTCAGGCATCTTGTGGGAGCTTTGGCAAAGCGACCTAAAGGGATATAAAATAAGCAGCATATTGTGCCTTCTTTTGCTGGGCGCCAACAACTTTATCTACTACACGGGCCATTTCCTGGAAGCATTGCCGATGCTTCAAAAAGTATCTTTTCTATTCGTTTTAGCTTGGATTGTAGGGCTGCACCGTACGGTACTTCGAAGGCAAAAGCAGTTAACTGCAAACTAAATTTTCATCCCCGCCAGGCACACATTACTCAACCACTATTCCGTTGAATGGGCAAGCAGTTTGGGGAAACTTTGAATCGGCAAAGCTTCGCCTCTCCAAGAACTGTGTTCAGCCCATTCGTTTCCCCTGTTGGGGTATCCTCCTTCGGTAGTTCCAAACGATGAGCAAAATACCCAACAACCCAATAGCAATACAATAGGTGAAAAACCCACGATCGATGTCATCGCCCAAAGCGAGAATGGCCCAACTGGAGAAGAGGAGCAAACCACAGCAGCAAACGTGTAATCCAACGCGACCTTTAGCCGATTTCCGAGCCAGGCGTATGACTGCAAAATAAATCAACGCCAACAGGTTTACGAGGTGCAACCCTCCTCCACCCACAATCACGACAACATCGGTAGCCCCCATGCTATAGTCTGCGAAGGCGGGGGTGGTCAACAGCAGAATCAAGGCTAAAAAGAGGTAACTCAGAATTGCATTCTCATTGAACTTCACAGCATTTTAGTTTGAAAATGAACATACTCAGAAAATACCTGTAGTAGTTCGCCGACTGTTCCATTGAAAAGCAAGCACCTATCATTTTATCCTCCTCCCACCCCATCCCGGTAAGCCGATGGCGTCATGCCCTCGTGCTGCTTGAATAAGCGGTTGAAGGAAGACTTGGAATTGAAGCCACAATCCAGTGCTAACGCATCCAAAGCATATTGCCGGCCGGTAGGTTTGGCTAATTCGCGCTTGAAATGTTCGATGCGTAAGGCATTCAGATAGTTGGTCACCGAATCGCCATAGGCTTCGTTGACGGCCTTGGAAATGTAACGGCTGTTGGTTTGCATGCGCTGGGCCAAATCGTCTACCTTCAGTTGAGGTTGCAAATACCACGACTCGTTGCGGATGCGGTCGTCCAATTTTGCGAAAAGCTTTTTCCAGCGTTCATCTTCCTCGGCAACTTCAGAGATCTGCCCTGCAGCAATGGGGCCCACAAAGAAACCCAACCGATAGCTCTGCCATAGAATGTATACAACCAACAAAAACGAAGCTGCCGATTGAAACACCCAAAGCAACTCTGACTCTCCCGCTACGTTGGTAACAAATTCAGAGGTGAAAAGAATTAAAAACAGGCCGCCAAAGGATATGGAAAGCACCATGGCCCAATGCATTTTGGGTTTTGGCAAGGCGGGAATTTGTCCGCGCAGGGTAAAGAAGGTGGCCAGTAACGCAGCCGTGTAGCCCAAACCGGCCAGCAAATTGAAGAACTCTAAAGCAAAGTAATAAGCAGAGGCAAAGAAAAACTCCGGGGTCCACCCCAAAGCGAAGGAAGCACCAACCATACACAGGTTGACCATACCAATTCCGGCATGGATCCACCAGCGCCAAGCCGCGGGTGGGCTGCGCCAATCCAGTAAATATTCGAGCAGGCAACTGCCCAAGCCCAACTGCAACATTTCCTGCAAAATGACTGGGACAATGTGCTCCGACCAATACCAATCGAACAAATAGATGGTGAATACCTGGAGCAAACAAGCGCCCAACAACCCTTTTTTACCGGGAATTTTCCGTGAACGGGCTAAAAACACCACCAACACGATGGTTCCCGCTAAGGACATGATGTCCAGGCTCGTATAAATCTGAGACCACTCCATTTTCAGGTTTTGGCACGCCCCAAATCAGGATTTAGGACGTGTTTGTACGAATCTACAAATCAGCACCGAACCGCAATTGCGTTATTTTCGATCAAAAGTTATTTGTTCATGTGCTATCGAATCTTTTGGAACTGCTGTTGCCTTTGGTTGCTCATCAGTTTAACCCCACCTTCCCAAGCCCAGGATTTTCAACCCGGTTTAGGACAAGTTTCGGTAGGTTACTTTAGCGCCTACGCCATTCGCCCGGGAGCCCAACTTACCGGTCGCTTTTTCCTGAAGGAACTCGCTTTGGGAACTGCAACCGCTGAAGCCGGTCCCCAGCGGCAACATGTACTTTTTGTAGGACCAAGAGTGGGATTTCATTCCCTTCAAAACAATTACACTTCGGTGCTTTATCAAGGCACTGCCGGTATACTTCGCCGAAAAAGTGACCGCCGAAGGTGGTCGGCAGTTTCTATAGGTTTGGGCTATCAAAACCGCTATGAGGTTACCGGAGTCACGGTCAATTTTCAAGGAGAAATCCTTGAAAGGGAACGCGAACGCTCTGATTTTTTCATTCCATCGCTTCAGTATGAGATCGGCTGGCGCATCGGGAAACATTGGGGCTTACAAAGCCAGGTAGGCTATGGCTCTTCCCTGTCCTTTGGTCAGGGACATTCGGGTTGGCTAACGGTGGGCCTTGGATTAAGCTATTGGCCTGCGACATTTCAAAAAACGGCAAACGAAAAGCAGGAGGTAAACGAATGACACGTGAAGAATTTATTAAAAAAACTGCCTTACTGGGACTGGGTACCGCCTTTCTCCCCTCGTTACTGACCAGCTGCAAAGAGGAAGACGAAGGTTTTGAGGTCAACTTTTCGGGTAGGGTCATCATTATTGGAGCGGGTGCTGCTGGCCTGATGGCCGGGCATTTATTGCAACAGCACAACATCGACTTTGAAATTTTGGAGGCCGATACGGCTATCGGCGGCCGTGTGAAAAAGCTGGAAGGCTTCACCGACTTTCCCATCGACTTAGGGGCCGAGTGGATCCATACCGATCCGTCGGTATTCGGTGAATTGATTCAAGACGACAACATTGAAGGCAATATAGAACTGATTCCCTACGACCCTCAGACCTACCAAACCTGGCACAACGGCCGTTTGCGCAACCAAAATTGGGTTTCGAACCTCTATTCGGAATACAAGTTCAAAAAAACCACCTGGTTCGACTTTTTCGAGCAATACATTGTACCGCCTTTTGCATCGCGCATTCGCACCAGCACCCCGGTAACCGCTATTGATTACGCTGGCGATCAAATTGAGGTGGTCACCGATGATGGTACTTCCTTTAAAGCGGACAAAGTGATTGTGACGGTCCCCTTAACCATTTTGCAAAAGGGATTGATTGATTTTGCACCTGCGCTTCCGGCCAATAAACTGGATGCACTCGAAGAGGTTTCCATGCCCGATGGCTTAAAGGTATTTTTGAAAATGAAGGAACGGTTCTATCCCGACATGTTGATGATGCACAACCTGGTAGGCTATTTTTCAAAATCGCACCTCTACATTGATGGGGCATTCAAGAAAGATACCTCCGACAATTTGTTGACTCTGTTTTCGGTAGATACCGAAGCGACACAATATACTTCCTTGGGCAGTGATTCCCGCATCTTAACCCGGGTGCTCGACGAGCTCGATGAAATTTTTGACGGCAAGGCCTCTGCCAACCTCGAAAAATCCCACGTTCAAAATTGGTCGGCACAACCTTACATTCAAGGCTCCTACAGCCATTATGACAACAACTTCACCAGTGTGCAGAATGCGTTGCGGGAAACGGTTGACCGTAAGTTGTACTTTGCCGGTGAAGCCTACCACGAAGAAGCTTCCTCAACCGTTCACGGTGCCGGGTTTTCAGGTATTGATGCTGCAAAAGCCATTTTGAAAGGCGAGTAGATCGGTAGGCTACAACCCAAACATTTGAAGGCCCCACCTTGGTTTACTGGGCTAAAATCGATTTTTGTGGCAGGTCGACTGATAAAAAGGCATTTCGTTCCTTTGTACCATGCAAGCTTTGAAAGTAGTTCCTGCTGCATTCTACACCAACCCTGCGATTCAAAAGATATTGGTCGACGATCCCTGTTGCATTCTGGGCAAAACGGTGGATCAGGTAAGCGAAAACCAGGAAAGGTATTTATCGGCCCACGCCATTACCCTGGTGACCCAAGGCACCCTGCGCGTGGAAACAGAAGAAGGGCTGGTGCAGCGCATTCCGGCGGGTAATCTCGTTTTGTTACCCAAAGGGCTCTACTTCGTTTCGGATGTGTTGCCCGCAAAAGGATCGTTTAAAGCCACGGTGTTCTTTTTTGACGATGCCTTGATCGATCAATTTTTAGGCGCTACTTTACAGGCGCATTCCCCCGGCACAACTACAGCGCTATTTACCCTCACCACCAGCGAAATGGTAGCCACTTACGTGGAAAACCTGCACCGCCTTTACAATCATTCCAGTGCTTCCAGGTCCCCTCTGACCCGACCTAAATTGTTGGAGTTGTTCTATTTACTCTTGGAAGCACCGCAAGGCCAGGAAATGCGTCACCGCTTGTGCCAACTGAGCACTCGCCACCGCAGACCCGTACGGGAATTGATGGAGGCGCAATACAACAAACCACTGAGCATTGCCGACTACGCCTACCTATCCGGGCGGAGCATCTCTACCTTTCAACGCGATTTCAAACGTCATTTTGGCCTTTCTCCCAAGCAATGGTTGATTCAAAAACGAATGGCCAAAGCCCGGGAACTCGCTTTGCAATCACAACTTTCGATTCCCGAAATGGCGGCTTCGGTGGGCTATGGCAACACTTCCCACTTCATTCAGGCCTTTCGAAAACAATTCGGAAATTCTCCCTTACAGTTCCGCTTGCAACACGGTAGCGCTCCTTTGAGTGGAGGCGTTTTTTGACCGAAAAACAACACTTTTGTGCATTTTCTGCATTTTAAGTTGGGCCTACCTCGCACCTTTGCCATCAGCAATCAAAAAAATCAGCACTATGAAAGTCGGAGTTTTAGGAATGGGAATCATGGGCAGTCGCATGGCGGCCAACTTATTGAAAGCAGGTCATGAACTTTGGGTTTGGAACCGCAGTGCGGGCAAAGACCTGGCACTGATCGATCAAGGAGCCCACCGCGCCTCCGATCCTGCTACATTGGCTGCAGCCGTAGACGTGGTCATCACCATGTTGCCCTCCCCCAAAGTGGTTCAGGAAGTGGCCCTGGGTAGCGATGGATTTCTTGCCGCCATGCCAGCCAACGGCTTATGGATGGACTGTAGTACGGTAACGCCCGATTTTTCCAGGGCAATGGCACAAACTGCCAACCGCCTTCAAATTCGATTTTTAGACGCCCCCGTTGCGGGTACCAAAGGCCCCGCCGAAAAAGGAGAGTTGGTCTTTCTGGTCGGTGGCCAGGAAGCCGATGTAACATACGTACAGCCGTTACTTGATATCATGGGCAAAAAAACCATTCACCTGGGCGTTAATGGCATGGGCAGCAACATGAAATTGCTCATCAACCAATTGTTGGGTCAATCCATGCTGGCCTTTAGCGAAGCTTTTGCCCAAGGCCAAGCCATGGGATTGGCCTCTGAAACCTTGTTCAATGTTTTGCTCAACGTGCCGGTTACTGCACCTTTTTTACAGGTACTGCGTCCCAAATTGGAAAACGCCAACCGGGAAGCCAATTTCCCACTCAAGTGGATGCAAAAAGACCTGCACCTTGCGGCCAACACTGCTTTTGAATTGGGACTGGCCATGCCGATGCTCAACCTGGCCAAAGAAGTATTTGCACAAGCCCAGCAAGCCGGATTGGGAGACGAAGACTTTTCTTCTGTTTTTCACCACCTTCAGCCATAGGCTTAAAACTTGGCGCAGGGAATTAGAATCTTGCTCCGGCGTTTTTTTCGAGGAGCCGGGAGTTCATAGCTCAAACTAATTTCATGTGCTCCACCGGTTTGTCCTACCAATTTAGAGATGGTGAGGTCGTAACTGTAACCAAACCGAAAATCATTGAATGCATAGCCCACCAGCACCACAAAAGCATCGTTGTTGGGTAACCCTGCCCGGAAAGATTTCACCGCTGGAAGCCCACGGTACCAAATGCCAATGCTGAGTGGATCATAAGTCCAGTAAGCGCCAAAATCCAGCTGATCCCAATCTTGCTGCGCCTTGTAGTGTCCGATAAACGTCAACTTTGCTCCGGGGCGGTCCCGTTGATCTTCCGAGAGTTGCCAATTCAAACCACCGTGGACAGAATATTTAATGGGCAGTCGGGCATCTGCCTCGGCAAACGCCTGGTCGGGACGGTTGAGGTGGTCAAAGGCCATGCCTATCCAAAAATGTTTGCGGTGGGTCAATACCCAACCAGCACTAACGTCTGCATAGTTGACATTGTCTTGCAAATCTGACTCAAGGGTAATGGGCGCACCGTCACGGGCTATCTGATCAGCAAAAACCAATTTGGAACGGTCAAATCCGCGAAACACTCCGGCAAATCGCACCCCCGAGCGCAGGGTGAGCATGCGGGTAAGCCGGGCACCGTAGGCATACATTCCATTGATGGAAGTGTAGCGCAAGCCACCACTCCCCGCTTTGTCGTAGGCCAGCATCACCCCTATGCCACTGTTGGCACTGTAGAGGTTGTGGTCATAAGCCGCAGTATAGGAAATGAATCCGCCGGGAATGGACGGCCATTGGTTACGGTAGGTGAGCGCCATTCGGCCTACCTCGGTGTTCCCGGCAAAAGCCGGATTGAGAAAAAGCGAATTGGCATAAAACTGACTGAACTGTGGGTCTTGGGCTTTAAGCTCCGTTTGGAAAACCGCAACTACCAGCAAAAAAGCCAGCCAACACCGGTATTTCATTCGCCACTTCATCGAATCAAAGTAACATCGCCTACAACCGTTTTTTCTACTCCGTCAAGCCATTTGAAGGTGACTTTATAAGCGTACACATCCTGCTGGCACAATTCGCCCCGGTAATATCCATCCCAGCCAATAGCGATGTCGAAAGATTCAAATACAATCTCGCCCCAGCGGTTGAATACCAACAAATGATATTCTTCTACATATTGAGTAAAGGGAAAAAATACATCGTTGCTCAGGTCGGTAGGATCGTAAGCGCCACTGCCCGGACCACTGGGATTAGGGGTAAACGCATTGGGAATATCAAGGGTGTAGAAAGGAGTTACCGTAATGGGTTTCACCACCTCGGTAGCACAACCGAAGCGATCTTCCACCCGGTAAGTCACCGGATAGGTCCCCACCTCGGAAAACACATACACCGGATTGGCCTTTACATCGGTGCCTCCGTCTCCAAAATCCCAGGAGCGCTGGCTTACCGCACCAAGGCTTTGATCGTAGAAAATCACCGTGGGGTCCTGCACCGAGACTTCGGCCGGATCGGGAAGAAAATCGGCAATGGGTGGCGTGTTGACCTTTACGAAATTGGTACTTGCCGTACTTGCACTACAGCCTGATGCACTGATGGCAGTGACGTTCACAGTGTAGATTCCTGATAAAGTAAACTCATGGCTCGGAGCCCGATTGGTGGAAGAACTCCCATCTCCAAAGGTCCAGAGGTAGGTCATTGACCCTACGTTGGTACTGTCTTCAAAATCTACCACCAGTGGTGGACAACCTTGTGCAATGGTATCTGGCAACTGCACTACCATCGCGTCTACAATGACTTGAATGGAATCATTCAGGGCTTGACCACAATCGTCTTCCACCGTAAAATAATAGTAGGTAGAAACGGATGGACCCACATCGACCGGGCCAATCCCGACGGTCGGAAAACCTTGCCAGGTATAGGTGTACGGACCAATGGCACCGTTGTGTATCGCCGATAAGGTTGCCGTTTCGCCCAAGCAAATCGGCCCGGTAACGGCAAGACTTAGATTATCATTGGCCAGGTTTTTTACCTGAATCTCCACCGTATCCTGCCCTCCCGAACATCCTGTGGAAGCTACCACGGTAACCGTATACAAAGTTGTTTGATTGGGGCTCACGGTGTGGGTATTGCCAGCCCCCAAACCTTGATCCCAAGTAAATGTATAGCCTCCATTTCCACCGGTAGCACCTGCGGTGATTTGGTAATTCGTACCCACACAAATAATAGCATCTGGCTCCACGCTAAGGTCGATAGGGCTGGCCTGAAGGATGGATAGAGAATCGGTGATTTGGCAGCCCTGAGAGTCCGTTACCACCAAGGTATATGTGCCTTCGGGTAGTCCGTTGACGATGGCGGTAGGACTGGAAGCTGCAGCCCCACTCCATTGATAGGTATAAGGCAAAGTTCCACCCGACACCGAAGCCGCTACCTGACCATCACTTCCCCCAAAACAAGTTACCGGTAAAGAACCCAACAACGAACTGAGGGGGTTCGGAGCAGTGAGTGCAATCGTGTCTGAAGCATTGCAGCCCAAACTGTCGGTAAGGACAGCAACGTACGTTCCCACTCCGAGATTAGTGGCGGTATCTGAGCTTTGATTCCCGGAATTGATTCCCCAGGAAATGGAATAAGGCAAAGTACCACCCAAGCCTTGCACAACCGCCCAACCATCTGTACCGCCAAAACAGGATACATTGCTGAACCCGGTAATCGTGGCCTGGAAGGGGGCCGGTTGGCTCAGCTGTTGGTTTAACGTGTTGGTGCACCCTAAGGAATCGGTAACAGTGAGGTTATAATTGCCTATCGGAAGGTTGTTCGCAAGGGTACCGGTTTGATTGCCAGTGCCACTCCCCCACTGATAACTATAAGCAGGAGTACCGCCCTGCGCCAACGCCGTAATGGAACCATCATTTCCCCCAAAGCAGGAGATATCGTTAAAGTTGGTGACCTGCACGGTGAGCAGAGGCGGCTCACTGATGACAACCTGTTGCACGGTATCGCAGCCCAACGAATCGGTTACAGTGACCAAATAGCTGCCAAAGGCAAGTCCTACGGCAGTATCGGTAGTTTGCGAACCGGTACCCGTGCTCCACAAATAGGTATAAGGCAAGGTGCCGCCAACCGGATTGACGGCTGCGTTTCCATTGCTGCCTCCAAAACAACTCACGTTATTCAGCACTGTAACAGGTGCGGAGAGCAAGCTTGGCTCCGTCAGCACTACCGAGTCCGAAGTGGAGCAACCGTTACTATCCACCAGCGTTAGGATGTAAGTTCCAGCCACCAGGCCAGTAGCAAACGTGCCGGTTTGGTTTCCCGAGTTTAATCCCCACGAAAAGGTATAAGGCTGTACCCCGCCACCGGGAATCACACTCGCCTGTCCGTCGTTTCCACCAAAGCAAGAGACATTCACCGGGTTGGTGATGGTTGCGGTAAGGGGTGCAGGAGCATTAATGGTCACGGAATCCAAAGCATCACAGCCGTTACTATCGGTTAAGGTCACCTGATAAGTTCCCGCCAGCAAGCCCACCGCCATAGCCGTAGTTTGTCCACCGGTATTTGCATCCCAGGTAAAGCTGTAACCCGGGGTACCACCACTTGCCACCGCAGTTGCCGCACCATTGGCTCCAAAAGCACAATCAACGTTTACCACATTTCCTACGCTCACCACGAGCGGGGGTGGTTCAAGAATCACGGCGAGGGTATCTGCCTGACATCCCAAACTATCGGTAACTGTCACCGCATAATTTCCAACTGTCAACCCTCCCGCCAAGGCCGCAGTTTGCAGCCCTGCAGCGGTATCCCATTGATAGGCATAGGGGGCAGTTCCTCCTCCCGCCAACACGGAAGCCGATCCGGAACTACCTCCAAAACAGAAGACGTGAGTAAGCGTGCCAATACTTGCGGTGAGTGCGTTGGGTTCAGCAACCGTTATGCTTATGATACTGTCGCATCCCAAGCTATCAGTGACAGTGACAGCATAGGTACCTGCTGCCAGATTAATAGCCATAGGACCAGTTTGGTTGCCAGTGGCCGCATCCCATTGATAAGTATAAGGTGTTGTGCCACCAGTGCCCAAAACGGTGACCTGTCCATCATTGCCTCCAAAACAACTCACATTGCGCAGGCTATCCACCTGCGGAATCAACAAGCCTGGCTCTGAAATCGTTACTGTGATGGAGGTGTCACAAGAGTTGGTATCGGTGAGGGTTACCTGATAGTTTCCCGCACTAAGAGTAGTGGCGAAGGCCGCGGTTTGATTGGCTGCGGCTGCATCCCACAAATAATTATATGGAGCAGTACCACCGGAGGCGTTTACCGTTGCACTACCATCAGCTCCACCAAAACAACTCACATTTATGGTATTGATCAAGTTGAGCACCAATGGGGTAGGCTGAGCAATGTTGATCGAATCCAGTGCCTCACAGCCATTGCTGTCAGTAACCATTACCCGGTAGCTACCCGCAGCCAAATTATTTGCAATGGCGGTGGATTGAAGGTTAGCTGCCGTGTCCCACAAAAAGGTGTAGGGCACGGTACCTCCTGCCCCCGAGGCAAGGGCAGCAGCATCGGCCAACCCAAAGCACGACACAGAGTCGACCTGCATTACCGTGGCTTGAAGTACTGCCGGTTGATGGATGGTGGCCGTATCTACCAGGGTACACCCCTGTTGGTCAGTGATGGTGACGGTATAAGTACCGGCCGCCAAACTATCGGCAAGGCTATCGCTTTGGTTGTTGGCATTGTTGTCCCACAAATAATTGTAAGGAGCCGTACCACCTCCCGGAACGACACTTACTGAGCCGTTGGCATCGCCAAAGCACAGCGCATCATTCACAGGTCCGAGATTGCTGAAAAGTAAGGCGGGTTCAGTAATCGTGAGGGTTAAAACACTATCACATCCTACACTATCGGTAACGGTAACCGAATAATTTCCAGTGGACAAGCTCATTGCCGTTGGGCCGGTTTGGTTTCCTGTAGCAGCATCCCACTGGTACGTGTAAGGCGCAGTGCCGCCTGAACTCAAAACGGTAGCCAGCCCATCGTTGCCCCCAAAACAGCTAACGTTTCGCAGGCTGTCCACTTGTGGCATCAGCAAGTCGGGTTCGGATATGATAATAGTGAGCGCAGTGTCGCAACCATTGGTATCGGTAAGGGTGACCTGATAGTTTCCGGCAATCAGATTATTGGCCAGAGCTGTATTTTGATTTCCGGTTGCTGCGTCCCACAAATAGGTATAAGGAGTTGTTCCACCACCAGCTACAACAGTCGAAGCCCCGTTGCTTTCTCCAAAACAAGTAACCCGCTGATTGGCTTGTTCATTTATTGTGAGCAGCGCTGGCTGGCTCAGAAAAATAGAGTCGATGGCAAAACAGCCAAGGCTATCGGTTACCGTAACCCGATACGTCCCGGTGGCTAGATTAAATGCTGTATCGTTGGCAGTGGTCACCCAATTATAGGTATAAGGCAACGTTCCTCCTGTAGCTTGTACCCACACCTGCCCATCATTGAAACCAAAACAACTGATCCCCTGTGCAACAGAAGTCGCAGTTTGTAAGGTCGAAGGCTCAGTCAAGCTAAAAAGCAATACGGAATCACAGCCCAAACTGTCGGTAACGGTGACGGCATAATTGCCGGCCGCAAGACCCGTCACCAAGGGAGTAGTAGCATTTCCCGCTCCATTACTCCATTGGTAGGCATAAGGAGGCGTTCCGCCTGATGCAGCTACACGAATAGCGCCATCAGTACCTCCGTTGCAAGAAATATTTCGCAAACTATCCTGGAGGAGCCCTAACAAACCAGGTTGGTTCAAGGCAATGGTGAGGCTGGTGTCACAGTTCAGGTTGTCGGTAACGGTTACTGTGTAATTTCCAGCACTCAGTCCGGAGATGCCTGAAGTTGAACCACCAGTACTCCAGGAATAGGTGTAATTGGGTTGCCCTCCTCCTCCAAGTACACTGATGGCTCCATCGATTCCATCAAAACAAGAAACGTTTTGCAACAAGGTGGTGTCTACGGTCAACTTTGGATTTTGCTGAACGGTAGCGTTCACAATGGTGTCGCACCCGGCACTATCAGTTATGGTGAGGGAGTATGCGCCCGCCGATAAATTGCTGGCGCTGGGCACGGTAACTCCGGTAACATTGGGTGACCATTGGTAAGCATAAGGCGGTGTACCGCCACTTGCCAAAAAGCTCAGTTGACCACTACTGTCGCCAAAACAAGCCACATTGGTAATCGTCACCAGATTTCCGTTCAAAGTACTGGGTTCACTAACTGCAACGCTCACAACACTATCGCAACCATTGTTGTCGGTCACGGTAACAAAATAGCTACCTGCCGCCAGGTTAAAGGCAGTGTCGGTAGTTTGGTTAGCCGCGTTGGCGTCCCATTGGTAGGTATAAGGTGCTACTCCTCCACTCGCCTGCACATAGGCACTGCCGGTGCTATCGCCCCTGCAAATCACCGCTTGCCGCTGAGCGGCAACCGCTGTAAGCAAAGGCGGCTCGGAGATGGTAATGGACAATGCAGAATCACAGCCCCGGAAATCAGATACGGTAACCGTGTAAGTCCCTGCTAAAAGGTTCACAGCAGAAGCTACCGTTTGATTGCCGGTTCCCACATCCCAATCAAAAGTGTAGGCTCCCGTACCTCCGGTAGCTATCACAGTGGCGCTTCCCAGTGAGTCTCCAAAGCAAGGAATGCCGGTGGGAGTACCTATTTGTGCGCCTAAAAGTGGTGGTTCTGCTAAGGTGATGCTACGCACCGGATTGCACCCCACACTGTCGGTGACGGTAACAGTGTAAGTTCCCGGACAAAGAGCATTCAAACCAGCGGTAGTTTGTCCGGTGTTCCACTGGTAGGTGTAGGGCGTAGTGCCATTGGTCACCACCGCATTAGTGGTACCGTTACAGTCTCCATGACAGGCCGGGTCGACTCCGGTAACCGAAGCATCAATAAACCCGGTAACGGTGATGCAAAAAGTAAAAGTTTGCGTCCCGATAAACGGACAGTTATCGTCCTCAACGGTCACCGTAAAGCAATACGGTATTGGAGAAATATCGCTGCTATCAGGCAACCAGCAAAACGATCCGGTGGGTACGCTGTCTGCCGAAACCATGAAGCTGGCATCGGGAATCCCGTTGTTCCAGGTCATCAGCACCGTTTGACCACTGTTGGTATCTACCGCATCGGTGGTAAAGCAAAAGCTATCTCCTGCGCAAACACTGGCATTGAAAACCCCAGTTCCGTTGATGCCGTTGACTTCGGGCAGCATGTTGGGCACCACACAATTGGTAACCCGCAATTGAATGTCGCGGTCGAGGCTCCCCACCAGCACACCGTTGCGCCACTCCTCCACCCTGATTTGCATGACGCTTACTTCAAAAGTGGTGGGGGTCAGGCAAATTTCACCGGTGGTAGAATCGAAGGTGATGGCGGTGGAAGAAGACAAAGGTTGTGTGGCTGAGAAGCTGCCGGTATAGTTTACCGTATCGCCGGCATTGGGCCCTGTGGTTGGCGTTACCAAAGAATATACCAGTGAATCTCCATCGGGATCAATGGCGCCATTGTTGAAACAATAGGGCGACCCGATACAAAGGAAAGGTACCGGATTGGCGGCAAACTCAGGCGAGCTGTTGCAGGGAGCCACCACATTGTTGAGGGTCGTTTCAACGTAGATGTCTACGTTGGTAGGGTTAATTGTATTGATGGCATTGTTGCGGCAGCATAAATCGTAGCTAAACACCCAATCGGTGCAAGCCGCTGGAATCACCAGGGTATCCCGGTATACGTATTCTTCCACACCTGGGTATATCCCGTTGTTGCAGGTGGTGGTAAGAGAACTGCAGATCACTCCAATCTCTTGTGAAGAAACCAGTTGAAACGTGCGCGAGAAACTCTGCCCGCAAGAAGCTGAATTAAAGTCTACGGATGGCAATCCGCTACCGCCTACGCCAGGGGCATTAACGCCATCGCAATCACGATAAAAATGAAGTTCAAAAGCAAAAGAATCTCCCCCCAGGCACTGGTAGGTAAGGTCCATCCCCTGGGCATGTGTAGCATGAACGGAGTGAGGCAGGCTTATTAGCAGCAGCAGGACCAATAAGCCCAGCAATACCCCAACTTTCTGTGGGTAGCTTTTATAACAACGAGCGGATTTCCGCACAGTTTGGGTTTTTCGTTCGGGAAGTACGAGGTCGCCCCATAGCAGGGCCGGGCAAGATGGTAAGTGGATTAGCCAGGGTGAGGCGGCTGCTATTCCCCAAAGATCATAGCTTGATGGAGTACTATTTTATGACCTAAAGCGCACTTTAAACCCCTTGTTGGTTTAGTGTTTCAAAAGACTTTTTACTGAAAAAAGCGGTAAAAGTTGCACTGGATAGGACAACCCTCTGATAATGAGCTTGCTATTTTTTTATAGGCCGACCCGACAAGACTCAGCATCAACGCACCAAGGTAAGATGCCCTCTTTGGCGCACCGTGGCTGCTCTGCGCCCCTTGTAGGTAAGTACCCAAACATATACCCCAACAGGTGCCTCTTGGTTCAAAAACTGGCCATTCCATCCCTCTTCCGGATTGCGCGATTCAAAGACCAATTCTCCCCAGCGGTTGAAGACCTGAAAATGGTATTCGGCCAATCCTCGTCCCAATGGTACAAACACATCGTTGAGGTCATCGCCGTTGGGACTAAAGGCATTGGGAAGGTAAACCGAAAGTGGACAATTTTCGGTGGCCGTGAGCTGATCGGTGGTACTACAGCCGTTGGCATCCGTAACGGTAACCCCAAAAGTGCCAAAGCCGGAAACCGTGAGCGAGTTGTTGGTAGAACCATCGGACCACAGGTAACTGCTGCCGCTAAATGAAGGTTGCAATACCAATGCGCCAGAATCCGGGCAATAGCTGGTATCGGGTCCCAACACACTGCTGGTTAATCCAATCACCTCTACATCCACCGTATCAACAACGGTAGCGCAGACGTTGCTTACTGCTCCAATAAGGGTTTGGGTAGTGCTTACCGTGAGCGGATTTGCCGTATCTCCATCCGACCACACCAAGCTCCAATCCGGTTGAAGCGGAACGATAAAATCAACGCTTTGGCCGCTACACAAAAGTACATCCGGCCCTAAGTTTAGGGTTGGTGGGTTGATCAAACTCCACGAAACGGTATCGGAATACTTGCAGCCTACCGTATCAGTAGCTTCAATCCAAATGGTAAAGGGTGGATTCGGAGTTAAAGCCGTTCCTGTAGAGCCATTGCTCCAAAGCAAGGTGTCCCATACGGAAGAGGGAAACGAAAAAGTTGGAGGAGCATCGCCTGCACAGCCTATCGAATCCGGACCCAGGTCGATACCGCCGGCTCCATAGGCTACAATAACCGTATCTGAACCTACACAGTTGTTGGTGTCTACCACCGTGAGCCAGATGGTATCGGTACTGGTAGTGACGTAAGCATTGTTGGTAGATCCATCGGACCACAGATAACTCAAGTAGCCATTGGCCTGAAAAACGGAGGTTCCTTGACCACATACCGTAAAATCGGGTCCCAGATCAAGTCCAACTGGTGGGTAAGCAATCACTACGGTGGTATCGCGCCACGTACAACCGGAAGTGTGAGTACCACTCACGTAGTAAACACCGGAACCGTTGGCGGTAATCACCGGTCCTGGTGTTCCATTGTTCCACACTGGATTTTGCATGTTCGGTGGAGCACTCAGGGTAAAGGATTGCGCCTGGCAGATCGTGGTGTCGGTGCTGCTAGAAATGGAATTTCCAAGAATATATTCAATAGTATCAGAAAAAACGCAACCTCCTGCCCAGCTTACCTCCACCCAATAAGTACCCGGACCGTTGATCAAGATGGAAGAAGAGTCAGAGCCAGTGGACCAGTTGTAGGTGGCCTGTGGCAAGGGAGAAACACTTTTCCAAAAGCCTGATCCGCAAATCAGAGAATCGGGGCCAAGGTCAACTGGATTGACATTAAAGGTATTGGGAAAGGCCTGCCCCAAAAAGAGATTTCCAGAGTTGTTGTCGACATGCTCAATACCTGTTTCAATGGTATTGTTAAAAAAATGACTGCCG
This sequence comes from uncultured Flavobacteriales bacterium, assembly GCA_937899835.1. Taxonomy (GTDB): domain Bacteria; phylum Bacteroidota; class Bacteroidia; order Flavobacteriales_G; family Salibacteraceae; genus CALCCE01. Next base: position 23,847 of record CALCCE010000091.1, on the reverse strand, counting down.
TAAATGCCTAAAAAGGCGTTGTTAGTATTGGTAAGGATATCGCCACGATGGAGAAAAATAGCGCCTCCCTCACTTTGATCGGGCAAGGTGGCTCCATTGACGGTGGTAGCCGAATTGTTGAAAAACGCACATTCCTGCACAATGAGGTTGTTGGCGGGAGTCCGCACCTCCGTTTCAAAAAACAAAAGGGCTCCCCCCGCATTTCGATCCCGCTGCATATCACCGGCATCGGTAGTCACTCCAGTGACGGAATTGTTGCAAAACGTACTGCCTAAGATCAATACTTCATCCATTTGAGAGGTGGCGATGGCTCCACCGTGACCTCCATTGGGCCCTTGGTTACCAGCGTTGCCACTAAACACGCACTGATTTACTTGAAGATAAGCTCCGGTGGAAGTAGTGGTGAGGTTGTTTCGCCGTAAGCCAAAAAAGTAGATCGCACCACCACTGGCCGAACGACCACCAATATTGGGTCCGGCAAGGTCGTTGGCCCGATTGTTCAAAAACACACAGGACTCTATTTCTACCCGAAGGCTGCTACCGGAATTGTTAAAAAATTGCATGGCTCCACCCCGCGCATGTGTGGTTGATCCGCAGGTTTTTCCTTCATCAAGTCCATTTTGCAGGGTTAGGTTAAAAAAATTGAATTGTACAGTATCGGGGGTGGTGGGCGGGCTGCCTGCTCCCGGGCAAATCGTTAAATAATCGTATCGAAACAACTGCCGTAGGTTGTCTCCGTCCAATATGGCACCACTACCTGTCGTATCGCCTTGAAAGGTGAGGCTCACCCCCAGGGGTAAAAAAGCCACAGGAGTGCCACCGGGCACGGTATTCGGTAGCGCATAAGTACCCGATTGCAAATAAACCGTATCACCATCAGCCACCACATTGTTGAGGGTATATTGGAGGGTTTGGCAAGGATTGCCCGAGGTTCCACATCCTGTCACATTATTTCCCGTTGGAGAAACATGCCGTACTTGTGCTACACCTGTCAAGCAAAAGCAGGGTAGAAACATCAATAAGCAGAATACTCGAAAGGCCGCCAAGGTTACGCGAATTAAACCGTCAGAAGACAAACAGAATTGGGTTAGCTGTCCGATTTAAAGGTAGCTGATTTTGCACAAAAGTCATTGTTCAACCTACACCTGTAGCAACCGTTTATACACGAAAACCAACCATTCGCCAATTATTTATGAAAATATCTCGCCGAAGACGAGGAATTATCGGCATCTGGCAGCAGTTTTAGTTGGTCACTCCACAACTCCAGATTTATTCAATACTGGTTCGGTTCCGGTTGTTTGTTCACTTACCATAAGTTGGTTTTGGCAAAGAATATATGCCGGAGCTTAGAAGATGTCCGCTGGAATAAAATTTACCTACCGGCTATCCCTCCCCAAAGGCAAGAAAAGGAACATTCAACTAGTTTCCACGTAGGACCCAAAAGACCGGACGAGGTAAGATGGAAAAGTTGAGATCATTTGAGCGGGAAGATGGCGTTGTTTATGCGGAAGTATGGGCCGACTACGAACTCAATGGCATTGTAGACATCTGGAAGGGCAAGTTCGAAACCGAAGACAATTTTCAAAAAGTCATTGATTTTGCTTGTAGGGCTTTTATTGAACGAAATCTAAGCTGTTGGATGGCCGATCTTCGCACCATGAAGGGGTCTTTTGACACTTCGATTCCGTACTTGCTAGAAACCATCATGCCCAAAATGTTGGCCAATGGCCTGCAAAAAGAGGCGGTGGTTTTGCCTCAAGACGCTTATGCCAAGCTCTCGGTTTCTACGGCCATCCTGGCCATTCGGGATAAGCGCCTGCATTTCTTCGAAGACCCTGAGGAGGCGCGACAGTGGCTGTCGTGGTCGTATGGAAGTTCTACCGGATAAGCCACTCCCCTACTTTTTCGCGCTTTTTGTTTAGATTTAATCGCTTTCCGACTCCCAATCGGAAAGTCCACCAAGATTTAAACGATGAGTGCAACCCCACCTATTCGGCCGGAAGCGGCTGAAGCCATTCGAAAGTTAGTGGATGATGGATTACTTGAGCGGAATCAAGCTTTAATTGACCGTTTTCGAAAATTTTACGATGGAATAGAAAGTAGCTTTTTTAGGTTAACAACAGAACGTCTTCAGCGTAACAACACTAAAAACCCAACGACAGAGAGCAACTACGTAAGCTTCGTTAAACGATTGCTTGATTTCGATCTTGGCGGGCATCAATCACTCCCCCCCTTGGTGGGTCGGCTTCCCAAATCTTTTTTTTCTCAGCAAGTTGTTTCGGCCTATCAAAAGCTGGTTGAACGAAAGGAGCTCATTTCATTAAGTGAAGCCAGAGAAATAGCGGAATTGTACTTCAATAGCAAAGATCCGAAATTAGAATTCCACGTTTATTATAGTGTCAACAGCTTCATCTCCAATTGGCAAGCTTTTGAAATGAACCGTGCTCACGAAGGAGTAGTCTTTCGTTTTTTGGGGTTAAAGCCTGTGGGAGATGATTTTCCCCATACCAACTCCTTAATAAATGTGCTAAGCCATTTCCTGCCTGACAGCCTTGCCGGAGATGTTCCTACCCGGTATTGTTTTCCACGCATTCTCTACAGCGCTATTTCTTCTTCAGAAGAAGTTCCCGAAAGTGATCCCCCCGAAACCCCTGCGGTAGAAACCAAGGATGAACGTGTTGAATCAGAAACTATTGAAGCGGAAGAAAATGCCGGTAACGAAAGTAATACTGGCTCTCAACGTTTTTTCTGGCACTTCGCGAACAAAGACAGTTCACTGGATCGCACCATTGAAGGCAAGCGCATCACCTTCGATTTCAATCAGTTGGATGAAGTACGACTCAAAAGAAATATCCCCAAACTTATAGTCGGTGATCGTTTCATTGCTTTCCATTTTTTAGGCCCTTCAGACAAATTCTTAGCGGAGGATTTTTTATACGTTTTTCGGGTAAAGTCGGTGGTGGAATCGGGGGTTTACCTCTGTGATTTTATTGAGAAATTGCCTAAGAAAATCAATTGGGATTCTCTGACGGAACATCCACAATTGCAAGCCACGCTGCCGTTCAACAAAAGGGTCAACCGCCGTAGCCGCCGGTTGGTAGAAATTGACCAGGCTACCTATGAGTTATTGCTCTCCTTAGGTCGCCGGGAAACGGAGGATGCTACGGCTCCGCAATTGCACAACTTGCAAACCCGCCTTATTTCCGACCGCTACGAAACCCAGGACGACACACTGCAACTCAAGCCCTTTGCCGATGCCATTATAGAGATCATTCGCCGAAAGGAAAGCATGCCCCCGCTCAACCTGGCCATCATTGCGCCCTGGGGACACGGCAAAACCAGCATTATGCGCTCCATTCAGGAGGCTTTTGATGCCCCACCCACCGAAACCGATCCAACCACCAAGGCACCTACCCGGGTACAGGAATTTACCGAATGGTTGCGCGCTCCAAAGTTGAGTTTCGACAAATTGAAACACCCCACGGTTTGGTTCAACCCCTGGCGCTACCAAAGCAGCCATCAAATTTGGGCCGGTATGGGCCACGCCATCATCACCCAACTGGTGGCCAAACTCTCGCCGGTAGAACGCGAAAAGTTTTGGCTGGCCCTGCAATGGGAACGCATCGACCGGCACCAGGTGCGCAAAGACATTTATTATAGAGGACTGGAAAAGCTGATTCCCTCGGCACTTATTTTTTTGGTCTTTTTCATCGTTTTTGTCATTACTCTCGCAACTGAAAGCCTGGCAGATAAGCAATCAGGAGGCACCTTCCTTTTGGGCATCATCGGCACCGGAATAACCTTGTGGCAAAACCTGAAAGCTCGCAAAAAGGTGCTGGAGGAAGAACTGGGCGGCAAATTCAATCAATGGATACGCGAACCCGACTATCAAGGCGAAATGGGCCTCTACCACCACATCCATGCTGATTTGAAAAAGGTGTTTCGCTTGCTGGTGCAAAACGGAGAAACCACCGAACCGGCCATCGTATTCATCGACGACCTCGACCGTTGCGCTCCTAAGGTAGTGGCCGAAGTGGTGGAGGCCATCAACCTGGTGATGAACGATAGCGACCTTTCTCAATATTGCTATTTCATTTTAGGAATGGACGCCGAAATGGTAGCCGCTTCGTTGGATGTGGCCTACAAAGAAATGGAGGGCAAGTTTGAAGAACGCGAACGGCAATTCGGGTCCATCGGCTGGTTTTTTCTCGACAAGTTTGTGCAGCTGCCCTTTTTCATCCCAGTGATGAAAGAAGAATTAAAGCAGGAGTACCTGTCCAACTTGTTTCAGTCACTTGCTCCAGCACCCTCAGCAGAGGAAGACCCAGCGCCTCCTCCTCGCTTCCAGCCCGTTAGCCCGGAACAAAAACAGGAAATGGAACAACGGGTGCAATCGGCCCTGCGCTCCAAAAAAGCGGAAGATTTGGAAGAGTTACGGACCGAATACGGTGCCCGAAACCCGGAACTGGCTACTACTTTTATTCAGAAAGGCATGGAGGTGATCCGCAATGACGATCCTGAAATTTGGGAAGAAGTAAAGCACTTCTCCCCTTTTCTCAATCCTTCGCCCCGCAGCCTGAAACGTTTTGCCAACTTGTTGCGCTTCTACCACATTCACCAACGCCTGCGTGAATTGCAATTGGGCCGTGATGCTGATTTTCAAAAAGCCAGCACCGAATCGCTGGCCCATTGGCTGTTGATCGGGCTGCGCTGGCCACAATTGGTACGTTGGGTGCAATGGGAAAATGAAACCCGGCTGATGCTCAGCCGCGATTGCCTGGAAAAAGCCCGCTTTTTAGACGAAGCCATCCATCGCGTTGCCGACCGCAACCCGAAAGACACTGAAGTCGCCTACCCACTTTGGATTCAGGAGTTGCTCGATCTGGCTGCCGGCCCCGACTCTGATGGCGGGCCCCTCGACGAATCGGCCCTGCACAGTTGGATGCGCGACAAAGAACTGTTTCACACCTTGTATGAACACCGCAGCGAGGCCAACCGCTTGGAAGCAGCCTTGCATTGTGGCGTTTGGTAGATGACTTACCAAAGTCTCCTCCCGCTCTTCGAGCGAACAGTGTTTGCCGACCGGTGGAGCCAAGAAGCCAAGAGGATTTAACCACTCAATCGATTGCTTGTAATACGTTAATTTTTTCTCGAAACAATTCTCTGTTGCCCAACCGGGTTACACTTCGCAGCCAATAGAAAAGTGTTGCGTCAACGCTACGCTACGCAACTGTACTCTTTCAGATAAAAACAGAAACAAGAGAACAACTCATTGGGGTATACAAACGGCCGAGGCCGGCCCGAATCGAAATTCAGGGCCGGCCTTCAATCCGACTTCTTACGCTTTTTGGCTTTCTTGCTTTTGCCTTTGCCTTTTTTGCGCTTGGGGTTAAGAAGCTTTTGCTTTGCCTTGAGGCGGTTGTCTTCACTTTCTAAAAATTGAGCTCCGCCCTGTACGGCCACCTGCAATCGGGCTTGTTTCACCGCCTTGCGGGCGGCTTTCAAATCCCCCTTGCGTTCCGCTACCCGGGATTCGAGAAAATGAATCTCTTCCCAAAAAGCGTAGTCCAAGGTTTTGAGGTGTTGCACCAGTCCATCCACTCGATCCAGGTCTAAGCGGCCCATCCAAAACCAGGCAGCTTGCAGGCAGGTACCGAAATCATCGGGACGGGTGGCCAGCGCCTGGTTGACAAATGCTGCGGCTTGATTCCAATCACCCAGTTGTCCTGCGATGATTTGCCCCATCAAGAGGTTGGCCGGTGCGTGTTCAGCATCATAACTCAACGCGTAGTGCAGGTTTTCCAGGCTCTCGTCGGCCTGACAGAACAACCCTTCCTTCGCTTTCAAAAAGTATTGATCGGCCATTGTAGTAGTCATGTCATTTCATTTTTAGGGGTTTAAACTTTGGACCGCTGAACCGGCGAACCGGGTTGCCACGTTCCAGTTGATGGTGGTTGAGCCACCGCTCGGTAGATTGCTCTACCAGGGCTTGCTGGTGCTGGTTGGCCAGCAAAAGTTGCAGGCGCTCCCGCGCCAGTTTGCGGTTTTGACCTTGGGAGCGCGAATCAGAGGCCAGCACCGACAAACCGCTGGGCCTATGAATGGCCCTTACCGCCGTTTCGGTTTTGTTCACGTGCTGCCCACCCGGGCCGGAAGCCCGTAAGGTCTGCCATTCAATGTCCTGCTCTCGCCAGGTCCACTCTCCGGAGGGCTGGTGCCGGCTCACGCCAACGAACCAATTTTTCCGCCGGTGCATGGGCCGAAAAACACTTTTGCCCACCCACTGAATGGTGCCACACCAGCTCCCGAGCCACGCCTCCAACTTTGGTCCGGACACCTCGGCGGTGATGGAATCGAAGGTGCCATGCTCTGGCCCGGCAACGGCCGCGATCTGTTTCCAAACCAAGCCTTGGCTATTGGCCTCTTCGGCCATGTAGCGGGCCAACCGAGGCACTACCCAGGCGCATTCTGCGGGTCCCTTTCCAGCGGAGATTTGCAGGATTTCGGTGGTTGTATGTTGTTTCATTTTGTTCTATGCTTTGTCCATGCGGACGATTTTGGGATAAAAGGTTCCTTCAATGGAAACCAGATCTTGTTGGCTGGCCATCACTTCTTCCAGGTCTTTGTAGGCCAGGGGCGCTTCATCGGTTCCTCCCCCCATGAGGGTGACTCCGGTGTGGGCCAGCATTTTTTTCATCTCGCTGCCCGTGAAGCTGTTTTTGGCTTTGGAGCGCGACATTTTTCTACCGGCTCCATGGGCCGCCGAATGCAAAGCTTCGGCTTGCCCTTTGCCTCTCACTACATAGCCTGGTGCCGACATGGAAGCGGGAATGATTCCCCAAACTCCTGTTGCCGCCGGTGTAGCTCCTTTTCGATGAACGATCCAACTGCCACCTTCCGGGTTGGGCTCTTCCCAAGCAAAATTGTGGTGGTTCTCCACCGTTGCCAGGGTTTTGAGGCCCAACACAGCCGCCAGCTTGCGGTGAATGTGATCGTGACACGCTTTGGCAAAATCACCGGCCAAGTGCATAGCCCGCCAATACTCTTGCCCTGCTTCGCAACTGAGTGACAACCACGCCAGATTTTTGGCTGCTTTGGGCAGCGGGCAGCTTGCCATCGCCAATTGGGTGTAGTACCCGGCAACGGTTGCCCCCAGCCCACGCGACCCGGAATGCGATAAGAGCGCGAGGTATTCTCCGGCAGGGAGGTCCCAAGTGCTATTCGCTCCGATGTGCAGCGTACCAAATTCCACAAAGTGGTTTCCTGAACCGCTGGTGCCCAATTGCCGTGCGGCTTTGGGTTGCAACTTCCGCAACAGTTCAGTTTCCCGGAATTCCGGCCGGTCGAGCACTTCGGCTTCCTGTGCCTCGACCTGAATGCCTTTTTGTCCAAAAAAGGTGTGTTGTTTCAGGCTGGTTTTCACCGCATGGCGGTATCGGGTCAGGTAGCTCGGAGGCGCATCCAATACGCTGAGGCTCATTCGGCAGCCGATATCGAGTCCTACTGCATAGGGAATCACCGCATTTTCCGTAGCCAACACGCCACCAATGGGCAAGCCATAACCGGGATGTCCGTCGGGCATGAGGGCCCCTTTTCGGGCCACCGGCAAACGCATGGCTATTTCCAATTGCTCAATGGCTTGCCGGCTAATGCCTTTGCGGCCATATACCCGATAAGGAGCCGGTTCCGTTTCCAGCTTTTGTTCCGGTACTTTTGGACTTTCCTCAGCCGGGATCAGCCGCTTGGCTACAGCTTCCCAGGGAGCTTTTAGTTGGTAAGATTCAGGATCGGTAAGAACGTAATGTAATATTTCCAAGCGCTCTTGGCGGCTGTGGAATTTGTAGTGTCGCCGAATGACGTCCAGCGCAAGGCTGATGATCTTGGGCGATCGGTATCCGATTTTGCGCAGGTCTTTCCCGTGCAGTTTGTTAGAGCCCATAGCTCGTGTTTTGAAACGATTCGGAAAGCAAACCAGACACCAAGGGCCGGTACGGTTCGAATCAGGTAAAAGAAAAAAGAAAGGGTATTCTGGCCCTACCCGTGACGGGTTTCCAGAAGGAGGCAGCGAAGAAAATCCTGGAGTCTAACTCCAGTGCTGCGTGGTCGATATGCTGGTATAATTACGCATAGGCAATCCTCCGTAATTGAGATTCTACTTCGAGGAAGTTGCGAGGCAAAGGTAACTGGGAGCTTTTTTTGCTGCAAATAAATTTTGCTTTATAAGGACGATGGGAGAGAACGGAGAACGAGATACGAGAACGAGAACGAGAACAAGATACGAGAAGGAGAACGGGGAGCGAGACTGAGAAGGGGAGCGGGAATGGAGAGCGAGATACGAAAATGAGAACGGGGAGCGAGACTGATGAGCGAGATACGAGAACGAGATTCGAGGATGGAAAGCGAGAACGAGGATGGAGAGCGAGAGGCTATGCTGTTTTTCGAAAAGCGAAATTATAGAAGACATGTAGGATTAGGATTGTATATGTTGAAGGCTTCAATGAGCATTGCCCTTAGGCGGTGATCGGGTGAACGGCAAACAAAATCGGGACCCGATAAAACGGTTTGTCTTAACGCATTGGTGGTTTGATGAGGCTTTAGGTTGGAGGGACTAAAGTGCTTACATAAAGCAATGAAAAAAGGAGATTTTTTACGGATAATTCAAAAACAAATAGGTGATTTTTAATAGCTGTTTGCCGGACAAACAATGATAAGAGTCAACGGGATGTTTTTACACCTTGGGGTCAAAATCAACACTTAGAGCCCAATTTAGATTAAAATAAAACATGGGTTGACAAACTCGAAACGTGGGTTGACATGATTCGATAGAGCTCCTGGTACTTTAGTGAAGCGTAATTCAGCGCATTTATTTATTCACTTATTAATTCTATGATTTATGAGAAAAATTTTAATGTTGATGGCCTTGGTCGGCTGTAGTACCTGGGGGATGGCCCAATGCGAAAAAGTGGGAATAACCAATTATACTGCTGTAACGATAGACGTTGGAGGCGAAGCCGTTTTTCCTGTGTTTTGTCCACCTGATGGCGACCCGGAGGCCGCTGTAGAATTCGGTGTTGCTCCAGGAGAAACAACATTGCTATCCGCCTCAATGGGAAAGCAATTTTACCGGATTGGAGCCATGTCTGTCCTTGGAACAGGCTCAAGTATAGCACCAGATTGGGTAGGATCGCCTTGTGACTTTGCCCCTCCTGGTCCCTATTTTATTATATGGGATGTAGGATCAGGTGGTTTTTGTAAGATGGAAATTTATTAATCATTGACGAAATCGTTTTTCAAGGCTCAAAAACAGTTTTAAATATGAGTTGATCTATTCCATTGGATTTTCTGGCGCTTTCTTAGCGTGTGTTTCAGCTCACTTATTTATCCACCTTTAATTCTAAAATCATGAGAAACTTTTTAATGTTAGTGGTATTGACCTGTTTTAGTACTTGGGCTGTAGCTCAGTGCAATTCAGTAACAGTTCTCAACTATACTGCTGTAACAATAGACCTTGGAGGAGAAGCCGTTTTTCCAATATTTTGTCCCCCAGACGGCGATCCAGAGGCTATACTGGATTTCGGTATTCCTTCGGGAGGAATGTCGGTGATGGCTGCCTCCCCCGGAAAACAGTTTCATCGGATTGGAGCAATGTCCATCCTCGGAACAGGGTCAATTATAGCACCAGATTGGGCAGGTTTGCCTTGTGACTTCGCCTATGCAGGTCCCTACTTTTTTACCTGGGACATAGGTGGAGGAAGCGGTCATTGCCGGCTGATCGTTCAATAATTACCTTTTCCCCTTCACCTGCACCAGTACCGGAGTTATCATCAATTCCACTTACAGACCTGCCGGCAATTCTGCATCGTAGACTGTTAATGAAGAAATGGAATGCTATTGGTAATTAACTCTCCCCCTTATTTCCTATTCACCAGCAACGCCTGATGCAACAAACGGAAATTCTTCTTTTCTGCTTGCATGCGACAGGAATAGTATTGATGAGTTACTCAAAAAGATCCTTAGCTAGCGAAGGATCTTTTTTTACGAGACGCAGTTGCGAGGGGTAACCTATTTAAGGCTCTAAATAAGTCAGCTTGTTTCCAAAATTCGTTTTTCTAAAAAAAAGAAATAAAGCTATTTATTGGGGAAACAAACAAGAAAGAGTGAACTGAAAAAAAAATCTAATTAAGCTATAAATGCTTAAAATAAGTTTCATGTGGAGCTACTCTGACAAAAGCATATAACCTTTCAGGAAAGGAAAGGAAACTAAAGCAATGCTATAGATATACGTGATTCAACGCTTTGGACTTCTCCAGAGTCTATGCTGTGGCTTTTATAGTGTACCAGCCGCCGTAAATCGATGTGTGGATAAAACGTGTGGGAGGTTTAAAGCCAGCGTTTACAAGCAGCTCGCTTAGTCTACTTTCAGAGATGTAGTTTATTTTTTCTTTGATGCGCTCTAAGCGCTCGTTGGCTTGTTCTTCAGTGATGGCTTTGGGCAACAGGTGTTTCAATACCTGCAGATTATCTTGCAATTCTTCAGGGGTACCGAAAATATCTACCATAACCAGTGGAGCACCGGGTTTCATGCGCTCCGCCAGGTCGTTGAGCAATGCTTGTTTGGTGCCGTTGTCGGCTAAAAAATGAAGCACCAAAATGAGGGTAGCGGCTCCATAAGAATTGGCCAAAGGCAAGTCCTTGACTTCTCCACTCACCAATTTGATATTTGTTAGATGTTCTATTTTTTGATGGGCCAGTTCCATCATTTGCGGGGAAGGATCGACACCAGTAATGGGGCCATCGTAACCTGCATCACGCAGTGCGATGATTTCTCCACCGGTACCGCAACCTGCTACTAACAGTCCACTACTCGAGTCTGCCCCAAGATTGTGCAACAACCGGGGCAACGTTTCCATAACGTAGTCGTAGCCGGGAATCCACTGATGCACAAAGTTATCGTAATTGGTGGCTCGATCACCTTCAAAAATTTCGACCTTTTCCATTGATCAGTGGGCGTAATAAGTACCGTCAGGTTAAAAACCTAACGCTAAATGGAGGGCAAATGGTAATCAGTAGCTCCCTGATTAAGCAGGGCTTACTGTTTCAAATGCAGCTTTGAATTCGCCAATAATTTGCTCACTCCATTCTTGCACACGTCCGGTAGTAAGCTCAGGTTGGCAATCTTCGTCAATAGCGAGTCCGTAAAAAATTCCTTTCCGCACCTCGGCTTTCGACTCTACATATTCATAGGTTTCGGCCGACCACTCTCCAATCATCTTTCCACCGGCTTTCACTACCTGATCGGCAATGATGCCCATGCCGTCTACAAACCAATGCGCGTAGCCTTCCTGATCTCCAAGACCAAAGATGGCCACCGTTTTGCCGGTGAAGTCAATCTCACAAAACTTTTCGAAGAATTGATCCCAATCACTTTGGAGCTCACCATCATACCAGGTGGAGAGTCCGAGGATGTAATAATCGTAAGGCGCAAAGTCCTCTGGTTTTACCTGATGTACTTCGTGGGCTTCAATTTTAAGCTCTGCCCCTAATAAGTTTTGCAATTCTTCAGCAATTCCGTCGGTGGCACCCGTATCGGAGCCCCAGAACAGTCCAATAGTTGGTGTATTTTCCATAACTAACCTTCTGATGCTAATCGTATAATAAGACCTTCTAATTCTTCTTCAAGAAATACCTGACATCCTAAGCGACTGTTGTCTTGAACAAAAAAGGCTTGATCTAACATGTCTTCTTCGTCGTCGGATGCTTCTTTCAGTTCGTGCGTAGATTCAATATAACAATGGCAACTTGCACACATGGCCATGCCTCCACAAGTTCCTTTCACCGGAAGCTCGTATGCTTTACAGAGCTCCATAAGGTTCATATTCATGTCGGTGGGAGCCTCTAACTCATGCTCTACTTCCTCCCGATCTATGACAGTAACCTTTATTATGCTCATGATTTAGAAACCGCTAATACCTCCCATCACGGTCGTGTATTTGAACGATAGTTTCTTATCCGGATAAACCGTTTTGAAAGCACTCTGTACCATGAGCGTAGCCTCATGAAATCCGCACAAGATTAATTTCAATTTACCCGGATAGTGATTAATATCTCCAATGGCATAAATGCCCGGAACATTGGTACTATAATCAAAGGTATCAACCTCAATGCTATTTTTGGTAATGTTCAGGCCCCAATCTGCAATGGGTCCTAAAGCTGGCGAAAGGCCAAACAAGGGGAGCCAGTAGTCCAATCCTTGTTGAATGACACCTCCTTTTTTGCTTTTAATCTCTAATGCTTCTAAGTGGCCGTTGCCACTCACCTTCACTACCTCAGAATCAGTGATAAGGTTGATCTTGCCGCTCTCAGCCATTTGCATCACTTTGTCTACCGAATCCGGATGCCCTCGGAAAGAACTTCTCCGGTGGACCAAGCTCACCTCACTGGCCACGTCATCCGCTAAAAAGAGCGCCCAGTCGAGAGCCGAATCGCCACCACCGGAAATAACTACGCGTTTGTCGCGAAATTTTTCAGGATCCTTTACGATGTAGTCGATACCTTTTCGTTCAAAGTCTTCGATGTTGGAGATCGGAGGTTTACGAGGCTCAAAACAACCTAATCCACCAGCAATTGCAACTACCGGTGCTTTATGAACGGTGTTGTGACTCGTGGTAACAATGAATTTACCGTCTTCGTCCTTTTCAACTTTTTCTACCCGTTCACCAAGAGTGAATCCTGGGTCAAACGGCTTGATCTGATCCATCAGGTTATCAACCAAATCTCCCGCCAGGATCGATGGGTAACCAGGGATGTCGTAAATCGGCTTTTTGGGATAGATTTCAGCGCATTGCCCTCCTGGAATAGGAAGAACATCTATCAGGTGACAGCGCAATTTTAAAAGTCCTGCCTCAAAAACAGTAAAAAGTCCACATGGACCTGCACCAATGATTAAAAGATCTGTTTCGATCATGAAAATGTTTTAGTTTAGATGTATGCCTGATGTTGACTGCCAATCGTATTGGGTGACCAAAGATCCTCCCGCTTCACTATTGGCTGTGAGGTACCTATAATAAATGTTGGCGTTTGCGAGAAAGTTGAGGAATCCGATCACCTTGTGCCTGTCAACTGTTACCCGATTTTTGGTGCGTGGATCCAGGATAACCATACAACGAGGGGAATGACAATTTTGATGCATGATATGCCTTGAAACACACCTTCGGAGCAGAAGAAATTCTTTCTTATTTCGAGCAATGCAAAGATTGTCACAGTAGACATTCCAATTATCGCCGATGGTAATGGTCCACTCTTCGAAGACTAATACAGTTTTCAAACGCAATGATCGAATGTTATTTAGACTCTTTCTAAATAGCGAAAGTACTGGCATTGTCTTCTAACTGCCAATACCTAATATAAGGTATTCTTTCACTTCTATCATCGCACTAACTCGCTCCATTTATCTTCAATGCAGCCCATCTTCACCATTCGCAAAATGAACCAAATTTGTTAATGATTTCCATACTAAAAACAGCCTTTACTACCAGTTTGTTTACTTGGAAAATCCTGCTTCCAAACCACTAATAGCATCCTCACCGGAAGAGGCCGTTAATTTACGCTGCAAAGGAAAAGATTTAGATAGAAACCGACAATTCTACAGGGGGTACTTTTATGAACATGGCATTGTCCTTATCGTAACCGCCTGCTCAGGTAATTGTCTATTTGCTCACGATCGTTCAATTCAATCGCTTTTAGCCGATTCCAGTCCATCAGCACCAATTGATGGTCTTGCCCTAACTCATAGAGGATATTGGACAACAACTTCAATTCCACCTTCGGTTGACCAACGAACCAGATGTTTTTTACACGGCTTATTTCTTCATCGAAAAAAATAGCATTGTTGTCGTCTCCATAGCCAAAGGTCCGTTCACTTTTCATCTCCCCCGGACGAACGCCGGTGGAAACCCGATTAAAACGCGGCAAGCCTAAGCGCAACAATTGCTTATTTAAATCATCAGGATCAATTCCCCGATCGTGCAGTGGAATCCCATCGTCCACCTGCTGATGGATGTCGACATCACCTTGGGAGGATTTGTAGGCAAAAGCCGCCATTTCTTGCTTGAAAAAAGGGAGATTTTCCTGAGGTACCAACTCTACTTGCCGGTAGTCATCTTGGTGGTAAAAAATCGAGGTGGCTTGTACAACTTCAAGGTTTGGGTTTCCCACCCGCTTCTTTAACCTCCCAAAACGAGTAGGCCGCACCAACATAAAAACCACCAGACCAACAACCACTACCAAGACAATCTGAATTGCCTCCATCAAATACTGAAAATTGGGTGTCATCAAAAAACCAGCTTAAACAATCAAATCAGTACCATGTAAGCACACAAACTCTAAAAATGTTTCAATCCAATGCAGAACATCACCAAAGCGCCTTCAATCCTACCAACAAACATCAACAAAACAACCACCCTCCGTTCTCATTCTCATTCTCCACTCTCATTTTCATTCTCCACTTTCATTTTCATCCTCCGCTCTCGTCCTCGCTCTCGTCCTCGCTCTCGTATCTCGCTCTCGTATCTCGTATCTCGTATCTCGTTTCTCATCTCTCGTTTCTCGTTTCTCGTTTCTCAAAAGTTCAAATTTTTTCATCTTCGTTAAAAATCCAGGCGTATGAAAATTGATTTTATCCAATCTCAAATTCGCTCGAGCGACCGCTGGATCGACTATGTGCTTTCTGACCTAAAACCTGAGGAGTGGGAATTAGTAACAGCGGTTAATTCCAGCATCAATTGGCAAATTGGTCACTTAATTTTGTCCAAATATTTCCATGGCGTGATGTCGATTTTTCCCGCTGAACACGAGATTCATGTTCCTTTTAGAGCGCATTTTCCATTGCAAGAATTGCAAAAACACTACTTCATCAAAAGCAATCCTGGTGCTGATTGGCCAGATAGATTTTCGACTGAGCGCTTGAAGGAAGACCGTGCAATGATGACCCAAATGGTTTCGGATGCTGTGCAAAAATTACCCGAAGCCGAATTAGACCAACACACCTCTACTCCCAACCCTGCTGCTAAAAACAAATTTGGAGCGTTGACCTTTGTGTTCAAACACCAAATGTGGCACGCCGGCCAAATGGCCATGATCAAAAGGATCCTCAGGAATGGCCCATACAATTAAATAGAATTGGTAATTCCCCAAAATTGAGGCAATGGCAGTTAATCCCCAGCTTCGAAAAATGAAGGGTTTCCACGATGCTGAACTGATCAAAGTACTTGAAAACTGGTCGAGCTATCATCGTGATTCTGTGAAGGCCGCCCTGATTTTGTTAGAGCAGCGAGGAATTGAGGTCGAACAGTTCAAAAAAGAGATTGATTTATCCTCTACCGATACGCCATCCTCGGATAAATTTCAGATCCTGCACCTCCTTATTTGGGTTTTAGTGGCCAACCAAATCGTTGGTGGGTTCTTTGGATTGACGTTCATCAACTACTCAGCACCCTTACAGCTGCTGTTAGGCTTTCCATTCTTCCTATTTTCCATGGTTTGTGGCATTCTACTCATAAAGCGAGCTCTTGTTGCGATCCTCATGTCGGGTTTGAATTTCCTATTGCAACTGTTTTTCTTTCAATTGAATGCAGGTTTTAAATTTAAGTACTACACCGGCATACACCTTGGAATCGAGTTTAAAGCATCCTTATTTGCGCTATTCGCCGAAGCAGGAGCTGCAGCATTATTCGGATCTTTATCCCCTGAACCAGGAACATTGGTAGGTATAAACCTGATGTCCATATTGGCCTTCGGAGTGCTCTACAGATATTGGCAGTTAAAGCAACAACTCAAGGTAGACGTTTGAAGTAATTACCTTTACCGCAACATGAACACGACTACCTTATTTCGACCCGTAAATCAAGCAGAGCTGGCATTGATTGAATCCCTAGAGTTTTCCCCCGAGACTACCCGAGCAGCCTATTTTTTATCCTGTACTGAATGAGGACTACGCCATGGAAATCTGCACCAAATGGAACGTACCTGCCTACGGTGTGGGACACGTAGTAAAGTTTGAGGTCAGTGCGGAGTACCTCGCTCAATTTGAAGTAAAAAACGTGGGAGGCCCCATACACGACGAACTTTGGATTCCCGCCGAAAACCTAAAAGAATTCAATGCCAACATCAAAGGAAAGATTCAACTAATCGGCACCTACCAATAGCGACCCCACTAAAGAACACCAACTTCCTCGATCTAAGTCTCGCTCTCGCTCTCCCGTTCTCGTATCTCTTATCTCGCTCTCCCGTTCTCCCGTTCTCCCTCTATCGCCCTCTCCGTATCGTAATCCACACTTTACCTTCAGCAGTAGCTTTTTCAAGCACAGCTAACAGGCTGTTGTACACACCACTACAATCCCAGATGCGATCAGGCCCCTTGTTTTTGCCCACCAGAATACACCCCAAAGTATCTTTAGCGGTATTGCCTTTGTGAATACGGATCCCTGCGAATTGAGGCACGTTCAAAAGCAGTGGCATCCGGCGTTTGAAGCGGTTGCTCATGTTGACAATCACTTGGTAACGCCCTTCGGCAATGGCGGTTTCTCCATACACTTTTTTACCATCGGACCGATAGCGGTCTTCTAAGGTATAACAGTGAAATTGCTCATTGATATAGAGGCGACCTATGGTTGTGGTTTCCGTATACACCTCGCGTACCACTTTCAAATGGGTCAGTTTCAACCGTTGTTCCGAAGCTTTAGCCACTTTGAGTGTGGTGGTGGGTGCTACCAACCCTGGTGGGATACCGCGTCCATTGCTCGGTTTGGGCTTGGCCGGCGTTGCATTCTTGTTGACCAATTGCCGCGAGGTGTTGAAAAAGCTCACCCAGCGATCGATGTGATCGCCGTATTGCACCAAGTGCCAAGGGTTGCGAGAACTGGCCCTCGGAGAGCCGGCATTGTAAGTAGCCGCCATCAGCGGAATTTCATTCTGGTGCCGGTGCGTATAGCGGTTGAAATAGTGTACCGCCATTTGAGCAGCAAAAGGCGAGGAAGAAATAAATCGAAAGATCAAATCGGCCACCTCGTGTTCGTAGGCAGCTGTTCCTTTTTGTGTTTTCGAACCCTTGAGCCATCGCGCGGTGGAAAGCAACATGTGATGCGCCCCCACCGAAACCCGATGTGGAGTACTGAGCGGATCGATGTATCCAGGCTCCTTGCGTACCAACCATTTGGAGCGCGCTTTTACCCGATTCAATACTTCATCCAGACGCACTCCAGCGGTTTGACCGGCCGCTTGATCGAAATCATTTTTCAGCTGCCGGTAAGAAAAGGGAGTGGGCACCGAACCATAAGACTCGGCCATGGCATTGGCTACCAATATATCCAGACCAGTACCATGGCGATCGACGGCACCCATATTGACTTTTCCGGAATAGAATTGTCGAATACGGGCCAACTTGGGCAGCAGGTAAGGATACTTAGTGGTATAACTGGGCACATGACCTGCCTCATCCGTCTCCAACACCTTGTGTTGCGGATGTAACCGCCAGATGCGTCCTCCATGGAAGCGCTTCCAGCCATTATCCAGAGATTCCAATGACATGGCTTTCCTCGGGTATAAGGTCTGCTTCGGCCGAACTTTCCTGCGCAGCTTTCCAACGACCTTGGTTGTCGCGCTTCACCACAATGCTTACCGCAATGGCTTGTTCGGTAGCTGTACTGCGGTGCAACACAAAATGATTTTTCAATGCCTGATAAGGATCAGCTCCAATGCCTAATCGTACCTTAAAGCGTTGCCAACGCGAAGGTTTCGCTGGAGTTAAAGACAAATCAAAGCGCATTTCATCCACCCCTAAAAAGGGTGCAGGACCCATTCCGATGCTGTCCACCAATTGGGTGTTCATGTCAATGAGCTCTTTCCAGGTTTGACGCTGGTTGAGCTGCATTTGCGCATCGGCCCGGATCACCTCGTTCAACAAATGGGTACTTAGTTGCTGAAGCGTGATGGGCTCGCCTTTAGGCATAAGGATTTAATACGATGTTACCGCCTTGGGCTTCACGAAGAGGAAGAAGGCGTTACCGTAACAGCATTTGACATCAAGCTGAGAATCTTAGCCAGGCCCTCAGGAATAGGTGATTCACTAGCGTGTACTGTGATATCAATAGAACCGCTGCGGTTGGTGGTCGATTCTTTGGACGCATTGCTGCTGATACTACCTTTAAAAGAAGCCTTCACCCAAGGATTTCCGCCAACTTCAGCAGACCCAGACAAGGCTTTTTCGTTGGAAGTGGCTGCTTTGGCTACCTGCGTAATTTGATAGTTGAACGAAGAGGTGAAGGAATCAATTCGGATGTGTGGCACCGGAACTATGGAAAGCAAAGGAGCACTTACCTTCACGTTCGAGGAAGAGGTAGAGCCATCTGCAGCGGTTTGATTTACTGCGGTTTCAAAGTCAACCGTCACCGGGGTTTTATCATCGTTCAACATAGAATCAATGAAATTCTTGGTGGTATCGGCGGCTACTTTTTGCGCATTGATCACTCCGGTTAAAGGAGCTGAGATCACGTATTCGAGAGGAAGGGCCTGAAATTCAGCGGCCGGTAGCATTTCTTCTGCCATGGGTGATAGGATTTAGATATGGATTTAAAAATGAGGTTATTCGATTATTTATTGTTGAGGTAGATCGGTATCGTCGGTTAGCAAAGTGCCTCCACTACCCGTTCCGGATTGCGAAGATGGAGTAGAAGCACTTGGCGGAGTTGTCGGTTGAGTTGGGGCTGGAGCCGCAGGTCCTACGTTGTTTGTACCGCTATCATCGGTTGGGGGCGGGTTGCCATTGGGTTGTTCTTTCTCCTCTACATTCACCATTTGGGTCATTGAAGTCAACAATTTATCCAGTGCAGCCGGAACCGGCTGCTTGCCGACTTTTACCCGAATTTTGATGGCGGTGTTATTGGAAGATTCAGCAGTTCCCCCGGCCTCTGATTTAGGCGCCACTACTCCCCGCAGACTCACCGGATCTTTTACCAAAAACCATGGTCTGCGGTGTTCATTAAAACGTTTGCCACTTTTGTCTTTTTCCGCGGCAACATTTTCTTTTTCAGCATCTTGCAATTGAGTATGGCGAAACACATGACTCACACTAAACTCTAAATCGAACTCGGCATGTTCTACCGCCAAAGGAGCAACGGGTACCATGCTCAAAACCGGAAGTTTGGCTTTCGATACAATGGTTTTGCCGTTTTCCTCTCGTTCATTGAATACAAATTCCTGTGTATACACCTGGGTACCTCCGTCTACCGGCTCGCCTTTTTCGTTTACAGGCACGTGGGGATAACCCAATTGAAGCACCAGGGAAAGAAAGGATCGGGCGGCATGTACCTGAGCCTTGAAAATAGCATCCAGGGGGGCGAGTAATACCTGGCTAAGTGAAACAACCGATTTAGCTGCTGGCCCCTCTTGCCACTTTCCGCTGTAATCTGTGTTAGCACCAGAGGCACTACTGCCCGTATTTGTTTTGGCCATGAATTGGTGGAATTTGGAATCAAAAGCTCCTATTGGAACTGTTGGAAAGGTAGTTAAATCCCCAAAGCCCTGCAACGAAAGCAGCTATGAAATGCCATGAAAAATCTATCCTACAGCACAAGGAGGCACTTTTCATGTATGAAAAGCGGTATAAAATTGATCAGCTTAAGTGGAAAAGGAAAACGTTTCCCGAATGATCGGAAAGTGAGAGTTGGGAGTCCGCCAACGTTTCCGCATGTAATCCAGGCAAGCGGTTCGAGAACCGGTAAAACCTGTATCCTCCCAACCTTTGGGGCTTGGCCGTTCGGGCGGCCACATCACAAGACTTTCTCCTACTCCATCCAACATGACAGGATTACGGAGTACTTTATAAAGAATAGGAGCAATAAAATTCATGGTAGGGGCACACTTTCCTGGTTGAGAAGATTAAAAATAGGCAAATCCGTTCAGAAACGAAAGATAATGTACTCGAAAACCCTTGTATTTAAGGCGTTTTCTGAGATATATCAATTCAACGCAGGAAAGTCCTTACAAATTTCATCGTACCGATCTGGAAAGAGCTTTTCCATCGGAAAAACGATGTGGGCGCGCAATCCATTAATTAGATTATAGCCGCTGTCGCTAAACCAATGAATCACATATTTTTCGAATTCCTTCACCATTTTCACCTTTTCCTTGTGTATGCGGGGTAGTATTTGCTGGTGATTGAAATCCATTAATGGATAAACGAATACCGTCACCTCCGACTCTGTGAGGATGCCTTCCATTTGGGCTTTTACCTCTCGGGTAATCGGTTTGGCTTCTCCTTTTGGTGCTAACCACTCCTTCACCATATAACGGTAAAACTTGTTTTGAGTAGAGGTATTGCTATCCTCAAAGTGACCGGCCAACCGCCGAAAGGCCGAACGAGCAGTCAAATGATTGTTATCCCCGGTTTGCCCAACGTAGTAGTAATTCTCTTCCTGATATCGGAGTTGTAGGATGTAAATAAGATAGGTGGCCTTGAAATGTTCCCCACCCAACGAAAAAGCATACTTCGGTTGACTCATTGCTACTTTTCGGGCAATTGATGGTAGGTCTCCCTAATGATAGGTCTCCCTGTTTGATTTGTGATTTAAGGGTATATAAAGGTGAGCAATTGGAAAGCCAATTAAAACCCTTGCAAAGAGCATTCTTTGTACCGTATCGAGGGGACAAAATCATTACAAAACCTTCAATTTCATTAAGTTATACCAAAATCAATTTTTGTTTCGAGGATGCAAAAAAACGTATAATCCCCTATGAAAATCCGTAAAATCACGCCCTTATCCCCCCTCAAACAACTTTCTTAACCTTCCACTAATGTGGACGAAATAAAAGATTACTTGGTAGCATGATTCGTTTATTTGGGTAATTTGCGATCGATAAACAACCGATCGACACTTTTTTGTATCTCATCATATGAAAAAGGTGTTCAATCGACTGCCTAATTAATTATCTGCCTTGTAAAAACCAATCTTAGACTGCTTATGAAGCGACTTTTTACTCTTCTTGTGGGTATTACTATGGTTTCCTGGCTTTCTGCCCAGGTTACGGTAACCTCTTACCCGTATCTTGAAACTTTCGACACGTTTCAAACTGACAATACCACTTTTGGCCCAGGTGCTGAGCCATTTCCTGCTCCAAATGGACTTTTTCCCAACGGATGGTCCAATGATCAAACCGGAGATGGTCCTCAGGACTGGTACGGACGTTCTTCCGCTACTGGATCAAGCAACACTGGTCCTACCGCTGACCACACCTCTGGTTCGGGTGTTTACATCTTTTTGGAAGACGGTTTCGGTAACAACACCGATATCAACTTCATTTCTCCGTTTTTCGATTTCACCGGTTTAGGTACCGGCATCGTGTTGGAATATTGGGCACACAGCCAAACCACTTCTGCCAATGGCAATAAAGTGCTGTTAGACGTTTGGTCACAAACCAACCAGGTTTGGAACCTGGGAGTGGATTCGATTGGTATAATTGGTCCTAACTGGACTTTACGTTCCGTCAACCTTTCTGCTTTTAGTGGTGATACCATTCAGTTGCGGTGGAGAGGTTCTAACAACGTGACTTCCTTTACGCACGATATTGCTATCGATGATGTCAATATTTATGAAACGGTTCTTACTGCTGTAGTGGATCCATTTGAGAACACCTGTTTCGGTGATTCTACTGGTAAAGCTGCCGTAAGCATCGCCTTTGGTACCGCTCCATATTCCATTCTATGGTCTACTGGTGATACTACTGACACCGTATGCGATCTACCAGCCGGCCCCGTCAGCGTAATGGTAATCGACTCTATAGGTGATACAGCAATGGCAATGGATACGGTATTAGCCTTCCCCGAACTTGTAGTTACCACTGAAGATTTTGATCTGAACTGTTTTGGAGACACCAATGGCGTGGCCATGGCAATGGCCAGCGGAGGAACTCAGTTTGGAGGATACCTGGTTGACACCAATGGCCAGTTTGGACCTTTAAATGGTATTGGCACTCCGCTTTCTCTGGGGGATGATCAGGTATCCCCAGCCATTACCCTACCGTTTACTTTTAACTTTTTCAATACCGACTACACGGAGATTTATGTCTCTTCCAACGGTTTCGCAACCTTTGATCCAGGTTCGGGCTCTGGATGCTGTACCGGGCAAAACCTTCCCAACACCAATGCACCCAACAACTTGATTGCTTTTGCTTGGGAAGATTTGAATCCAAACCTGGGAAGCAGCACCATTGAGCATTTCACAGTGGGTTCAGCTCCCAACCGGGTGTGGGTACTCTCGTTTGCCGATGTTCACTTGTGCTGTACTGCTACCAACCCAACGGTAACCATGCAGTTGCACCTGCACGAAGGAAGCAATCGGATTGAAATCCATACCACCAGCACGACTTTCACTGGTTTCAACAATGCGACTATGGGTATTGAGAATGTGGGTGGAACGGAAGCTTACTGGCATCCCTCACGCAACAGCCAAACCTGGGATACAGTTACCAACGATGTTACTGCCTTCATTCCACTGGAGCCTTACAGCTATTCTTGGGGTGGCTCTGGTAGTGGTACCATGAACCCATTGATGAACCTGGGGGTAGGTACTTATGATGTAACTGTAGGTGATGCCAACGGTTGTGAAGTAACCGCAAGTGTTATCGTTAACGAGCCTGCTCCTTTGGCAGCTTCTGTTTCTACGGTTGATGTAAGTTGCAACGGTCTTTCCGATGCTTCTGCTACGGTAACTACAACTGGTGGTACCATGCCTTATAATTACTTGTGGAGTGATTCTACCACGATGATGAGCAATATGAACAATGATGCCTCTACGGTATTAAGTGTTGCTGTTTCAGACACATTTGGTTGCGATACCATCGTATTGAGCAACATCACCTTTAGTGAGCCTCCAGTATTGGTTGCCTCCATTGCCGGATCCACTGATGTCAACTGTACAGGTGGAACCGATGGTGATGCTACAGTAGCTGCTACTGGTGGTACCCCTCCTTACGCTGTATTGTGGAATGATCCTCTGGGACAGACGACTACTACTGCCAGCAACCTCGCTGCCGGACCTTACAATGTAGTGGTCACTGACGACAATGGATGTACAGAAACCACCATGGTAACCCTGTCTGCCATCAATCCATTGCCACAACCAAACCTTGGTCCTGACATCACGACCAACAAAGATGAGTTTGCAATTCTCTCACCTGGCGTATTTACCAGCTATGTTTGGTTCAACCTGACAACTAACCCAACCTATGCAGCTACCTCTACAGGTACTTACTGGGTAACGGTTACTGATTCTAACGGTTGTTCCAATACTGATTCGATCAACGTCACTGTGCCATGGCCAGTAAACGTAGCTGAGTTAAACAACAACATGCAGGTATCTGTATTCCCGAATCCAGGAAATGGCAAGGTACAAGTACAGATGGAAGGCGTGAGCAACGAACAAGTACGTCTCACCGTAAGCGACCTGCAAGGCCGTTTGATCCTCGACCGTCAAATGATGGTAGGTAGCAACGATGATGTGTTGCAACTGGACTTGAGCGATCAGGCAAAAGGTATTTATACCCTCAAAGTAGAAGTAGGAGACCGCCAATCGGTTACCCGCATCAGTGTGAAATAAGTACTGTAAGCTACTTTATACAACTTTTTAAAAAGCCGCTTTCCATCAGGAAAGCGGCTTTTTTTGTTATCGATACTCAACGGTATGGTATTTTTTGTGCTACCGGCCAATTCCTTTACTTTTAGCCCATGCCCATTCTGTCCCCCACACAAGACCCTATTGGTCAAGGACTATTAGATTATTGGCACCAAAAGCCCGG
>CALCCE010000090.1 GCA_937899835.1 uncultured Flavobacteriales bacterium | reverse complement strand
GGATTTTTGCCACGCAACGGTGCGTTGCGCTACCCACCACAAATGGTGCGCATGTAGCCATGAAAAAGTGTTGCGTGAATTTTTGCCGCGCAACGGTTATTCGATCAGAAAATCCAACGCACAAAAAAACCGCCTCTGTTTCCAAAGGCGGTTCTCTTTTCTTTTTGTCCGGAAAGCTTATCCTTCACTTTCAATTCTCTGCACGATTTCTTCAATCATGCGATCTTCTCCTTCCGGATCGTAATTCGATTTCAGGTTGTGGCCAAAGATGCGGGCCAATCCTTGCCAAAAGAAGGCGGAAAAGTTGCCGCGTAGCTCCGATACCAATTCGTAGGAAGTATCTCCGGTTTCCCGGTCGATGAGCTTGATAAGGATGCGTCCTTGCGAAACAGTGAGTTTGGTGAGTTCATCACCAAACTCCGCTTTCAACTCTTTTTCAACTTTTTTGTAGAACTTTTTCTTTTTGCGCTCTGAGTCAATGGCTGCCAACTCGCCTTCGTATCCGCGCAATTTTTCTCCGGCCAGCTTGGCATAGGGGTATACTTTCCGCACTTTTTTCTCCAACGACCGGTAGCGCCTTTCTTCCGCTGCACTTTTAAAAACACGCTGAGCGCTGATCTCTGCATCGGCCAAGGTGGTGACCGGAATGGTGTCGCCATTTTCCAACACGGTAGTCCGCAAAACCTGTCCATTAATGATGGTTTGAGGATCTGGCGTGGCTTTCTTTTTGAACTTGGCCCGCTTTTTTTGCAACGAAGCAAGTTGTTCGGCCGACAACGCTCGGGTGGTGTCCTGCCCGAAGACAGCCATCACCGCAAGGCTAAGAAAGATGGATAGAATGAGAGGCTTCATTGTTCTGGTTTTCTTCGGTAGGCCAAGAACCATACCAAAAGTAACGAAAACCAGCAAGAACCTATTGTGTTGTGGCTTACCGACGGTTGGCTTTCCACCGCGAAACGGTGGCACCAGCTTCCGTTGCCACAGCTGCGGGAGGTTGCTTTTTCTCAAACAAGGTAGCTACCAAAGCAGCTCCCAGGCGTTCGTTTTCATCGGAAGCATTTTGAAGCACTTCCGGGGTGAAGAAATTCTTCACGAAGTGGGTGTCAAAATTTCCAGAAACAAATGCCTCGTGTTGCAAGGTGTATTTACAGAAACCTAAGGTGGTGGCCACGCCGGTGATCTGGTAGTCGTCGATGGCCCGAATCATACGCCCAATGGCTTCGGTACGGTCTTTCCCATGGGTGATGAGTTTCGAAATCATGGGATCGTAATAGATCGGAATGTCCATTCCTTCTTCAAAACCATCGTCAACCCGCACTCCGGAACCAGAAGGAGCACGGTAGGTTTGCAGATTACCGATATCGGGCAAGAAATTGTTGGTAGGATCTTCTGCATAGACACGGATTTCCATCGCATGCCCATTGATTTCAAGGTCGTCCTGGCCAAAGCTCAATACTTCTCCGCGTGCTACCCGTACCTGCTCTTTCACCAGGTCGAGCCCGGTGATGAGTTCGGTTACCGGATGCTCAACCTGGAGACGGGTATTCATTTCGAGGAAATAGAAATTGTGGTTTTCGTCTAACAAAAACTCTACGGTGCCTGCGCCTACATAATTGCAAGCCTGGGCTACCCGCACGGCACATTCGCCCATTTCTTTGCGCAATTCGGGGCTAAGCACCGAAGAGGGTGCCTCTTCGATCACCTTTTGGTGCCGCCGTTGCACCGAACATTCTCTTTCAAAGAGGTGCAAGGTGTTGCCATGAGTATCGGCCAAAATTTGAATTTCGATGTGGCGCGGAGAACCCACGTAGCGTTCAATAAAGACCGAACCATCGCCAAAGGCAGAAGTGGCTTCGCTCACGGCCAAGTTGAGTTGCTCTTCAAATTCTTCGGCTTGCTCTACAATGCGCATTCCCTTACCTCCGCCACCAGCAGAGGCTTTGATAAGAATGGGAAAACCAATTTCAATGGCAATTTTTCGTGCTTCTTCCAAATCGTCTACCGCTTCGTCGGTTCCGGGCACCATGGGAATATCGTAGGCTTTAACGGCTGCTTTGGCCGCCAGTTTGCTACCCATCACTTCCATGGCTTCGGGCGATGGACCAATAAAGGTGATGCCAGCCTCAGTCACCATGCGTGTGAAATCCGCATTTTCCGATAGGAAACCATATCCCGGATGGATGCCGTCGACTTGTAAATCCTGGCAAACCTGAATGATTTTTTCACCCAGCAGGTAGGATTGGTTGGAGGGTGGTGGTCCCAAACACACCGCTTCGTCGGCGTATCGAACAAAAGGAGCTAAACGGTCCGCTTCTGAATAGACCGCTACAGTTTTAATGCCCATTTCTCGGAAAGAGCGCATCACACGCAAGGCGATTTCACCACGATTGGCAACCAGTATTTTTTTCATAGTCCAGGCTTGGTGCCGCTAAGTTAAGGCATCCATATGAAGTGGAGACGCTGCTTTTATCAGAAGCTGGGTTGCTGGCTATCGGCTTTCGCGTATTTTTACAGCTGTGTTTACTTCTATGGCCTCCCCCCTGCGCGCTCTTCTTTTATTTTGCTTGCTCCTGGCAGGGCTTTCTGCCTGCCGAACGCCGTTTTCATACGTTTCTAATGCTCCTGCTGTGCCCATGTTGCGGGATGAAGGAACCACTCAGGTAACGGCCAGCGCCACGGCGAACCACCTCTCGCTTCAAACTGCAAAACTTTATCAGCCCAATCGGGCCTGGATGGCCAATACTCAAATCGACTTGCGCGGGCGATTATTGGTCGAAGGTGGCCTGGGGTATGTCAGGCCACTGACCGATTTCAACATGTTCGACGTGTATGCCGGCTACGGCTTTGGTCGTATTGCTACCGATTATAATGTGGCCGACTTCACCGTTTTTACAGCCACGAGAGATGGGGAATACACGCATCGGATCAATACCACCTACCACAAGCTTTTTATACAACCTTCTTTTGCTGGCAACTTGTCGTTCGATGAGCAACTGGGCCTCAGCTTGCGCACTTCTTTGGTCTACTTTCCCAAATACGAATTCGAATCGGTGTTCAACGGGTTCGACGGTACTTTTATCTTCACCGCAGATTCAGACACTTTGATGGCTGAAAATGCTGTTGGAGTAATTTTTGATCCGGTAGCTACCTTTAGAACCATGTGGGGCAATAGTTCGTTGGTGATTCAGGGAGGCTATTCCTTTCCCTTTTTTCCTGATTTACAAGGCGACTTTTATGAGCACCCGGTGTATCACAGAATCATCTTTTCGCTGTCGTACCAACACCGTTTTCCGCAGAAAAGGCCAAAAAAAAGGTCGTCCAAAGGAACGACCTTTTAAAATAAGTAGGAATTGAATCGGTATTAACCGGCCATTACATCGGCTACCCGATCGGCAGCATCCTGCAACAGAATAGCGGAGTGTACCTCCAGGCCGGATTCGTCGATAATCTTTTTGGCTTCTTCAGCATTGGTGCCCTGCAAACGCACAATGATGGGCACTTTGATCTCACCGATGTTGTTATAAGCATCTACTACACCTTGCGCTACACGATCACAACGAACGATACCTCCAAAGATGTTCACCAGGATGGCTTTCACGTTAGGGTCTTTCAAAATGATGCGGAAGGCTTGTTCTACCCGCTCAGCGTTGGCAGTACCACCTACATCCAGGAAGTTGGCAGGCTCACCACCCGATAGCTTAATAATGTCCATGGTGGCCATGGCCAGTCCGGCACCGTTCACCATACAACCCACATTGCCGTCGAGCTTCACGTAGTTGAGGTTGAAGCTGCCCGCTTCTACTTCGGTAGGGTCTTCTTCGGTGATATCGCGCCATTCGGCCAAATCTTTGTGACGATACAACGCATTTTCGTCGAGGGTCACCTTGGCGTCAACGGCCAACACCCGATCGTCAGAAGTCTTGAGCACCGGATTGATTTCAAACATGGAAGAATCGGACTGCTCGTAGGCTTTGTAGAGGGAAAACACAAATTTTACCATCTCTTTCATGGCCTTGCCACTCAACCCGAGGTTGAAAGCAATTTTACGGGCCTGAAAACCTTGAAGGCCAACTTTAGGATCAACTTCTTCTTTGAAAATGAGGTGTGGTGTTTGCTCTGCAACCGTTTCAATGTCCATCCCACCTTCGGGAGAATACATCACCATGTTGCGTCCCGTATCACGGTTGAGCAAAACACTCATGTAATATTCTTTGGGCTCACTGTCACCCGGGTAATAGACGTCTTCGGCAATCAGCACTTTGTTGACGCGCTTGCCACCAGGGCCAGTTTGAGGAGTAACGAGGTCCATGCCAATGATCTGTCCGGCCAGTTCACGTACTTCGTCTTGCGACTTGGCCAGCTTCACACCGCCTCCTTTGCCCCGTCCGCCCGCGTGAATTTGGGCCTTCACTACGTACCATTCGGTGCCGGTTTCCTGGTTCAACTTTTGAGCGGCTTCAACGGCTTCTTCAGCGGTATTGGCAACAATGCCCCGCTGCACGGTTACTCCGCCTTGGGCGAGTATGGCTTTTCCCTGGTATTCGTGCAGGTTCATTATAAAGTCTGATTTTGGTTGTTTTGAGGGTGGTAAAAGTAGCCATATTTTGAGAACCGTACCCACAATATCCGAAGCGTTTTTTCCTAATTTAGCTCACCCAAAATCGGTTTTTTACAACATCTCTTCCCATGATTCATGCTACCGACATTCGCAAATCTTACGGCGACCTTGAAGTACTGAAAGGGGTGCACCTGAAGATTGAAAAGGGAGAAGTAATTTCTGTAGTTGGGGCTTCAGGTGCCGGAAAAACAACGTTGTTGCAGATATTGGGGACCTTAGACAAAGCGTCTTCCGGTTCGTTAATCATCAACAATACCGAGGTAAGTCGACTGCGCGACCGCGAATTGGCCACTTTTCGAAACCAAAACATCGGATTCGTATTTCAGTTTCACCACCTGCTACCTGAGTTTACAGCACTCGAAAATGTGTGTATTCCGGCCTACATCGGCAAAAAAGCCAAACAAAAAAGCCAGGATGAAGCCCAGGAACTGCTCGATTTTTTAGGCCTGGGAAGTCGACTCGACCACAAGCCTTCGGAACTATCAGGAGGAGAACAACAACGGGTAGCAGTGGCCAGAGCACTCATTAACCGTCCTGCGGTAGTATTGGCAGATGAGCCTTCGGGCAACCTCGATTCGGTCAATGCACGAGAATTGCACGAGTTGTTCTTTACACTGCGCGGCCGCTACCAGCAAGCCTTCGTCATTGTAACGCACAACAAAGATTTGGCAGCCATGGCCGACCGTAAGCTTACCATTATTGACGGAGCGATTGATTAAAGAGCCGCTTAGCTTCCAGATTTTTGCCGAACCACTGCCCGACTTTTCAAAACGGTTTCTTCTACCACCTGTTCCTCGCCTGGAAGCAAAAAATGATAGGGTTTACCAGCAATTTTGGCTTTAAACCAATCCTGAAAAACGATCATTTCAGGTGTGCGCACTTCCCACCGGTATTCTTTTTGTTCAGAATCAAGCAGGGCGAACAGGTCTTGATTGGTATCAAATACCTTTTGAAAGTCAAAGCTGTGCTTTTCCAGTTTCAACAGCAGTTGCAGTATGATTTCGTCTCGCTTTCGAATAGAACTCTGCGCCTTTACCCGCTGAACGTGCTTCCGCATGGATTCAATCTGTGCATCAGCAAAATCGAGAAACATCATTTCAATTTGATTCATGATGCTCAGGGTCCGAATGCCAATGTTCCAACCTTCGCGGTCTTTCTCAATTTCACGGGTATCGTTGAGCAGAAAGAAGGACTTGCGGTATTCTCCCTTAAGAAAGAGTATGCATGCTTTATAATAAGACCGCTGGCTGAACAGAAAGGGTGTTTTTTTCCGATCGGTGATGCTCAGTAGCTCTTCAGTCAATTCCGTAACCCGATCCAATTCATGGCCTTTATAGTAGAAGGCCAACAATTCCATCTCCAACGATTTTTGAAAGTTGAAGCTTCCAGGGATAAGGATGCTTTGAGCCTTTTTGGCGTGATAGATGGCCTCTTCGAAATTTTGCACATACAGCTTACTGTCCGACAATGAATAATAAGCATTGGCCAACATCCTATCGTTGAACAACAACCGGTTATTCTCAATGAGCCGGACCAGACTGATGCCCGTCTCGCAACTGGTTTTATACTCCTCTACTGCGAGGTAGTACTCCATCTTGAGTGCATATAAGATGTATCCCACGTTTTGTGACTGGGTAGCGCGAAACTCTTCCTGAAGATCGGCAATCGCCTCGGTGAGCAACCCTACCCGATCGTTGTTCAATCCTGTAGAATCCACCTCAAGGTAGTGTCGGTAGTACCAGTCTTTAGCACGAAGCACTGCCATCCGACACCGCTCAAAGTGATTGAGTTCATGAGAGATTTGGTAAAACTCCTTGGCTCCAACAGTAAGCCCTAAAAGCTGCTGTTTCAGACTCAAGGCTTCTACCATTTCATTGTACAACTCGTATTGACGGGCTTTTTCGATGATTTGGTCGTAAATGCTGATGGTCACACTGGTTAAGCCACGCGTCCGGAATATTTGAGACTGCATGAGCTTTTTTCGGAGTTCAAAGCGGATTTTGTTAATCTTACTGTGTGAATCGTTGCGTTGGATAGAATGATCTAACAGAACTGCATCGCAAATTTTATCGGTCAAACGAACAACCAGCCTACGAAAAGAGGCGTTGTCAGCCTCTTTACTCACCAACCTTTTGGCATCGTTTCGCGCGATGTCTGGCCGTTGTACCAACAAGCGAAAGAGCTTTAAAGATTTGTTACCTCCCCGCGAACGGGAAGAGTAAAACGCAACAATAAACTTCTGAGCCACCTTTACCTCACGGGGTTCGAGCTTCGAAATCAGCAGCTTTAAGTGCGAAAAGTAATCGTTTTTCATGCGCTTAGCCCCAAAAACAGGTGGGAATTTGTGTCACGCTAAAATAAACAGAAATTTAAGGAATAGCAGGAGGGGCAATAACAAATAAGTCATATTAGTAGTGAATTTTTTGTCACTACCCAGACCAAATTGTCCATGATCTGCGCTGATTCTCAGCGCATCTTTGCTGACATCGAAACATAAGGCTCGTTTCGAAAAAAAACAGGAAGAAAAATACAGTTAGCTCTTGCTAACCAACTCTACGTTCAAAACACTAAACAGTTCCTCTTATGACTTCTTTTTTGATTGCTATTGTTATCGCTCTACTCGGAATCACACCTGACACTGCTTCTACTATGAATGATGATCAGATGGTTGATGCACTCTATACAGAGGGGTACACTACTGAACAAATCAACCAAGAATTGCAAGCTGCTGGTTACGATGGATCAGGATTCGATTTAGAATAGCCTGTCTACAACATCGTTACTATAGTCTACCATTTCAAGCTTCTGCTACATCAGAAGACCATTAAAACCCATACCAAACTAACCACAACAAGAGCTCAACGCTCTTGCAACTAAAACCCATAAATATGACCTCTTTTCTTATTGCACTCGTTATTTCCATCTGTGGAATCTCCTCGACTTCTGCTAACGCCATGAGTGACGAAGCACTCTACAATGAACTTTATTCAGAAGGATACACGCACGAGCAAGTGCAGCAGGAGTATCAGGCGCAAGAACAAAAAGAATATGCTGATGGCTCTGGTTTCGACCTCGAGTAGGTCGGAAGCAGGTAAAAAAACATACTAAGCCTTAGAAGAGATAGCCTTTAGGGGAATCTCTTCTAAGCTATTTTCATAGGTTTTCGAGTAAATAAAAGGCTTGAAAATTGATGTTTTGTGTCGCATTTTCCCTTCACAAAACACTCGCTTACAATTGGTTATCATAAATCAGATACATTTTTTGTGTCTCGATTTATGATGCTTTGTCCTCGTACAGTCTCTACAAAGGGGCAATATTTGTATTGTCGATTTGATTACAACGTTCTTTCAAATATCGACCCAACCAATAGAATACCGCAGCGATGAAGATTGACACAAGTCCTTCGAAAAGTCGCTGAAGTTAATAATACTGGGGCAGGTAGATAACAAATTAGGTTAAATAATTAATGTTAATCTACCTAAGTTTGATAGGTGCGGGAAAGGATACTTTCCCGCGCTTATCTTACTTAATCTGGCAAACAACGCATGGCAACTCTCCCTAAAAGCGACTTTCTGCAATTTCAATCGGTGATGCTCATCGATCAAAGCAGCAGTGAGTTGTATGCCACAGAACAAACGCTCCTCATCGGAGCCGACATTCGCCAGATTCACAAAGAGCGCGATCCTATCCAAGCCTTGGAAATGCTTAAGAATGCGAAGGCTCCTCAAGATCTCCCACAAATAATCTTCTTGGACATTAAGAACAGTACTCCCAATAGCTTTGTGTTCTTAGAAGAATTTACCCGCCTCCCGCAGTGGATTCGTGACAATACACGCGTAGTGTTGATGAGTATTTATTTTCAGTTCAAAACTGAATTAGATTATCGCATTGCCAAATATAGTTTTGTTACCGATCAGGTGACCAAGCCTTTGGATATCCGCCAATTGTATCGATTACAACCGGCCTGCTGAGGCCCCCCACCCTACTCTTTTCCTACTTTTGCCTCCATGCATCTGGAGCCCCAAGATTTACGCGACTTTTTAGAGTCTAAGTTTGAGCAGTATCACCAGCCTAAGTTTCTGGAATCGGATCCCATCCAAATACCACGATCCTTTAGTAGAAAAGAAGACGTTGAAATCGCCGGTTTTCTTAGTGCTACCATTGCCTGGGGTCAGCGGCCTACCATTATCAACAATGGCCGAAAGTTGATGCAACTGATGGACGAAAGTCCTTATGAGTTCGTAAAGCATGCATCTCCGAATGAATTGAATCGTTTTGATTCTTTTTGCCACCGCACCTTCAACGGCATTGATGCCCGTTATTTCATACAAGCGCTACAACACTTGTATCGGGCCTATGGCGGTTTAGAAGCCGCTTTTACACCTCCTCATCAAACGGTCCATCCAAAAGGAAAAGCTTCTCTAATTGCCTTTAGAGATCGGTTCTTCGCCCTACCTTTTCCACATCGTACACAAAAACATGTCTCCAATCCCAACAAAGGATCTTCTGCAAAACGGCTGAACATGTTTCTCCGATGGATGGTTCGAAGCGGACAGGCTGGGGTCGATTTTGGAATTTGGAATGTACTGTCCCCGGCAGACCTGTATTGTCCATTAGACGTGCATTCTGGGAATGTAGCACGCAAACTGGGGCTGCTCGAACGAAAAATTAATGACTGGAAATCTGTGGAAGAACTCACCGAAACTTTGCGCCAATTTGATGCATCAGATCCGGTGAAATACGATTTTGCCCTTTTTGGCCTGGGGGCATTCGAGAAGTTTTAATGTAAAATATAGTGGTTAGTGTTGATAACACGCTCCACATACTCTGGCATAAATTGAATATATTTATGCGCAGCATCTTCAAGGCCGTCGTTCGTTTTTCCCTCTACCCTGTTTTGTTAAGACCTCAGGACTCCAGTGCTTTAGTCAGAGATGAATCTGGCCACCTTGATTCAAGGTTGAATCCGCGTGCGACAAAAACTCAGAATATTCCTGACACTCCGTTCTCCATTCATTGGAAGCGTTTGAAAGAAATTCATATTGCTGATCAGTCCTACTCCCTGGAATACAGGCCAGAGTGGGAGATTAAAAATGATGCAGGCCAAACCTTGTTTTTGGCCTTTCTAATTGACCAAAGTGTACTCCTAGCGCGGTTTCTGGCTCCAATTGAAACAGAAGCCCTTAAACAAACCCAGGTTATTTACCGCGCGATCTTACAAGCATCTGAACACCAACAGCTAAACCTGTTGTTCGACCTCTCGGAGTTGGCGCACTTTCCCAGATCGGTGCAGGAAGCCATGTCTGATGCCGATCAGGAAATCAAGAATTGTTGGGGAAGGGTCTGTCTGGTTTTACCTCCTGAGCCGCAAACAGTTTTTCACCTTTATCGGGCCCGGATGCCCGATCGCTTTGAGGGCGCAACCTGGGTAGACAGTCTTTCTGAAGGATTGCACCAGGTGTTGTTCGAATCCGGTTCCTTTCATGCATCACAGGGCGAAGGTGCTGCCAATACCACCGAATTGGAGTCTCTTTCTCACGCCGAATTGGTGGAACGGGTGAAACAATTGGAGGCACAACAGCAATTTGACCACAGCAAGAAAGAGCAATGGCGCAATCAATTGCTCAAAACCATTGCGAATGTGTATTGGAAAAATACGCCTTCGGATGTTGCCTCACTGCCAAAGTCGGACCCCAACTACCACGTTATGAACGCGCTAAAGTTGTTACAAACCGATTTCTCGGAATCGCTGCAGCATTACCAGCAATCGCAGGTAGACAAAGACCGTCAACTGGAAGAGCGCACCCGCCAATTGGAACAGCAGGATGTTAACCTACAGGCGGTGATTGAACATTCGAACGAGAAAATATGGTCGGTAGACCAGAATTTTCGATTGCAAGTCTGCAATTCGGCTTATTTAGAATACCGCAAAAATTTAATCGAGGTTCCGATATCGATAGGACAAAATATTTTTGAAGGCATTGGCGAAGACCTTTTAGCCAAATGGCTGCCACACTACCACCGCGCCTTAGAGGGCCACAGTTTTGAGGTCAAAAACCGCTATGAGAAAGGGGATCGACAGTACGTTACCCTCACTCGCTTCTACCCTATTCGCAATGGACAAAATGAAGTAAGCGGAATTTCCATCTACTGTGAAGATTGTACCACCCAAGAGCAAGTAAAGGAACGAAGGGAATATCACGAGCAACTGCTGGAAAACATATTCCACGAATCGCCCAATGCGCTCATCCTCGTCGATTACAAGACGCATCGCATCATTGAATGCAACCGCCGGACTTTGGACATCTTCCACTGCAATGCCAAAGAAGAGTTGCTCAACAAAGATACCAGTGAGCTGCTGGCAGAACCACTGCCAACTGAGATACGGGAATTGATCAACGAACGTTTGCAGGCAGTTGGTTATTGGTCTTCAGAATACCGGCACCGAAGACGCAACGGAGAGGTCTTTTGGGGGGCAGTGACCATCAATTTGTTTGAAGTAGACGGGCAGCAGATGGAGCTGGCCACCATTAAAGATATATCCGAGCAAAAAGCCTACGAAAACCTCATTATTGAGAACGAGGCCAACTTAAGAAGCATTTTAGAAAATGCTGGTGATGCCATTTGGTTGGTGAATGATCGTATGGAGATCAAGACGTTCAACCACGTTTTCGCACGGTTCTTTCAAGCGGTTTTTGGTCAACGCATTCGTCAAGGCCGCCAATTGCTCGAACTGATCCCCGAATCGCACCAAAAAGACCGGATCATCTGGAAAAAACGCTTGGAAAAAACCTTGAATGGAAAGGGAGGTATTTATACCGATAGTTATCAGGTAGAAGACGAGACCCGGGTGTATGAAACCCGCACCTTTCCCATCCGGGAAGCGGGAAGAATCATTGGTGCTTCCTCTTTTGTGAAAGACATTACGGTACAACGGAACGCAGAAACCACATTGCGGAGCAATCAACAGCTGCTGGCCTCCATCAACCGGAACATCAAAGAGGGCATTTACCGCAGTACTCAGGACAAGGGCATCATCTATGTCAATGATGCTTTCGTAAACATGGTGGGTTACAATTCTGTAGAGGAGGTCATGCAAACACCTTCCAGTAAGTTGTATGCACATCCCGATCGCCGTTTAGAACTCATTCAAAAACTGGCGGACCACGGTCAATTCAACAATGAAGAGGTAGTTTTTGTACGAAAAGATGGTTCCCAATTCACGGCCCTGGTGAGCAGCATGCTCAACGTGGATGAATTGGGCAATGAGTATTACGATGGGGCCATACGAGACATTTCTGCCAAAAAGGCGGCCGAAGAAGAAATGCTTCGGGCCAAAGACATTGCAGAACAAGCGGCTAAAACTAAATCGGAGTTCCTCGCTTCGATGAGTCATGAAATTCGAACGCCTATGAACGGTGTGATTGGCATGACCAACCTGTTGATGGATACTCCGTTGAGTTCTGAACAGCAAGAATACCTGGAAACCATTCGTATCAGTGGCGATCACCTGTTGGAGGTGATCAACCAAATTCTGGACTTCTCCAAAATTGAAGCAGGTCAGCTCCAATTGGAGCAAAACCACTTCAACGTGCGCACTTGCGTAGAAGAAGCCATGGAATTGGTTTCTGCAAAAGCCCTGCAAAAGGGTTTGGAGTTGTTGCACTACATCGAGCCGGAAGTACCACAGGCCTTTTTTGGAGACATTACCCGCTTGAGACAAGTGTTGGTCAACCTGGTAGACAATGCTATAAAATTCACTGCGAAGGGAGAAATTATCGTTCGCGTTGGCTACCAAGGACTGTACAAAGGGAAAGTACAACTGGCCTTTTCGGTAACCGACACAGGCATCGGCATTCCGAAAAACAAAATGACCCGTTTGTTCAAGGCCTTCTCACAGGTAGACTCTTCTACCACCCGCAGGTTTGGAGGTACAGGGCTCGGTCTGGTGATTTGTGCCCGACTGGTAGAATACATGGGCGGAAAAATCTCCGTAGCCAGTTCAGAAGGAAAAGGTTCAGAATTTTCGTTTGTGGTACACATGGAACCGGCGGCATCCACTCCTACTCCTGAAATACCACAAGAGCTTCAAGCAAAGCGAATTTTATTGGTTTCTCAAAACACCAGTTCGCTCAAATTACTGCGCCAAACCTTGGAAGACCAACACCTCTCCGTTATGGTTGCCCGGTTTAACGAGGCATTGGAGTTGGACCACATTACAGAGGAATTCGACTTTGCCGTTGTGGACAGCAACCTGTCTCCCAAAAAATCGAACCGATTGGCGAAAAGCATTGAGAAGCTCAACGGAAAAGCACTGCCACAATTGCTTCTCACCCACCTCGCCCACTATGGAGGAAAATCCAACAAAGCAGATCGATTTTCAGAGGTCTTGACCAAACCTCTGAAGTACGGCCAACTGATGGCTCAGTTGGGCGAAATGGTCTTTCAGGAACAACATCCGCAGGTGCAAGTCAACGACCAGGATACCACGCCTAAACTAATGGCAGAAGCGCATCCATTGCGCATTTTGATCGTTGAAGACAACATAGTTAACCAGGTATTGGCCACCAAACTGCTGGAAAAACTCGGCTATAAACCAGACAAAGCAGCCAACGGGCTTGAGGCCGTTCACGCCTTGGGATTGAAACACTATGACTTGATTCTCATGGATGTACAAATGCCTGAAATGGACGGTTTGGAAGCTACTCGCCAAATTCGAAAAGGTTTACCGAAGGAACGACAACCCTACATCATTGCTATGACGGCCAATGCTTTGAAAGGAGATAGAGAAGTATGCTTGAAGGCAGGAATGAACGATTATGTGAGCAAACCGATTGTTTTCGAAGAAATCCGCAACTCCATTAAGCGCGTAAAATAAGTTCCTGCTTGTAAGCTAATGGCTGTACCTGTAGGCAAGCCTTTGGTCATTTTTTAGCTAATTAAGTGCTACAATGGGAAAGACACCAGCACTCTTGCCTTTGACCTGAATGCTTCTAGTTTCGATTCAAGCAACAGGGGGCAACCGATCTTTGACCAACTGTAGGGCTTTTTGAAGCTGCGCTTCTTGCGTCAATTCAGAATTGTCAATCACCACTGCATCTTGCGCTTGTCGGAGTGGTGACACCTTTCGGTGGGTATCAATGTAGTCTCTTTCTTCGAGGTTGGTTTGCACCTCTTCCAGGCTTACGGTTTGACCTTTGGCTTGCAACTCAGCAAAACGCCTTTGTGCACGCACCTCCGGACGGGCGGTCATGAAGAGTTTAAGCGCTGCATGTGGGAAAACCACCGTACCGATATCCCTACCATCCATTACCACTCCTTTTTCCGTACCCATAGCTTGTTGCAAGGCCACCAGTTTATAACGCACGGGAGCCAGTCTACTCACCGGGCTAACTGCACCTGAAACCTCCATGGTTCGAATCTCAGACTCCACATTTTCTCCATTGAGAAAGATTTCGGAGACCTGTTTTTCGACATTGAACTGAAAACGTACCTCGATCTGATCCAGGACTTCGACAAGCCTGGCTCCTTCCTGATCTTCTTTTGGCAGTAGGTTGTTTCGGATGGCAAACAAGGTAACCGCCCGGTACATGGCTCCGGTATCGACATAAATGTAGCCCAGGGCTTTGGCCATGGCTTTTGCCAAAGTGCTTTTGCCACAAGAACTGTAGCCATCAATGGCAATGTTGATTTTAGACTGCATGTGCTTAGCCGCGCGAACGCCGTTGGCTGAGGTTGGTCGATATAGTAATGTGATTGGAAGTGCCTGCCAGGTGATAACGTCCCAGCGCATAGCTGAGGTGATAGCGTCCAATTTTGAATCCAAGACCAAAAGAAATGCCGGAAAGGGCAGCTCGGTTGGCGATTTTAAGCTCTTGCCGGCGTTGGTAGTTATACCCCAACCGAAGATGAAAATTGTTTGAGGGCAAAAGCTCTACTCCCATTACCACATGTCGCATCGCATTGTCCAGCGAAAAAGCAGAACTGGAGCCACCGTTGCTGCCGCCATCGTCATCGTCTACCGAGCTTTCGTAGGTCAGGTCCCACCGTTGCAGGTTCACCGCTTGTAAAGACACCCGAATGGGCGCTTTTGACAGCCGCTGACTAATGCCAAGGTTGATTTGTAGTGGTAGGTTCTCTCGATTGCCTGCAACGTAGGATTTGAGTTGAATGCCCAAATTTCGAATTACCAGGCCGGCCGAAAAGCGTTTGTTTTTGCTGAGGTAACTACCAGAGAGGTCTACAGCCATCCCAAACGAATTGTAACTATCGAGGTTGGAATAGATGGTTTTGAAAGTTCCACCTACCGAAAACAAGCTATCGATGGGCCGAGCGTGAGTCAACAACAGTGCATAATCGCCGGCCCTAAATTCTCCACTGCGCAAGCCGGTTTGATCGGCTCGGGTAAATTTGCCGTAATCTAAAAATTGCATCCCAGCCGAAAACATACCGTGTTTCTTCAATTTCCGGGCATAGGCCATGTAGCCGTAGTTGATATCCGCTACATAATTGATGTAGTTCAAAGATGCATGCCTGTCCATATTGGAGTCGAGCAGCGAAGGATTCTGATCTACCATGTTCAGGTCGCTATCGCGAACGGAAACATTGGTCCCTCCCAATGCTGACGGTCGTGCAGCAATGGGCATGTTCAAAAAGCTGTAAGTGGAATTTCCTCCAAGTTGCGCCTCACTTACCAATGAGCACAACACAAGCGATACAAAGAAAAAATACTGTTTCATCCCAAACCAATGCGGCATTGGCAATACGCTCTTGGAGATCGTTTATTGTTCAGAATGCAACAGATAAACGCACATTCTTACAATCCCAATCCTTTCCTCTCGAAAGTAGGAATTATCCTTGAGTTGCTGAGCGATGGATCAGTTGATCTCCTGTGCGTTTTTTACCTTTTCATCCAACAAAGCAAACGCCACCACGTCAATCATTTCTTTCACATAATGAATAGTGAGTCCTTTGAGGTATTCAGGGGTAATTTCTTCCACGTCCTGACGGTTTCCTTCCGAGAGCAGCACATCGGTTACGGAAGCTCGTTTGGCAGCTAGCAACTTTTCTTTGATGCCGCCTACTGGCAAAACACGTCCTCGAAGGGTGATCTCCCCGGTCATGGCCAAACGACTGCGTACTTTACGTTGTGTAAAGACACTGGCCAGTGCCGTGAGCATGGTGATTCCGGCAGAAGGCCCGTCTTTTGGAGTAGCACCTTCGGGTACGTGTATGTGTACGTTCCACTTGTCAAAAACCCCAGGATCAATCCCCAATGCCTCGGAATGCACCTTTAGGTACTCCAAAGCAATTACCGCCGATTCCTTCATCACATCGCCCAAGTTGCCGGTAAGGGTGAGTTTTCCTTTGCCACGAGAAAGGCTGGCTTCGATAAAAAGGATGTCTCCCCCGATGGAGGTCCAGGCGAGGCCGGTAACCACACCGGCCACATCGGTTCCCTGATACTTGTCACGGGGATGTCCCGGGCCGAGGAATTCTTTTAGGTCTTTGATGTTGATGCTCGGGGAATATTCCTCCTCCATCGCCACATGCTTGGCTACTCTGCGCACGATAGCCGCTACCTTCTTGTCCAAGGTGCGCACCCCAG
Organism: uncultured Flavobacteriales bacterium; assembly: GCA_937899835.1. GTDB lineage: Bacteria > Bacteroidota > Bacteroidia > Flavobacteriales_G > Salibacteraceae > CALCCE01. Next base: position 40,597 of record CALCCE010000090.1, on the reverse strand, counting down.
ATTCCCGGGTATAATTTTCCACCAACTTTTCAATGGCTTTAGGTGAAATCTTCGCCTCTTTCTTGGTTAAACCGTGCTCTTTCAATTGCTTGGGCACCAAGTGACGTTTGGCAATCTCAATTTTTTCCTCAATCGTATAGCCACTGATTTCAATCACCTCCATCCGGTCGCGCAAGGCGGGATGCACCGCTCCGAGGTTGTTGGCGGTAGCAATAAACATCACCTTAGAAAGGTCGAATTCTGCTTCGATAAAATTATCGTAGAAGCTATCGTTTTGTGCCGGATCAAGAACTTCTAACAAAGCCGAAGAGGGGTCGCCATGAAAATCATTGCCCACCTTGTCGATCTCATCCAGGATAAAAACCGGGTTGGCTGCCTGCACTTTGCGCAAGTTTTGAATGATACGACCGGGCATGGCCCCAATGTAGGTTTTACGGTGTCCACGAATTTCAGCTTCATCCCGAAGACCGCCCAACGACATGCGCACGTATTTACGGCCTATCGCTTCGGCAATGGACTTGCCCAAGGAAGTTTTTCCTACCCCAGGAGGGCCATGAAGGCAAAGAATGGGCGCTTTCATATCGCCTTTGAGCTTAAGCACCGCCAGGTGTTCTAAAATACGCTCCTTCACTTTTTCCAAACCGAAATGGTCCCGATCCAGAATTTTGGTGGCGCCTTTCAGGTCAAAGTTATCTTCGGTATACTCTCCCCATGGTAAATCAACCAGCACATCCAGGTAATTGAGCTGCACCGAATACTCCATTGCTGAAGGATTCATTCGCGAAAGCTTTTCCAACTCTTTCACAAAGGTTTTGGCCACCTTTTCGGGAAGCTCTTTTTCTGCGGCCCGTAGTTTGAGCTCTTCTACTTCCTGGTCTGAAGGGTTGCCACCCAGCTCTTCCTGAATGGTTTTGATTTGCTGGTGGAGGAAATATTCGCGTTGTTGCTTTTCCAAATCGGTACGTACCTTGGACTGAATATCGTTTTTCAGCTCCAGCATCTGCAACTCTTTGGAAAGGTAGTCCAAGGTGAGTTTGGCCCGGCTCTTCAAATCCCGTTCTTCGAGAATTTTTTGCTTGTCTTCTACCTCAGCGTTGAGGTTGGAAGAAATAAAATTGATGAGAAAAGAAGGGCTCTCAATGTTTTTGATGGCAATATTGGCCTCACTTGGAATGTTTGGACTTTGCTGAATGATGTTCAGCGACATGTCCTTGATAGAAGAAATGAGGGCATTAAACCGTTTGTCTTTGCCCGCTGGCTTGGTTTCTGCCAACTGTGACACCCGCGCCCTTAAAAAAGGTTCGGTTGTCACCAGGTTCTCTAAAACGAAGCGCTTTTTTCCTTGAATAATGATGGTTGTGCTCCCATCGGGCATCCGCAATAACTTCAGGATATGGGCTACGGTGCCAATTTTATTCAGTTGATCGAATCCGGGGTCTTCTACTTCCTGATCTTGTTGAGAAACCACTCCAATGGTTTTGTCAGCCGCATATGCTTCTTGAACGAGGCGAATGGATTTATCTCGGCCAACTGTGATCGGAATCACCACTCCTGGAAACAGGACGGTATTTCTCAATGGAAGTATCGGTAACTCTTCCGGCAACTCCTCTGCATTCATCTGCTCCTCATCATCAGCCGAAAGCAGGGGGATAAATTCTCCGCCTTCGCTCACTAAGTTGGACAGGTCAAAAAACTCTAAATCGAAACTCATACCGGTATCAACAAATTTGTCATAATGTCAGGCTGAATCTCGGGATTCAGCGTTGCAGCATACTTGGCAAGCGGTATGCCAAACCTCAGGAGCGGAAAAATTGTCGGTAAACCAATCAAAAATTCCGGTAGGACTCAGAGCGTTCAAATACTGTTGCCAGAATAGAACGATCTATTTCATCCAAGTCGATATTTCTTCGTCTCATCACTACTTCTGCCACTTCCATGGCTTTTTCGTAGCGGTAAACCGAAAAGCCTGCAGCTCCTCCCCAGGCATAACTCGGTACAAAATTACGAGGGAATCCACTGCCAAACAGGTTGGCAGACACGCCAATCACGGTTCCCGTGTTAAACATCGTATTGATGCCGCATTTGCTGTGATCGCCCATGATCAAACCGCAAAACTGTAAGCCCGTGTTTTTGAATCCTCCCTTGGGGTAGTTCCACAACTTCACTTTAGCGTAGTTGTTTTTTAAGTTGGAGGTGTTGGTGTCCGCTCCGAGGTTGCACCATTCTCCAATGACCGAGTTGCCCAAAAAACCATCGTGGCCTTTATTGCTGTAGCCTTGAATCACCGAATTGTTAACCTCTCCCCCCACTTTGCTGTGAGGTCCAACGGTGGTAGGTCCATAAATCTTAGCCCCTAATTTCAAAGTGGCATTGTTACACAGTGCCAGCCCTCCACGAATGAGTGAACCTTCCATCACTTCCGAACCTTTGCCCAGGTAGATGGGGCCAGACTCTGAATTCAGGATGGCTCCTCGCACCTTAGCACCTTCTTCAATAAACAGGCGGTTGCCAAAATGACGGTTAGATGCATCTAAGGGAGCAGAAGTCCTTCCACGAGTGATGCGATCGAAATCTTCGTTTAGAGCAGCACCATTCAAGGAAAAGATATCGGAAACTTGTTCTACCCATACGCATTCGTAGTTGCTGTTGAGGTTGCGTACGTCCAGTTTTTCAACTCCAACGGTGGTCACCGTTTCCAGGTTGGTGCCCACAGGAGGAAAAAGGGCCACTATTTTTCCGTTGGCGGACAACCGGGTGCCGGGTTCCAATCCTTGTATTTCCCTGGCAATTTCGGGGCTGGGCAGCAATGCGCCATTGATCAGCAAGTTAACTTCTCCCCAATTAGCGGGATATTTGGCTTGCAGGTAATCCTGCGTAAGATAAGCGGTCGATTGTCCTAAATAGTCTTCCCACTTTTCACGAATGGTACGAATTCCAAGGCGCAGCTCCGCTACCGGTCGGGTATAGGTCAATGGCAGGAGTTCGTTCCAACTGGCATCGTCAAAAAGGTGAAGGTGAGGATCTGACATATCGATTTAAAAGTTACTGAAGATTCGTGTAGGCTTTTTAACAACTGAACATAAAAAAAGCCCTCCATCTTGGAGAGCTTTTGAGTATGGATCAACGCAAGATGCGAATGCTTTGCTTAGCTGCTTTTCAAGTGCTTCTTGTAGCGGTTGCGGAATTTATCCACCCGTCCGGCAGTATCTACCAACTTCATTTTACCGGTGTAGAAAGGATGCGATTTGTGCGAGATTTCCAATTTAATCAAAGGATACTCGTTGCCATCTTCCCAAGTTACGGTTTCGCGTGATGGAGCCGTAGAACGGGTCATAAACATATAATCGTTGGAAATGTCTTTAAACACTACCATTCGGTATTCTTCGGGATGGATATCTTTTTTCATTATTCCGCAATCAAATTTCGAGCGGCAAATATAACGTTTTTTAGGAAAAACAAATAGTTGTAAACTAGGAACTATCAAATGAAATAAAATTGAACACTCGTCGTAATCATCTAAGCTCTATTTTTGGACATTCATGCAACGCGTTTATCTTATAGTCACCGGTTTGCTGGTTTTGCTGGCTTTGTTTGGCTCTTGCCGCCGGGATGACGACTTCATTACCGACAATACCGCTGACCTGCGCTTTAGTGAGGATACAGTACTCTTTGATACGGTATTTACCACAGTGGGCTCCACCACTGAATGGCTCAAGGTGTACAACCGGTTCAATAAACCCATTCAAATTGCGTCTATTTCTTTGGCAAATGGCAACTCCAGCAATTTTCGGATCAATGTCGACGGAGTATCAGGGAGGGTGTTTAGCGACATTGAGATTCCTGCCGAAGACAGTATTTTCATTTTTGTCGAAGTTACGGTAGATCCGAATGGGGGCACCACACCGCTGATCATTACCGATAACCTGGTGTTTGAAACCAACGGCAATGTGCAGGAAATAGAGTTGGTGGCCTGGGGGCAAGATGCTTACTTCTACCCCAACGTATTGTTTGGAGACGAGCAAGTGTATCAGTTGCCCTCCGACAAACCCAATGTTTTTTATGGCCTTGCCATCATCGATTCCAATTCAAGGCTTATTATTCCAGAGGGTACCCAATTGCATTTCCACAAAGGCGCAGGCATTGTAGCCGGCCGGGCTTCTACCTTAGAAGTAAATGGTACGGCGGCCAATCCGGTGGTATTTCAAGGGGATCGCCTGGAAGAAGAATGGCAAGACGTACCCGGCCAATGGGGCGTTATTTTTGGTGGGGCTCCGCGTGGAGGCATTTGGTTGACGGCCACCAGCCGCGATCACGTGATCAATCATGCCGTCATCAAAAATTCCGACATCGGCATACAGGTGGACTCGGTAGGCAGCCTCTCCTCGCCTACCTTGACCATGGAAAGCGTAACGGTGATCAACAACTCCGGAGTGGGGCTGCTGGCGCAAGGCTCATGGGTAGAAGCCAAAAATTGTGTTTTCGCCAATGCTGGTAACTATGTGGTTGCGCTGAACATCGGCGGTGTTAAGTATTTGTTCGAACACTGCACTTTTGCCAACTACTGGCGCTTCGGCAGTCGAAACACAGGCATGTTGCTCTTAAATAACTTCTTCAAGATCAGGGATGATGTTTTCATTCGTGATTTGAACAATACCGTATTCTCCAACTGCATCATTGAAGGAAGTGCTTCAGAAGAACTGGAAACGCAAAATGATGCTGCCGGTGCCTTCGATTACTTTTTCGACCGTTGTATTCTTCGCACCGAAAAAGCGACTACGAATGCCAATCGGTTTGCTGATATCATCCGCAATCCGGGAACTCAGGTTTTTGCTGACCCGTTAGAGGGAGATTTTAGGCTTTATGTAAATTCTCCGGCAGTAGATGAGGGCAAACTCATCAATGTATTGCTCGATATTGAGGGCAACACCCGAGACGGTCAACCCGATTTGGGGGCCTACGAGTTTATTCCCTGATGCTTTAGTTCCACTGCATCGCACGGTGAAACAATGCCATACATCACACACTGCACCCTCGAAAATCCTTCGGGGCTAATGAAAGTTAAATCTTTCAGGTTGAAAGCGAAAGCGCTTATTCGAAGCGCTCGTTGGCTTGATTGCTGCGGTACCCTTTCTTGTAGCCACCTTTCCAGGAAAGAATGAACTCGGGACCACCGTACCCGTTGATGGGTACCGAAAGGTTAGATACCGTAAGGTCATAGCTGGCGCCAAAGGTCAAGCCGCCAAAATTGAGCTTGAACGTGCCGATGAGTGCATCCTGATACCGGTGGTAGATGCCAAGCGACAACCAGGCTTCTTTTTTCTTACCGGTGTACTTGGTGGGATATTTCAACAAGAATTTGAAGTCGGTTCCAGCGATGAACATTCGGTTGGGCCCTTGATCCATGTACATCAGGTTCGGAGCCAAGATAAAGGGTGCATCCTTACCGCCCGACTCTACTCCGCCGTGAAACACATAGCGGTAATACATGCGCGTATCATCTCCACTGAAGAAAGCAATTTTAGGCTTGGTAACGTGGTACAAGGCCAGTCCGGCATGTCCGCGAAAGCGATCACGATCAGAATAGAAATAATGAATACCCGTATTCAAATCAAAATAGCCCTTGTTTAGGCTGGTTTCATCTTCGCCAGAACCAATGGCCTGATCAAAGCCTGATCCTGTCCATTGAGATTCCCAAAACAAATTGTCGGCCACCCAGGCGCGCTCGGCATACCCGCCCTGAAAACCGACCGAAACAAAGTGCTGTTCCAAACGATCTAAAGCCTTACCATAGGCCAGGGTGATGAGCCCCGAAGTAGTAGTTAAGCGCGAATCGCCCGTTTCATCATTGAAAAAGGTGATACCACCGGCAATGTGGTCATTTTCGAGCAAGTTCGTAGCCACCGGAAAGTCTACCGAGGCCACAATGGAAGTCAGCGGCTCCGAAAGCGATTGCCATTGTACCCGATAGTTGTTGGAAAACCGAACCCCACCAGGAAATACACCGGCTGCAGCAGGATTGTAGAGCAGTGGATTGTTGGTAAACATGGATAAATGTGGGTCTTGCTGGCCTTGAACTGTAAGCCCCGCCAAAACACTTGCCATTACCAACAAAGTGCGTAATTGTCTTACCATATATTCCCGCTTATCTAAACAAGGTTACGTTGCCCGACAGCTCCTGTGTCACTCCATTGTTGAAGGTCACTTTTACCACGTAGGCATAAATACCTGGATTTTGCTCTTGGCTGTTGTGGGTACCATCCCAACCCTCTCGCTGATCGAAACTCTCGAATACTTTTTGTCCGTATCGGTTGTATACGGTGAATTCCACCGATCCAATTCCATTGCCCAGCACCGAAAGAATGTCGTTGTTGTCGTCTCCATTGGGAGAGAATGCATTGGGAACACCCACAAAAAAGCGTTTGTCCACTACAATTTCTATGGAGTCTTGCACCGAACATCCTAGATCGGTAGTATTGGTCACCGTGTAAATGGTCGTTTCTTCGGGTTTGGCTTCCGGGTCAGAACAATTGAAGCACGACAGGTCGACAAAAGGTTGCCAAAAATAACTTTCACCCGTTCCAAAGGCCTGTAATTGGGCCATTCCACCAACAATAATGGTTTGGCTGGCGCCTACCGCAAGACTTGGGTATTCGCCTACCCAAATATGATCGTCGAGAAAGAGTACATTTCCTCCGAAAGCATTACTCACCGTGAGTTTTACACTAAAGCGCCCGGTATCGGAATAACAAACAATCGGGTTAGTTTCGCTAAAGGTGCGGTAGTTGGAATCGGCTCCTTCAAATTCCCAAAGAATGGAGTCGACACCTACACTGGGACCGAAGAACTGGATACAGCTCCCTTGACAAATACTGTCGTCTTCCACCGTCCATTCGGCTACCGGAGGATTGCATTCAATTACCTCTATAAAGGCAGTTTGCGTAAGTGTATCGGTACCGTTGATGTTGGAGGCGATCAACTGCACATCATAAAAACCAGTGGTTGGGTAGCAAATGTTGGTAGGGTTGGGTCCGGTAGCAAACGTGGGCGATGCCCCGGGAAAAGACCAAACAAAATTGGTGGCGAAGAGGCTGGTACTTACAAAGGTGGCACACGCTCCTTCGCAAAGGGTGGTGCTCAAGGAAGTAAAATTGGCCGTAGGTGGAGGACAGGCCAACACCTGAATAAATCCGGTACGAATGGTGTCATCAGTTCCAGCAAAATTGGTCACCGTCAACGTTACATTGTACACTCCGGGTGTATTGTAGAGAATACTCGGATTGGCATTGGTAGACGTATTGGGAGTTCCACCGGGAAAGGACCACGTGTAGTTGGTAGGGTTACCTAAACTGGTATCGGTAAAAGTAATCGATTCACCTTGACAAATGAGAGAATCAGAAGCCAGGAAAATAGCTTTAGGGGCGGCACAGGTATCTACCCTAATGTAGTTATTCTTCACAATCGTATCCCGCTGTCCCAAGGTATCAGTTACAATCAAGCGAATGGGATAAGAACCAGTGTCGCTAAAGCAAATGTTGGTAGGGTTTGGATTGGTGGAAGTGTTTGGCGTGACGTTGCCGGTGCCTCCAATGTCGAAATTCCATTCCCAAAGGAGCACACTCGCCGGCATGGTTTGGTCGATGAAATCAATACACTGATTGACACAGATATTGGTGCTGAGGGTAGTAAAATCAGCCGTAGGTGGCGGGCAAGTCAGCACATTAATGTATCCCGGCAATACCAGGGTATCAATGCCTCCTGCCGTATCGGTTACGATGAGCGCTACGTCATACATTCCTGGATTGTTGTAAACAATACCGGTTGGGTTTTGTGCATTGGAAATGAGCGGTACACCGCCCTGAAACAACCACGACCAGCTGTTGACGGTATCGCCATTACTCAGATCGAAGAAACTTACGGCTCCACCCACACAAAAAGTAGTGGCAGAAGAAGTAAAATCGGCTCTAAGTGTATCGTTATCCGTAAGCACAATGCTATCCACGGCAAAAGAAACCGCTTGTCCAATGCCGTCTTCGTTGTTTTTCCAGTCGAAAGCCAGCATTACCTGCGAATTGTTGTTGGCGGAGGCTGGTAATAAGGTGCTGAAGTGAGTCCAGGTACCTACATTGGGCCCACAGGTATTGGGCGTTTTCGCAAGGGAATCGATGAGCGCCCAGGTCAAACCGGAGTTGTTCGAATACCAAAGGGTTGCATCGTCTAAAGCTCCGTCTCCTCCTTCGATGTAGTCGAAATCAACGGTGATATCGGCAAAACCAGTACAGTTGATCACGGGCGAAATAGCTCTTAGGTTGACCGCAGAGCCCGGTCCATTGTTGTAAGTAGCTGCACTATCCGCTGGATTGAGCAAGTTTATTCTACTGATGTGAAGACTTTGATTGGTTAAACCTGGTGTGGCCACACAACCATCACCACACCCGCCGGCTACCATTCCAGCCTCTGCCCCACTCACAAAAAACATGTTGGGGTTCGGCAAACTGGGCACCCCGATGGTATCGAGGCTCCACAAGCCTTGCCCTGTAGAAGAGGGAAAGTTAGCTACCGTGGTATTGGCATTACAGCCTGTATTGAAGGTTTCGACCCAAAACACAGTCTGGCCAAAAGTGATGGCGGGGAGCAACAGGAGCAAACCTACCAGGGGAAATAATCGCAAAAACCGGCGATTTTCGAGGTTAGGAGCGAGCATGGACGGATACGGGTTTTGAAAGCCGAAGTGAAAGTAGTGGCAATAATTATAAAAAACAAATTGGCCCATCAGGCTACTGCGTATCAAGGTTAACCAAAAACCTCATGGTGTCTACCCCATCGGCATAATCATTCAAGGCCGGTTTTTGGGCGACTCCAAAGGATAGGTGGTTGTGCCCCACTACACATTGCAGCGCGTTCTGTTGTTTAGTTAGATGTTGATTCACAGCTTCAGGGTTGGAAACGGTTTCATAAAAAAGCATTCCTACCGGAGAAACCCAATGTTCATCCTCCTTTAGCACCACAAATCCATTTTCAATCATTGGGTCGTTGTTGAGCAAATAAATGGTTTTGTTGTATTCATAGTTGTTGAAATACTTGGGGTTGTTCAGCACCTCTTTCCAAGAAAAAATAGCTTGGAACAAAGGATCAAAATCATAGTTGGGAGGTACCAGCAACTTGCTCACATTTCTACAACCCAAGCCGTAGTACCGGAAAATATCTTCTCCCAGCGCGGAGAGTTCGGCTTCACTTTCGCTACCATCGAGCACGGCTACCGAGCTGCGGTTCTTCCGGATAATGTGTGGGTATTTTCCAAAGTAGTACTCAAAATAGCCTGTCGAATTGTTGCTTCCAGTGGCAATCATGGCCTCTATTCCCACCATCCGATCTTCCGTAAGCAGCACCTTTGGTGCAAAGGCGGGTTCTATGGCCAAAAGGGTGTTTATTATATAGGTCACCAATTGGCGATCTTTGGAAGAAGTTTTGGCCACCACCGTGTGCCCGGCCAGCAACACACAAAGCAAATCGTGTAGCCCCACCAATGGAACATTGCCCGCGAGAATTAGCCCTACTTTTTTAGCCTCTCTTTCTTGGTGGAGTTCGGGATAGTGGGACAACCAGTTTTCCAAGTTGGCCGCCGTGAGCAATTCGGCCCATTGGCAGAGCGCAAAACGCACCGATTTTTCATCAAACCACCCATTTTCGTGGTGTGCTCTTCGAATAACTCCATGCAAATTTTGCTCGGGGTTCTCCTCCTCTTCCAATGCCTGGGAAAGGTGTTGTCCAAGTTGAACAAAGGCTAAAATACGTTGTTGAATGTCCATTCGAAAACGGGCGTTTGGTCCTTCTTCATTGAAGGAATGCCTAACTTTGTTGCGCCTGCAAAACTAAAGGAATTAACAAAAACCGCGTGTAGCCATGGCAATCATGATTACTGAAGAATGCATTAACTGTGGAGCTTGCGAGCCTGAGTGTCCCAACAATGCAATTTATGAAGGAGGGGATGAATGGCGGTTCTCTGACGGCACTTCGCTTACCGGAACTTTAACCACTCCCTCGGGAAAAAGCACTGAAGCTGACGCTGCTCAGGAGCCTGAAGAAATGGATGTTTATTACATCGTGACCGATAAGTGTACGGAGTGTGTTGGCTTTCACGACGAACCGCAATGTGCTGCCGTTTGTCCGGTAGACTGTTGTGTAGACGATCCGGATTACAAAGAAACCGAGGAGGAGTTGACGGTAAAAAAGGATTTCATGCACTTATAAACGGTCTCCCGTTTGCTATATCTTTCACCCTGCTGTTGCCACAGTGGGGTTTTTCTTTATAATATGCTCCGAAATGAATCGTTTTGGCGTAGGTATGGGAAGTATCTTTTTAACTCTTTTGATCAGTTCCTGGATTGGTATTCAGTCGGATGAGCCTTCTATAGTTGATTATCAGCAACTGGAAACTGAACTGATTGCTTTGCGCGAAGCCACCGTTGGAGCCCAAACCGATCAGGAACGTAGAATTAAAAATCAGGCTTTTCTAGAAGCGTTGCAAAATGCCCTTGCCGATGAGGCCTCTTTTCAATTTCCTTTCGAAGCTTTACCACACATGGCGGTGCTCACTGCTTCCGATAAGCTGGTGCGTATTTTCAATTGGAATGTGGCGCTTGACAACGATACCCACGAATATTTCGGCCTCATTCAATACTGGAATAAAAAACGGAAGCAATATGTAATTACCGAACTGTCAGATGCCTCAGACCGGGCTTTTACGCCCGAATTCAAGGTTTATCCACCTACCGAGTGGTATGGAGCTTTGTATTATGAGATCATTCCGGTGAGTAAAGGCGGCAAGCTGATGTATACCCTGTTGGGATGGGATGGTCATACGCGGTTTACGACCAAAAAAGTGATCGATGTGCTGACGATTGACGGCCGTGGCCGGGCCAAATTTGGAGCGACCATTTTTAGGATGGAAAAGAAGACCCAACGCCGGGTGATCTTCGAATACTCGGCCGATGTTACCATGTCGATGAAATACGTGCCCAAGCGGCAAGAAATCATCTTTGACCACCTGGCTCCCTCCCGAAGCGATCTGGAAGGGATTTATGAATTCTATGGTCCTGATATGAGCTACGATGCCTTGGTGCTCAAGAACGGCAAGTGGGTGTATATAAAAGATGTGGACATCACCGGAAAAAAGGCTTCTCGCAAGCACCGGCTCCCCCCTGCTCCCATCGTGACACCCGAAGATCAGTAACGGTAGGCGGTTGGCTCTAAAAAGTTGTACTTTTGATTGGGTTGGCACGGTATTTGGCTTTGCCGCGGTACCTATGACAATCTAACCTAATACCAAGCTATGATGAAAAAGTATACCCTACTGCTCTTGGCCCTCCTTACTCTGATGGGCACAGGGATCGCTCAAAATTCCAATGCCATCTTTTTCAGTGAAAACGGTGAGCGCTTCTACGTGATCTTAAACGGCCTTCGCCAAAACGATAGTCCTGAGACCAATGTGAAAGTATCGGGCCTCAACCCCACCGCTTATCAAGTGAAGATTATTTTTGAAGACGAGCAATTGGGCGCTTTCGACAAGAAAATATTCCTCTACGATTTCACGGAGTCTACCTTCAGAATCAAACGCAAGTCGGAATCGGGAACCAGCAAATCGACAAAAAAATTCGCCAACCGGGTAGCCAAAAACTTTCAGGAGAAAGAGGAAAAAACGGAGGTATTTTCTGACAAAGCCGACTGGTGGGCTTTGAATTTGGTATCGGAGGTTCCGCTACCACGACCCACCACCACTACGGCAGCACCTCCTCCAACGCCTGCACCACAGCCTTCTCGCAGGGTCAACCCACAACAATTTTCTTCGCAGTCGAGCACCACCACCACCACTACCACTACTTCTACTGCCACCGGACAACCCGGCAGTGAGAATGTAAATATCAATGTAACGGTGGACGCTGAGGGCCAGACTTCTGGCTCGGTAGGCATCAACACCAATGCTACAGTAGTGGAACAGACCTCTGTTTCTACTACTTCTACCACCACTACTACTGGTCCTGGAACTACGGTAGTGGTTACGGAAGACCATTACATCATGCCTGGGTATGACGGACGTATTGGTTGCAACTGGCCGATGTCGGATGCTGATTTTGCGGCCGCTAAAAACAGCATTGCTGCCAAATCTTTTGAAGATACCAAGTTGACCATTGCCAAGCAGGTGATCAGCTCCAACTGCTTATTTTCCCACCAGGTGCGCGACATCATGGGCTTGTTTGACTTTGAAGACAGCAAACTCGATTTTGCTAAATATGCTTACGGCTACACTTTCGATCTCAACAACTATTATAAGGTAAACGATGCCTTTGACTTCGAGAGCAGTGTCGATGAGCTAAACGCTTACATTGGCACGCGATAAAATTAGGCTAACAATTTGATAATCATAGAGAAAGCTCACCCTAACGGTGGGCTTTTTTTCTTGCCAAAAAACTGTTGGGATTGCGGCAAAAATGGGTGATATTCGCGGAACAAATTAGGACCGAATAATCCCTTCTATCATGTCCAAAGTACACAATTTCAGTGCCGGCCCTTGCATCTTGCCACAGGAGGTTATGCAACAGGCTTCGGAGGCACTCATCAACTTCAATGACCTTAACCTCAGCTTGATTGAGATTTCCCACCGGAGCAAAGATTTTGTTGCGGTAATGGAAGAGGCGATCGACTTGGTAAAAGAACTGCTCGAAGTGCCGGAAGGCTACAGCGTGTTGTTTTTGCAAGGTGGCGCCAGCCTTGGTTTTTACATGAGTGCCATCAACCTGATGAAGGCCGGCGGCAGTGGTGCCTACGTCAACACCGGATCCTGGTCTACTAAGGCCATCAAAGAAGCTAAGAAATTGGGTGGTGTACAGGTATTGGGTTCTTCAGAAGACAAAAACTTCACCTACATTCCCAAGGGATATACGGTACCTTCGGAGGTTGATTTTCTCCACCTCACTTCCAATAACACCATTTACGGCACACAATTCAAGGCCTTTCCGGAAAGTCCGGTCCCGGTGATTTGCGACATGTCTTCGGATATTTTCAGCCGCAAGGTAAATGTGGCCGATTTTGGAATGATCTACGCCGGAGCACAAAAAAACATGGGTCCTGCCGGAACCACGGTATACATCGTGAAAGATGAATTGCTGGGCCACACGGGCCGCGACATTCCTTCGATGCTCGATCTTGCCATCCACCGGGGTAAAGATTCGATGTTCAACACCCCTCCGGTGTTTGCCGTGTACGTTTCGATGCTCACCTTGCGTTGGCTCAAAGGCCAGGGCGGAGTGGGTGCCATTGAGCAACAAAATCAGGCCAAAGCCGATCTGCTCTACAGTGAAGTAGACCGCAACCCGCTTTTCAAAGGCACTGCGGCTATCGAAGATCGCTCGAACATGAATGCCACTTTTGTGTTGACCAATGAAGATTTGGCAGAAACCTTCAACCAATTGGTGGCTTCCGCCAACATTAGCGGCATCAAAGGTCACCGCTCCGTAGGCGGTTTCCGCGCTTCGATGTACAATGCTTTGCCGCTGGATAGTGTACAAGTATTGGTGGATGTCATGAAACACCTTGAACAACAATTCGGATAAACACCTCAACTGTGAAAAAGATATTAGCCAACGATGGCATCTCCCCTGCTGGCAAAAGCCGCCTGGAAGCTGCCGGATATGAAGTTATCACTGAGAAAGTAGCTCAGGAAGCTCTGGCCAACGCCATCAACGAACAAGGATACGTAGCTGTTTTGGTGCGCAGTGCTACCAAAGTGCGCCAAGATGTGATCGATACTTGCCCTGGATTGAAACTGATCGGCCGTGGTGGTGTGGGCATGGACAACATTGATGTGGACTATGCACGCAACCAAGGCCTGCACGTGATCAATACGCCTGCTGCCTCCAGCCAATCGGTTGCAGAATTGGTGATGGGCCACTTGTTCAACCTTTCCCGCTCGCTGTACGATGCCAACCGGCAAATGCCTGCCAACGGCAACTCCGAGTTCGGAAAACTGAAAAAGAAATACGCCAAAGGAGTAGAATTGCGCGGTAAGAAACTGGGCATTGTAGGCTTTGGCCGTATTGGACAAGCCCTTGCTACTTATGCCATTGGCATTGGCATGGAGGTATTAGCCCACGACCGCTCTACTTTAGAAAGCACCCTCGACCTCCACATTCAAGGAGTTGGGACAGTAAAAGTGCCCTTGCGCACCGCTTCTATGGAAGAAGTATTGAAAGAATCGGATTTTATTTCGCTGCACGTACCGGCTATGCCCGGCGGAAAAGCCCTGATTGGCGCGGATGAACTGGCCCTCATGAAAGACGGTGTGGGCTTGATCAACGCGGCCCGTGGTGGAGTGATTGATGAAGACGCCTTGCTGGAAGCGCTCAACTCAGGAAAAGTAGCCTACGCTGGTTTGGATGTTTTTGTGAACGAGCCTACGCCTCGTGCCGATGTGTTGGCCCACGAAAAAGTGTCGCTTACCCCGCACATTGGAGCGGCTACGGTAGAAGCTCAGGATCGGATCGGCGTGGAGTTGGCCGATCGTATTATTGAATTGCTGGGTTAAACCCGGCCTTAGCTGTTTAAGCCATGTCTGTATTAAAACCTTTCAAGGCCATCCGTCCGGTGGTCGAGCAGGCGGCCAAAGTGGCCAGCCGCCCTTACGATGTTCTCAATACCCAGGAGGCTCGCGATGAAGCCGAAGGCAACGCGGTTTCGTTTCTTCATGTGATTAAACCCGAAATCGATTTTGACGATTCGCAAAATCCTTACGCTCCCGAAATTTATGCCAAAGGCAAGTCCAACTTCGACCAATTGGTAGAAGATGGCGTGCTGGTGCAGGACGAAGGCGAATTCTTATACGTGTATGAATTGACGATGGACGGCCGCACACAAACCGGTTTGGTGGGCTGCAACGCCATCGACGATTACTTCAACAACAACATAAAGAAACACGAGCTCACCCGTCCAGACAAGGAAGAGGACCGTAAAAACCACGTGCGGGTAGGCAAAATGAATGCCGAGCCGGTTTTTTTCTCCTATCCTGCGGTGAAGGCGATTGACAACCTGGTGGATATGGTGAAGGGCCACGATGCACCAGAATACGATTTCATTGCGGAAGATGGCATTCACCACGCGCTTTGGGTCATTCGCGATGGGGAGATCATCCGCCAAATGGTGGAGCTTTTCGAAACCGATGTACCTTCTATCTACGTTGCAGACGGTCACCACCGTACCGCAGCCGGTGCTTTGGTCGGTCGCGAATTCCGCGAAGCCAATGCCAACCACAAAGGCCATGAGCGCTACAACTTCTTCATGTCGGTGCTTTTTCCCGACAATCAATTGCAAATCATCGACTACAACCGGGTGGTGAAGGATTTGAACGGCCACTCTTCGGAGGAATTCATTGCCCAACTGGGCGAAAGCTTTGAAGTAGAAGCCAAAGGTTCGGATGCCTACCGCCCTGAGGGTTTGCACACCATTGGCATGTACCTTGACCAACAGTGGTATAAGCTTACCGCGTAAGCGGGCACATATGATGACAACGACCCGGTGGGCGTGTTGGACGTTACCATCCTTTCAAACAAAGTATTGGAGCCACTGCTCAACATTGTAGACCTCCGTCGTGACAAGCGCATTGAATTTGTGGGCGGTATCCGTGGTTTGGGCGAGCTTGAAAAACGAGTCAACAGTGGCGAGATGAAAGTGGCTTTTGCCATGTATCCGGTGAGCATGCAGCAACTCATTGACATTTCGGACAATGACATGATCATGCCACCGAAGGTGACGTGGTTCGAGCCCAAACTTCGTAGCGGTTTGTTTGTTCATAGTCTGGAAGACTGATGAACCTATGTCGATTGCAGAAAATTAAAATGCTATAAATGAAACCCTACCAGCGGAAGTAACCCTGGTAGCGGTTTCTAAAACCAAACCGGTGGAGGTGCTCGAAGAAGCCTATGCCGCCGGGCAGCGCGTGTTTGGAGAAAACCGCGTGCAGGAAATGGCTTCCAAGTACGAGGAGTTGCCCAAGGACATCGCCTGGCACCTCATAGGCCACCTGCAAACCAATAAAGTAAAATACATTGCGCCCTTCGTGTCCCTCATTCACGCGGTGGATTCTTTGAAATTGCTGAAGGAAATCAACAAGCGGGCGGCTCAGAACGACCGGGTGATTGATGTGTTGCTTCAAATCTTCATCGCCAAAGAAGAAACCAAATTTGGTTTGAGCGAGGAAGAGTTGGCCGAACTGCTCCGCCACGAAACGTATCAGTCGATGGAGCACATCCGGGTGCGGGGACTGATGGGGATGGCCACCAATACTTCCGATACAGAGGTGGTGCAGCGGGAATTCGCGTCTCTCAAACAACTGTTTGACGATACTTCCAAGGAATTTTTTGCCGACCAACCCACATTTTCTATTCTCTCCATGGGCATGAGTGGTGACTATCCGCTTGCCGTAGAAGCAGGAAGCAACATGGTTCGGGTGGGCAGCGCCATTTTTGGTGCGCGGCATTGAAACCGCCTTTTGGTTCCTTTTTCAGTCGTTGGGGCTAATGGACCCTTGATTTTGTTGGTCGAAATTTCCCTATGTTTCGAGGAGAGTCACCAGTCTCGTTATGTTTCGCGCAGGACTAATTAATTAAGCCAATCAGCTTGGATGATTCGTTTTCCGATCGGAATTTTATGAACTATAAGTCCAGCGCTACGCTGGCACTACTCCCCTCGCCCTATTCTTAGTTGGGAAGGCTCTGGCAGTAGTGGCGTGATGGGTGGAGGCTCCGGTAGTGGAGGCTTTGCGGGCATGGGCACCTGAGTACTTTCTAATACTGACTTTTCTGGCTCGGGGTCAGAGACAATGCGGTTCTCAAGCGCCTCCAGGTTTTTGAAGCTGTTCACCGGTGGGTAAAACAAGAAATGATCTGGATCTCTGAAAATAGGCCCGGAAGCCCATAGGTCTCCATAGATAAAAGCTTCGTCCGAATGGGGCATAAAGGTAACCGTGGTGCCAAAAGTCCTACAAGCAAAGTCCACCGAATGTGTTTTTCGCTTCAACGCTACTTGAAACAATCCGGATTTCTGAGGTACGGCTATTTGGGAAAGTTGATATCCTGGAAAACTTACTTCAACCTCTCCCCAGGCAATTTCTTGTTCTTCCGCTTGCTGGTAAGTAAGGGTTGTTTTCCCAAGAGAATCGGTCAGAGAGGCGCGCAATCGATAAGGCGTTTCTCCCGGCTTCACCAACACGTGGGCTCCGGCAATGGTCAAGCCTGAAACAGCATCCACTACTTCGATTTGGACTTTTACTGGTGCATCCAACCACTCGGTTGTGGTTTTTTCTATCCAACTGGCAGTGTGCGAGTCGGCAAAAACAAACAGATAGTTTCCAAACACCAACAACAGGCAGAGTAAAAAGCGCCTAAGCCAGGAAGCGGGCCGCAAAGGAGCATCCGTCAGCTGGAAAGGGTGAAACCGCCCGCAGACCTTTCCTTCCTTTTGGCGGTAAAACTTCAGGATTTGCTCACCGGTCATTCCGGTCATATCATACACTACCTTTTCGCAAGCATTACAGTGCCTGCCAAGTTTTCGGGGCTCCAGGTCGTTCCAGGTCTTGCCACAAGGCTCGGGAACAGTAAAGTTTATTGGGGGCATGTATTGGGGCTTTGGTTAGAAAAAATTGGTTCATCCGTCTTCCTACGGACTTTGTTGCTCGCTGTTGGTTGAGATAGAATTGGGTAATGTATTCGGTAATCGGGTAGGGCTGGTTTCTCTTTCGGTATGATTTACCGACGGCTTTCCCAAATAAATGGTTTCCTCCCGAGGCACCTGTCGTTCAATTACTTCTAGCTCTTGTAGGGTGTTGCTTTGAGAAGATGATGTACTGTCGCTTTCGGTCATTGGAGCCACCTTTATCTCCCCTTTTACCCTGGCGCATTGGTCAGCATTTTCAGTTGATTCTTCTGCTAGGGTGACCCGCATCTTACCCATAGTTTGTAAAAGTATTTTTAGGCGTGGGTCAGCCTCAAATCTTGCTTTCTCCTCTTCGTATGATTGAGTGGTCGTGCTATCACTCGAACTCCTCCCCTGCATTGGAGCACCTTCGTTAACCAGGGAAGAACCATTGCTTTGCCCTTGGGTATCACCAGGCAGTTTAACATCCGGTGTTCCCTCCTCCACCAGTTTTATATTGCTCTGGTCCTGTTCGGCCATTGTGGCTTTTGGGTGGGTGTTTCTATCACTAGGATTGGCTTCTTCCGCAGCTGGTCCTTCTAAATCGTTGCGCAAAGCTGCTTCTGAAAAATGGGTGCGTTGCTGGGGAGTAAGCGTGTCCGCTGGTGACGCAGTTGCTGAACGAATGGACACTATTCCGGTAAGGTTATCCGGGAAAACGACTTGCGAAACGGTTGGTTCGGTAAAGTCGACCTCTTGAAAAACAACTACTGGGCTTTCACCCGTGCTGCCTGGAACTGATTTAGCAGTAATCGCGCCCATTTCAATCAGCCAATCGGCCTTTTGCAGATCGACCACCAACTCCTGAGCTGGATAGCCTTCGGCAGTCACTTTTACGAGCAAGGGCAACCGCCATATTTCCCTTTTGGTGATCGCTATTCGCGCCATTCCCAAGGCATTGGTCCACTTGGTGTCGGCGATGGCTCCTACCAATTTCACTTTTGCACCAGCAATGGCCTCACCGGTGGTGGCCTCCTTCACGGTGAAGGAAAAAACGGTGGTGTTTTCGGGCTCTACCTCCAACCAAAGGGCTTCCCTTGGGGTTAAGGAGTCATCAATTCCCGGAGATTGAGCAAACACAAAAAGGTGGGCACCAAAGGCCAACATCAAGGCCAACACAAAACGCTTGATCCAGGAAAAGGGCCGAATGGGTGCTGGCTGAGCAGTGATTTGCGTTTCGCGAAAGCGGCCGCACAGCTGTCCCTTCGCCTCTTGATAGGCTTGGTAAATCGCTTCCTGGCTTTCGTTGGTGAAATCGCGCACCACTTTGCTGCACGACTGGCAAAAACGGCCTTTGTCAGCAGGGCTCATCTTGCCCCAATCTTCGTGGCACGGAGCTGGGATAGAAATGTTAATGTCGGTCATGGATTCAGTTATTGGGGGTATGCCGCTTCTAAAGTGAACGTGTAGAGCCCTTGCATTGAGAATGGAGATGCCCGTGGGGCAATCGGTCGTTACTCATGGTATCGGGGTTGTTGTTTTTTAAACGGATTGGCCCGGCGAAACTTGTGCTGCCAGCGCGGAGGCATGACCACTTCGCCAATTACAATGGTATTGGGGTCTTCGCTCAAACGAACTTCTAAGGTTCCCTCCCATTGACGAAGTTCAAACCCTTCACCCAAATCTACTTGCGTCAGTTCGAGGTAGGACGCGCGCAGCGCTGCACTATTGAGTTCTGCCTTGGAGTCGATCTGAAAGCAAAAATGTTGTGGTTCCATGGCAATGTAGAATACGCTTACCAAGATTGAAGATGCCTCACCGATATTATCCAATGATAAATAAACCGTTGCCTTACCATCATCCCCGGCAGATTCAGCAAACACTTGTGTTTTACCTTCGAGGTGCACCACCACATTGGCTCCAGGCAACACTGCCCCGCTGGCATCTTTCACCTCAATGGTGAAGGTACGGTACTGCTCTTCGGCAAAAACAATGGTATCGTTTTGGGCTTGCACTCCGCTAAAGAGCGAAGTACCAAAAACGAGCCAAAGGGCCAGCACAAAATGCTTTAAGCTCCATCCGGATGGAACGGGCATCAACTGCTCTCTTCGCAATCGACCACAGATGCGCCCTTCCGCTTGTTGGTAAACCTGCTGAATGGTAGCCGCTGAGGCCTGGGTAAAATCGTAGACCTTTTTATCGCAGCGGGCACACCAGCGATCTTTTTCGACCGGGTCCATTTGCTCCCATCCTTGTGAACAAGGACGCGGCATTTCAAATTGAGGCTTCTCCATGTTGAACTCGTTTATCAAGATGCACATCCTGAAGGTGAATGCCGGTAAGCAATTCCATAAAATGCTTCTCTTTTTTTGAAATAGTTGGTTTTCAGCAGGTCTTACCCTTGCTCGTTCAGCCACTTCGAATCCGTATCTTTGCCGCCCAATATCAACAAGCTATGGACCTGGAAGAAAAGAGCAAAGCGCAAAAAGAAGCCGAAAAAAACCGGAAACTACTGGAAGACTTGCGCTCGAAAGATGCTGAAGTGGTGATGCGGGCTTTGAACCGCACCGAAAAGGAAGGGGACCACCGTGCCATTCCCGCTATGATTGATGCGATGCTCAACCATCCGGAAACGAAGGTGGATGCCAAGGTTCGCTTACTGCTGACCCAACTGAAGACCACGCGCAGCATTGAACCTTTGATTGCCGCCATCAACGATCCGCGTACCAAGCCCGTACGGCCGTTGCTCGTCTCTGCGTTTTGGGAATCGGGTTTGGATGTGAATGAATACCTTTTGCTGTTTGTGAGCCTTGCCACTCGCGACAGCTACCTCACTTGCCTGGAGTGCCTTACGGTGATCGAAAACATGGCACCTCCGCTTCCGGAAACTGATTTGGAAGAAGGGTTGGAGATTGTAAAAGAGGCTTTGGAAGCTCCCGACGAAAAAGAAGACTTGCTGCGCAGCTTGCAAGAAGTGTTGCAAGAGCGGGTGATTGAAGGGTGATTTAGCCTTCTGAAAGGAAGCGGTTCACGTTGGCTTCTACCCGAGCCAGCACATCGGTATGGGCCGCTTTTTCAAACCGTTTGCCCGAAATTTTCTCGTATAGTTCTACATAGCGATCCGTCACGGAACCTACAAAAGCATCCGGAATTTCGGGGATTTTCTGCCCTTCTAACCCTTGGAAGTGGTTTTCGATGAGCCATTGCCGCACAAATTCTTTGGACAACTGCTTTTGTTGCTCTCCCCGCTCCTGGCGTTTTTCATAGCCTTCAGCATAAAAATACCGGGAGGAATCGGGGGTATGAATTTCATCAATCAAGGTGATGTTGCCCTCCACATCTTTGCCAAACTCGTATTTGGTATCTACCAACAACAAGCCCTTTTCTGCTGCCAAGGCAGTACCCCGCTCAAACAATCGATGGGTATAGGTTTCTAATTGGGCATACTCCGCTTCCGAAACAATGCCCCGTGCAATGATTTGTTCCCTTGAAATATCTTCATCATGTGCTCCCTTTTCGGCCTTGGTGGCCGGTGTGATGATGGGAGCCGGAAACCGATCATGCTCCTTCATGCCTTCAGGCAGCGATACTCCGCAGAGTTCGCGTTTGCCCTCGCGGTATTCGCGCCACGCATGCCCTGTGAGGTAGCCCCGAATGACCATTTCGACCATATAGGGTGCACAACGCTTGCCTACCGTTACGTTGGGATCGGGCATGGCCAAGGTCCAGTTGGGAACGATATCGGCGGTTTGTTGCATGAAACCATAGGCCAGTTGGTTGAGCACCTGCCCTTTGAAAGGAATGCCTTTGGGCAATACCACATCAAAGGCCGAAATACGATCGGAAGCCACCATCACCAGCAAGTCTTCGCCAATAGAGTACACATCCCGCACTTTACCGTGGTAAACTTGAGTTTGTCCGGGAAAAGAAAATTCGGTGTGGGTCAAAGTTCCGCTCATGCGTCCGGGTTCTTCTTGGATTTGGATTCTTTTTCAGCTTCAGCCTTGTCATAGGCCGACAAGATTTTTTTCACCAGTTTGTGCCGGATCACGTCTTGTGCATCCAGCATCACAATACCGATGTCGGAAATGGGCTTTAGCAATCGCAAGGCATGCACCAGACCAGAACGCTGGTTGCGGGGCAAATCGATTTGCGTCATGTCGCCCGTGATGATGAACTTGGCACTCTTGCCCATACGGGTAAGAAACATCTTCATCTGCGATTCGGTAGCGTTTTGCGCCTCGTCCAAAATCACATAGGCATTGTCGAGGGTTCGCCCTCGCATAAAGGCCAGCGGAGCGATTTGAATCACCCCCTTTTCCATGTATTTGGCCAATGCATCGCCGGGAATCATGTCCTGCAACGCATCGTACAAAGGCTGCAGGTAGGGATCGAGTTTTTCCTTCAGGTCGCCTGGCAAAAACCCAAGGTTCTCCCCTGCTTCTACCGCAGGTCGGGTAAGGATGATCCGCCGAATCCTTTTTTCTTTCAGGGCCTGCACTGCCAAAGCTACCGCGGTGTAGGTTTTTCCGGTTCCCGCCGGGCCGATGGCAAACAGCAGGTCACAGGTTTTGGCCTTGGCCACCATTTCAAACTGATTGGGCGTTCGTGGCCGCACTTGCCGGCCGTGGGTTCCAAACACCAGCACATCACTGGTTTTTGATTCGCCGTTTTCGGAGGGCTCACCGTTCACCGCCATTAAATGTTCAATGTCGGTTTCCGATAGGTGGTTGTATTTGTTGAAGTGCTCGACCAGCCGAGCAAATTTTTTCTCAAAGGATTGCAGCTCTTCGGCCTCGCCCATCACCTTGAGGGTGGAGCCGCGGGCAATCAATTGTAACTTTGGAAAAAAGGTTTTGAGGAGGTGGATGTGGGAGTTGTTGATGCCAAAAATTTCAACCGGATTGGCTGATTCCACCTTGATGTATAGCTCTTGCAAGTTCCTTTCCTTAATAATGAAGGTTCAGCGAAACATTTTCTATTTTCGAGGGCACAAAATAAGTAAATTTTTGCCGGAAATCCGGCCTTGCCCCGAGCTTACGAATGGCCCTGATTACCCTAACTACCGACTTTGGCACCTCCGACTTTTATGTGAGTGCAATCAAGGGCGCTATCCTTTCGCAACTTCCTGATATTCAAATTATAGACATCTCACACGATGTTCCCAAATTTGACATTGCCACCGCGGCTTTTATGCTGCGCAACACCACGCCCAACTTTCCGGCCAACTCCATTCACATCATCGGCGTGCTGCCCAACCTGGATGAAGATACTGTTCACCTCGCGGTAAAATTCGAAGATCAATACTACATCGGGGCCGACAATGGCATTTTTTCCTTGCTGTTCGATCGCCGACCGCAAGAGATGGTAGAGTTGCAACTCAATCAAAACACCGACCTGCTCACCTTCCCTACCCGCGAAGTATTTGTGCAGGCAGCCTGCCACCTGGGCCGTGGCGGTACACTCAGCGTATTGGGCCCACCCAAAGAAAACTGGAAAGAACGCACCCAGTTTCGGGCGGTGGTAGACAATGATACCATTCGGGGCACGGTCATTTATGTAGATTCCTACGGCAACGTCATCTCCAACATCTCCCGTCAATTGTTTCGGCAGGTGGGCAAGGGGCGCGATTTCACCATTTCGTTCCGGGTACCGGGGTACGATATCCACCACATCAGCAACCGCTACGACGATGTGGTGGCCAGCGAGCGCCTGGCGCTCTTCGGTGCCAGTGGATTTTTAGAAATCGCTATCAACATCGGTCATGCCAACAAACTGCTGGGCCTCAAGATCAACGACATCATTCGAATTGAATTCCATGGTAATTAGGCTGGTACAGATGACCTTTCAACCGGAGGAGGTGGAGACTTTTCTCGCCATCTTCGAGGCTTCAAAGTCTAAAATCAGGGCTTTTGAAGGGTGTGAATACCTGGAGTTGATCCAAGATTCCAAGCAGCCCCATGTATTGATGACCCACAGCCACTGGACCGGACCAGAGGCGTTAGAAGCTTACCGCCAATCGGAATTGTTCCGCAGCACCTGGGCCAAGACCAAAGTGCTGTTTGCCGAAAAACCTTGGGCTCGAAGCTTTCAACGGCTTTTCAAGGTCGATTGAGTCCCTTTTTTGGCTGCCTTCTACCCAAAAAGCGCACAATCGAAGCGCGACACCTACTACCGTATAAACACGCATATTTATAGGTAGTTGTTACAGTTTTATATAGAGTAAAAATGGGGTTTATATAGGGCTAAAACAGGGTATCCAAATTCAGTACAATTACGTCTTGTCCTCCCCGAATCGCTGCCGCAATTTTATGACTGTCGATTCTTTGATAATCACTGTTAGATAGATTTTTAGCAAATCGACCGCTTTCATTAGCACACCGAGGAGTTGCTTCGAAACAACTTTTCACAACAAAAAGAAGCAAGAACAATGGCCGATGTCTTAACTGGGGGGCTAAGATGGATCGGATTTCTTGCTTCTTTTTTTTCTTTACCCCAACAGGCGGTCCCAGAACCGTTGCATGTCTGCGTTCCAGGTTCCTTCTGCTACGTATTTTCTGATCATAGATCGGTAAATGGGCTCTTTGTAGAATTCTCTTAGTGCCTGACGGCAAGGCCCCTTCAATCGCCTATTGTAGGCCCCTGCTCCATTGGCCAGGTATTGAAATACATTTTCGTTGAACAAACTCAGGCGCACACAGGCTTGAGCAGCCGCTGTGCGGGTCAAAAACTCATAAGAGACGGAAGTGTATTCGATCAACTCTTTCTCGTATTTAGAGTCGTGCTGAAAGTTCAACGCCATTTCCAACCACTTGATGCGCACATTGCGACCGCGGGTACCCATCACGCCATCGCAAGCGGCCAAAAATTGGCCTGCTTGGGTGGGGGAAGCCACACAAAGCTTTTCCAAAGCGATTTCCACAGTCACGTAAGATGGATTGGTGAGCAAGGGTTCTAAGGTTTTGATCCAGTTCACATCAATGGTTTTGAGGTGCCTGGCCAGGTGTTTTTGCACCTGCACATTTTCATGGGCCATCGCCAACTCGATCATCCATTCAGGCGCATCGTCGTTCAATGCCTGAAAAATCAATTCGCCCAGCACCTCATGGTAGTCGTTGTTGGTCCAAATTCGCTGATACAAAGGTTTCTTTTGGGCCATTGGCACCGAGCGCAGTGCCACCAAAGCATCGTAGCGGTCGAGCATGTGGGTGGCCTTTTCGGCTTGCTCCATGAGCATAACTGTGGATTTTGAGAAACGCACTTTTTTGATCACCTCGCTGTTGGGATCAAACAGTACGTAGGCGACTTCTTTGTTTTCGGGATTGGCAAGTGCAACGGTTTGCCTGGCCTCGAAAATGCGGTGTTGTTCCTCACTGCTAGTACCATCTTTATAATGTACCTGAAACACCATGGGCATGTCAAACAAGCCCACGACTTCGGTTTGCTGGTGGACCTGCTCAACGGTAAATTCTGAAAAACGCCTGCCGGAGCGCTCTACTTCTTCGAAACTCACTTGGTATTCGGGCTCTCCGCCACGGTATACCCACTCTTCCCAAAACCAGTTTAAGGGCTGGCCGCTCACCTCATAAAATGCCACCAGCAGGTCTTCCGAATCTACTGAACCGTAGGGGTGCTTTTGCAGGTAATGCTTGATGGAGGCCCGGTACAATTCGTCTCCCACGAGGTGGCGCAACATGTGCAACACGTGTGCTCCCTTCGGATAATGCCGGGTGGACCCGGCCCGACTGTTAGCAATGGGTCGGTGGTCTTTTTTGCTGGCATTCAAGCTTTGAAGCACTGCCTGCCGGCGTTTCCAATCGTAGTGATCCTGCCCGAAAGCTTCTTTTTCGTAGAGGGTATTGTAATAGGTAGCAAAGCTCTCCTGCAACCAGTGGTGGGCCGAACTGCGGGCGGTTACATAATCGCCAAACCATTGATGGGCCAACTCATGTGCGTTCACCGCTACATAGTTGCGGTCGTGGTAAGAACGGTCGTCCACGAAGAAAAAGTCGCCAAACAAGGTAGCGGTGGTGTTTTCCATGGCTCCGTACATAAAGTCCTGCACCGGAATTTGACTGTAACTCCCCCAGGGATAGGGCACACCGAGCTCCTGCTCAAACCAATCGAACATGGCTTCGCTGTAGCGGTAAGTAGCTTCTACCCGATCTTCCCATTCTGGATAGTAATACAGGTACATCGGAATACCACTGGCTGATTGAGTTTCCTTGATCTCGTATTTCCCAATGCCCAACATGATGAGATAGGGCGGATGCTGGTGTTCCATGCGGTAGGACCAAGTCCAGGGACCGTCCTTGTTGTTTTTCGGCTTCGACCGTTGGCCGTTGCTCAGCACTTTATATCCTTCCGGCATGTTGACGGTGAGGTTCGATACCACTTTGTCGCTCAGGTCATCGAACATCGGAATCCAATGGCGGTTGTCAATCCCCTGGCCTTGGGTCCAGATTTGTTTGCGGCTCAGGTTGAGCGGATCGTTCCAACCGATGAAGTAGATTCCTTTTTTTGGATTGGCTTCGTATTCGATGGTCAGTTGATAGTCTTTTCCTCGGGTAAGCGCGCCTTCGGGAACGGCAATGTCCAGCATTTTCGCAGCCGATTTCCAGGTGCACGTTTGGCCATCGAGCGTAATGGTTTTCACCCGTATTCCAGGGGCATCCAGCTGAACATTTTTTAACTCATTGCGCAGGGGGCTAAAGGTGTGCCGAACAGTACCCTTCACCAAGCCTTTTTCAGGCTCGAAAGCTAGCTCCAAATCCAATTGTTTGAAATCGAAAAATCGCTCGCGGGGTACCAAACCATCGTCGGCCAAATAGGTGCGTGTGGGTTCGGGAATTTGTGCGGCAACTTGTCCGAAAGCTACCGCCATCAGCAAGCTCAACAATGGGCAAACAGGTCTGATTTTAACCCAAAAAAAAGTGCCTCTATTCGCAAAAAATCGCGTTGAAAAATTTTTACAAAATTTCATAAACAACTATTTTCCAATATTTAACAACCGACCACCGGAACTATCAGTTTTCAATTCACTTATTCCACCTGAATTCGATCCATTTCACCGCCATCGGAGTGCAACTGAAGTGCTTCTCTCCTACCCTGCTAATCCGTCCAAACCGCCGGCACAAAGGGGCGCAAATTATAGCGCGATGCCATCACCTGACCATAGGCTCCTGCGGTGTGAATGGCCACCCAATCGCCACGCTCGGTTTGGGGCAATTCTACCGCCTTTCCAAAGCAGTCGGACGACTCACAAATCGGCCCTACCACATCGTACTTTTTGGGCGCTATCGGCTGCCCGGATTTCGACAGGTTTTCAATTCGGTGATAAGCCTGGTACAAGGCCGGCCGAATGAGCTCGGTCATCCCGGCGTCCAAAATCACAAAATCGGTCTTGATGCCGGGCTTCACATACAACACTTTGCTGATGAGCGCTCCACAGTGCCCCACCAAGGCCCTCCCCAATTCAAAATGAATGCTTTGATGGGGCCGAGGCTCCAAAAAGCGCTCGAAGATGGAGAAGTAGGCTTCAAAATCAGGATCATCGCTGGCGGCAGGCCGATCGTAGTCGATGCCCAAACCACCGCCCAAATTAACGTGATTGGGCACAATTTGCCGATCGAAAAACCAACGCTGAATCTCGTTGACCCGGGTACACAGGTTGCGAAAGGCCGACAAATCGGTGATTTGCGAACCAATATGGAAGTGTAACCCCTCCAATTGAAGTGCATTGAGGGTTTGGAGTCGTGCCAAGGTTTCCTCCAGCTGCCACACATTGATGCCGAATTTGTTTTCCTCCAAACCCGTTGTAATGTAGCGGTGCGTATTGGGATCTACATCGGGATTGATGCGCAAGGCCACCCGAGCCACTTTGCCCATCGAGGCAGCCAGCTGATCAATCACCTCCAGCTCTTGCAACGATTCGCAATTGAAGCAATAGATGTCGTTTTCCAGGGCATAGCGAATCTCGCGATCCGACTTTCCCACCCCGGCAAACACGATCTTTTCAGCCGCAAAGCCTGATTCAACTGCGCATTCTACTTCCTGACCACTGACACAATCGGCCCCGAAACCCATTTCTACTATCGATTGCAGCAAATTGGCCTCAGCATTGGCTTTTAAGGCGTAATGCACATGGTAGTTTCTTTTTTCTGCTGCGGTTTTAGCACGTTGCAACGCATGATGCAGCACTTGCCGGTCATACGCATAAAAAGGCGTTTCCAACTCCGCCCACTGTTTCAATACCTTCATTCCACGGCTTGGTTTTGAGGAACAAACAAACCTTGACTCAATGCCCTTAGGGCGGCATCCCGGTGCTGCTGGTGTACCAAAACTGAGATGTTGTGACGGCTTCCACCGTAAGAAATCATCCTAACCGGAATGCCTTTTAGGCTCTGAAACACCTTAGCTGCTTCGCCTTGAGTTTCTTGCACCAAATCGCCTACCACACACACAATCACCTGTTCGGGATCGATTTCTACTGTGGCATACTCCTCCAATTCGTTCTTGATCTCCTCCAAGTGGTCGGTTTTATCAATCGTGAGCGACACCGCCACCTCAGAGGTGGTGATCATGTCAATTGGAGTCTTGTAGCGCTCGAACACCTCGAAAACACTCCTCAAAAAACCGTAAGCCATCAGCATGCGCCCCGACTTGATGCGCAGCGCCACAATGCCAGATTTGGCAGCGATGGCCTTGATGCCACCTCCGGAAGAGGCGCTGGAAATGAGCGTACCTGCCGCCTCAGGCTGCATGGTACTCTTTAAACGCACCGGAATATCGTGCTGCCGGGCTGGCAATACCGAAGAGGGGTGCAGGATTTTTGCGCCAAAATAGGCCAACTCGGCTGCTTCGTCGAAACTCAACTGCTCCAAAGGGCGGGTATTGTCTACCACCCGAGGGTCGTTGTTGTGCATGCCGTCAATATCGGTCCAGATCTGAATCTCAGAGGCTTGCATGGCCGCACCAACCAGGGAAGCCGTGTAATCGCTCCCGCCTCGTTTCAGGTTGTCGATCTCTCCGTAGGCATTGCGACAGATATAGCCTTGGGTGATGAATACTTTCTGATTGGCCTGAGCGGCCAATTCCTGTTTTAGGTTGCGCTGAATGTACCAGGAGTCGGGCTCCCCGTTTTTGTCGATGCGCATAAAATCGAGCGCGGGCAGCAACATGGAATCGCGGCCCAATTCTTCGAGGTAGAATTGAAACAGTGCGGTGGAAATCAACTCTCCCTGGGCCAGCACGGCCCTTTCTTCGTATTGTGTAAAAAGATCTTTGGTGAAGCTACGCAAGTAATCAAAATGCACTTGCACCAATTCACGAGCCCGTTGCGCCATGGTTTTGGTAGCGTACAGCTCCTGGATAAAGCCTTCATAGTGCAACACCAATCCGTCCAAACACTTGATGGCACCGGGTTTATCCTTTCGGTAAAGACAGTTGGCAGTTTCAACCAATTGATTGGTGGTGCCCGCAACGGCCGAAAGCACCACGATTCGGGGTTCTTCCCCACGGATCAGCTCCGCTACGGCTTTCATTCGGTCGGGCGACCCGACCGATGTGCCGCCAAATTTGAGTACCAGCATGTTCGGTAGAATTGAAAAAAGGAAGCAAATTTAGCGGTTATTCTAATTTCAGAAAGCAGCAGACCGATCTCCCACATCTTTTAAGCGGCAGGCACAGCAAGACGGGCGGAGGGCTTTGGAAGGTAAACGGTAAAAAATCGCTCCCAACTCGGCTAAATCCAACACTTTAGCGTTAAAAACTTCAGCCCAATTTCCCGCTTTTCGTTTCAAAAAAAGTTAATTTTGGTCGCTTTTAGAGTTTAAATGTTTACCCTCCTTCGCAAAGAAATCAGCAGCTTTCTAAGCTCTCTCACCGGCTACCTGGTTATTGCCGTCTTCCTTTCGGCAGTAGGCATCATCATGTGGCTATTCCCAGGCTACCTCAATGTGTTGGATAGCGGCTACTCCACCATCGATACCCTTTTCATTGTAGCTCCGTGGGTCTTTTTGTTTTTGGGACCGGCCATTACCATGCGCTCTTTTTCGGAAGAAAAACGCACCGGAACCCTCGAACTGCTGGTGACGCGCCCCCTTTCGGATTGGCAAATCGTGCTGGCCAAATACTTTGCTGGTTTCCTTCTGGTGGTATTTTCTTTGTTGCCAACATTGGTCTACTACTATTCGGTGTCCAACCTGGGTGCAACACCAGGAAACATCGACTCGGGCGGTACTTGGGGATCGTACATCGGTTTGTTGTTTTTGGCCGGGGCTTTCGTGGCCATCGGCCTGTTCGCCTCCTCGCTCACCGAGAGCCAAATCATCAGTTTCATTCTGGCCGTCATTATTTCCTTCGTGTGCTACTACGGCTTTGAAGCTTTGGGGGCCCTCGGCATCATGGGCAGCTTCGACCATTTGGTCATCAAACTTGGCATCAACGACCATTACCTTTCCATGAGTCGAGGGGTGATTGACAGCCGGGATGTGTTGTACTATTTCAGCCTCATCTTTTTGTTTTTGCTCTTTACCAAAACCCGATTGCAAAGCCGCAAATGGTAACCTAAATTGATTGTTCACAACAAATAACACAAATCACTGATTTACAAACGAAAAAATCCCACCAAATGACTAAAAAAAGAAACCAAAAAGGCCTCGATATCGCCGTGTTGTTGATCACGGTGGCGGTGGTGTTTCTGGTGAACTACATTGGTTCGTTTTGGTTTGGACGTTTGGACCTTACTTCCGAAAAACGCTACTCGCTTTCGGAGGCTACCCGTTCTCAAGTGACCGAACTGGAAGACGTGGTGTTTGTAAAGGTGTATTTAGAAGGAGATTTGCCGGCAGCCTTGAAACGCCTGCAACAATCGGTGAAGGAAATTCTGGACGAATACCGGGCTTATTCCAACGGTAATTTCGAGTATGAATTCGTGAACCCTGCCATCAGTGAAAACGAAGAAGAAAACAAGCAGGTGTTTGATCAACTGCTGGAAAAGGGCTTGCTGTACACCAACCTGGAATTTCAGGAAGGAGACATAAGCTCAAAGAAAATCATTTTTCCCGGGGCCATTTTCAGCTACCGGGAGCAGGAAATCCCCCTGCAAATTCTACCGCCTCAAAACACCAACGATCCGCTGATAGAGATCAATCGGGCCATCAATCAATTGGAATACAACATCAGTTCTACGATTAAAAAACTGACCCGAGAGAAACGGCAAACCATTTCGTTTTTGCAGGGCCACGGGGAACTGACCGGTATTGAGGTTGCCGATATCAGCCGGGTGCTGGGCGATTTCTACAACCTTCGGGCCGACACCATCGAAGGGCGATTGGACGCCTTAGAGAACCTTGACGGGCTCATCATTGCCGGCCCCGACTCTTCGTTTTCGGACAAGGACAAATTCATTCTCGATCAGTTTGTGATGAATGGCGGCCGCATTATGTGGCTCGTAGCCCCGGTGTCCATTAGCATGGACAGCCTGCGCGACAAGCGCTATACCATGTCGCTGCCCAAGCAAGTGCGGGTAGAAGATATGTTGTTTCGCTACGGCGTTCGCCTCAACACCAATTTGTTGATGGACATGCAGTGCCTCACCATTCCGGTGGATGTGAGTCCGGTGCCCGAACAGCCCAACTACAAGCCCAAGCCTTGGTTCTACTATCCCCTGCTCACGCCGGCAGCCAACCATCCCATTGTCACCAGCATTGGCCCGGTGAAGTCGGAATTTGTAAGCTCCATCGACACGCTGAAAACATCGGTGGATGTGCGCAAAACCGTGTTGTTAACCACTTCTAAATATACCAAGGTGATCAATTCGCCCAGTCGGGTGAGTTTGAACATTCTCCGCAACCGGCCCGATGAGCGGCAGTTTGCCGGCCCGGCACGCGCTGCGGCAGTGCTGCTGGAAGGAGAGTTCGAATCCGCTTTTGCAAAATTATTGCCCCCCGAAATGTACAACATTGAGGGCCTGAAGATCAAGGAAAAGAGCGTTCCCAACCGGATGATCGTTGTTGCTGATGCCGACATCATTCGCAACCCGGTGAACCAGGCCCGCCAACAGTTTTTTCCGCTGGGCTACGACCGTTTTAGCCGTCAAACCTTCAGCAACCGCGACTTTTTATACAATGCCATCAATTACCTGTTCGAAGACGAAGAGCTGATCGAAACCCGCTCCAAAGACTTTGAAATCCGCCTGCTGGACGAAAATCGGATACAAACCGAACGTACCTTTTGGCAGGTAGCGAACTTTGGGGTGCCTATTGTGCTGGTGGTGTTGTTTGGCTTGAGCTGGTATGCGGTGCGCAGGCGGAAATATGCCAGCTAAGTTGGTTTAGTAAAATCCATTTGAACATGAAACGTATTCTGATTGTGGTGCTTTTGTTGTTGGTAGTGGGCGGTGTGGCCGTTTACCTGACCCGCACCCAGAACCCTAATTCCACCCTTTCGTCGGATTTGAGCGACTTTTCCATTCAAGATACGTCCTCGGTTACCAAGGTGTTTTTGGCCGATAAAGCGGGAAACACCATTTTGCTGGAACGGCAAGAAGAAGGCTTTTGGAGTTTGAATGAAAAGTATGAGGCGCGCACCGATTATTTGGTGGAGCTACTAAAGACCATGAAAAAGCTCAAGGTGAAGTCACCGGTTTCCAAATCGGCCTACAACAACATTTTGAAAAACATGGCCGGCAACAGCACCAAAGTAGAAGTTTTCCAAGGTGGGAACACGCCCAGCAAAGTGTACTATGTAGGCTCGGCCAACCAGAGCCACTCGGGCACTTACATGCTCTTAGAAGGGGCAAAAGTGCCCTTTCTGATGCATATTCCTGGTTTCAAGGGTTATTTGGGACCGAAGTATTCCACCAGTGAAAACGAATGGCGCAACAAAGCCATTTTCCGTTACGGACGCGGCACCATTGCCTCGGTGAAAGTGGAGCACTTAAAAGCACCTGAAAAGTCATTCGAAATTGCCTTGCGTGAAGACAATACGATCGGGCTCACTGCGCTCATTTCCGGCCAGCAAATCAACAACGTAGATACGGCAGCAGCACTGGCCTACCTCACTGCCTACAAAAAGGTTTACTTCGAGAGTTTTGAAGAAACAAAAGACAATCAGTTCATCGATTCAGTGGCCCTCTCCGACCCGGAGATCGTTTATACGGTAACCGACCGTGAAGGAAACAGCAAAACGGTGAAAACCTTTTTGAAACCCGCCAAGAACGATGCTACAGATATGGAAGGGAATCCGATTGACCACGACCTCGACCGTTTGTACGCCTTGGTCAACGACAAGCAATTCGTTGTTATCCAGTATCATGTGTTTGATAACCTCGCTTATTCGTTGAACAACTTTATAAAGTCCTGAGGTGTTGATAAGTCGAAAATAAAAGGGAGGTCCTCAACTGCCCATTTTCGCCCAATCGCCTATATTTGTTCGCAAATTCAAACCCTTTTTTTCCGATGAAGTTCATCGTATCGAGCTCTACTCTGTTGAAGCATTTGCAAATGATTGGCGGAGTACTCAATTCCAGCAACACGCTCCCCATTCTCGACAACTTTTTGTTCGACATCAACGAAAGTAACCTGCGGGTTTCTGCTTCGGACTTAGAAACGACAATGACCACGAGCATCACGTTGGACAAATGTGACGACCAAGGCAGTGTGGCCATTCCCGCCCGACTCTTGTTGGATACGTTGAAAACCTTTCCCGATCAGCCGCTTACCTTCTCGGTAGACGATAAGACTTACGGGGTAGAGATTGCATCGGACAACGGTAAGTTCAAACTCTCCGGACAACGAGGTGAAGAGTTTCCTAAGATTCCTGAGATTGAATCGCCCTCTTCCATCGATCTGGATTCTGGCATTCTTTTTAATGCCATCAACAAAACCCTGTTTGCAACGGGCAACGATGAGTTGCGTCCGGTAATGTCAGGGGTGTTTGTGGAGCTATCTCCTGAAGAAGTCACTTTTGTGGCCACCGATGCACACAAATTGGTACGCTATCGCCGAAATGACGTGAAGTCTTCTCTGACGGCTTCCTTCATCTTGCCTAAAAAACCACTCAACCTGCTCAAGAGCCTCACCTCCAGCCTCAACGCTACGGTGAAAATGGAATACAACGATTCCAATGCTTTCTTTCAGGTAGAGCACGTAGAATTGATTTGTCGCCTGATCGATGGCAAGTATCCTAACTACGAGGCGGTGATCCCTAAAGAAAACCCGAACAAATTGACCCTGGACCGTACCGGTTTCCTCAACTCTTTGAAGCGGGTTTCCATTTTCTCCAACAAAACCACGCACCAGGTTCGGTTGCGCATTTCGGGTAGCGAACTCAACATTTCTGCTGAGGATTTGGATTTCGCCAATGAGGCGAATGAACGCCTGACGGCCAATTACGAAGGCAACGACATGACGATTGGGTTCAACTCCCGTTTCCTCATGGAAATGGTGAACAACCTGAACACCGAGCACATTGTGATTGAAATGTCAGAACCCAACCGTGCAGGTCTTATTCTTCCATCGGAAACCGAAGAAGGAGAAGATGTGTTGATGTTGGTGATGCCGGTGATGTTGAACAACTAAGTTGGCTCCCAAGCTCCAGTGGAGTTTTTTGGATCCATTGTTTTATGCTTGACCTCCATCAAGCAATCCCTCAATAGTTTTTCTTATTGCTGACTGGTCCTGTTGGACCCTTTATCCTCTACCTCTGGGTTTTCTGGTGGTGAAGATACTTGTGGCGGAATAGTTGCCGCAGAATTGGGCCGGTAATGGTAGCGCACTACAACCCGCGGTGGAGGGGCCGGCATGGGAGGCAATTCCTGTAGTTGTTCCCAATCTTCGTCTTCTTCCTCCTCTTCGTCCCACTCCCATTTCTTACGTTGTGGTCCTTCTGAGCGCAGGTTAAGGGCCAGAAAGAGTCCGGCTACGCCTCCCGAGAGGTGACCTTCCCAGGAAATGCTCGGATCGATGGGGAAAATGCCCCAAACCAAGCCACCATAGATGAACACAATGAGCAAGGACAGGGCCGCCAGGTTGGCGTTTCTGCGGATCACTCCGCTGAAAAACACAAAACTGGCAAAAGAATACACCATTCCACTGGCCCCGATGTGAAAGTTCCCGCGGGCGGCAATCCATACCCACAACCCAGTGAGTACCAACGACCATCCATAAATTTTCAGTGCACTGGGCCGGTAAAAGTAGAAAATGGCCCAGCCCAACAGCACCATGGGCACCGTGTTGTTGAACAGGTGTTGCCAATCGCCATGCAAAAAATGCATGGTCACAATGCCGTAGAGGTGTTCCAGGCTGCGGGGCAAATTGCCGTAATGGCTGAGCGAATGCCCGGTGTAGGTTTCCCAACCCCAAACGATCCAGCTGATGCCCATGAAGACCACCGGAAACAAGAAGTCGGGGAAAAAATGGAATTTGCCAGATGTAGAGGAATCGCTCATGGGTAACTCGGGTATCAAATGCCGGTCCACTACGAATCGTCTGCCGTAATGTCAGCAAGCAATACAAGTTACGTATCTTTAACGCATGCGACTACCTCTTCTTTTACTGGCCCTGCTGTTGCCCACGATGATGTGGGCACAAATCACCATTACCAGCAACGAAATGCCTCTATCGGGCGATACCTTGCGCTTTAGTCGGGCTGATCCTAACTCAGTAGACGTAGTGCCTACTGGCCCCAATTTTACATGGAATTTCAATACGCTGACCCCCATCAATCAAGGAATTGATGAATACGAGTCCTCTTCTTCCACACCATACGCCTTCTTCTTTTTCAATACCTACGGCCTGAAGATCGCCGATACGGTAGGTATTGGTGCTTTCTCCCTCACCAATGTGTATTCCTTCTTCAAGAGTACCAACGGTGCCTTTACCGCCGAAGGCTCGGGCTTGAGCTACAACGGACTGCCGATACCTGCCAACTATTCCGATGAAGACGAAATCTTCACGCTTCCGCTGGATTTCAACGACTTCGACAGTACCACCTATGCGGTATCTTTTTCCCTTACCACCATCCTTAACCTCGTGCAACAAGGCTCTCGGGTAAACGAGGTAGACGGTTGGGGCACCATCACCACCCCTTACGGTACTTTCGATTGCCTGCGGGTGAAATCTACCTTGTTCGAGCGCGACTCGATCAGCATCAACGGCATTGGCACCTCCTTTCCGGTTACCCGCCAGGAATACCGCTGGTTGACCCTCAATGAACGTTTTCCGATCCTCGAAGTGACCGGCACCCTGGCAGCAGGCAACTTTGTGGCGGCACAGGTGCGTTACCGCGATATTTTTCGCTCCGACTCTATCGGTACCGGCATTGCAACGGTCGAACGTCCTTTCATTGGACTTTATCCCAATCCTGCACAAGAACAACTGCAGCTGACCATTCCTGCAGCTTTGCTATGGCAAACCGCCCGTTTGCTCAACTTGCAGGGCCAGGTCGTTCGCGAATGGACCTTATCCGAAACAGCTGCTACTTTTAATGTGGCCGAACTTTCAAGGGGTACTTATTTTCTCTACTTACCGGGTGCTTCTGCTCCTGTGGTGGAGAAAATTGTATTGGAGTAGGATGCTACACTCCATTTGTCCGGGCCTCCCCCCTTTTTCCTTTTTATTAATTCTGTACGAAACTCCTCGTGCTGTAAGGGCAAGGCAACGGGAATCTTTACTTTCGTCCAACGAAAGCAACCAGGAATGAAGTATTTGTGTGTTTACTGTGGCTCGTCACCGGGCCAAGATCCGGCTTATGCCGAATCGGCCACCTTGTTGGGCCAACTGCTGGCGGAAGCCGGCTGGGGCCTCGTCTACGGGGGTGGGCGGGTGGGGCTCATGGGGGCCGTGGCAGACGCTGCCATGGCACACCATGCCAACGTTCTGGGCATTATTCCCGAATTTCTCCACGGTCTTGAAGTAGCACACGAAGGCATTTCTGAATTGCAGGTGGTACCCGATATGCACGAACGCAAGGCACGTATGGCCGAAAAGGCCGATGCCTTTTTGGTGCTTCCCGGTGGCTTTGGCACCCTGGAAGAGCTCTACGAAATACTAACCTGGGCACAACTCCAACTGCACCACAAGCCCGTGGTATTGGCCAACATCAACGGATATTATGAGCATTTGATCCGTTTTATGGACCAACAAGTGGAGGCCGGTTTTCTTAAGGCCAACAACCGGTCTTTAATTCCCCACTTTGATTCGGTGCAAGCCGCTTTCAAGCATTTACAACAGCACATCTCCACACAACACACCGGTCTGGATCAGGAGAAGATTTAAGGGTTATTCTGCATTAGCCCTTCAAAGCGTTGCCGAACCAAACGAATTCGTAAGGAGTTCAGTAGGTTTGCGTTACCTAAAACCAAACGCATGCGCTTTTCTATTACCCTCCTCCTGCTTTGCTTTTGCATGGGCAGCATTGCCCAATCCTACAACTTTCAGCCCGATTGGAAGAAAGGAGACTCGAAAACCATCAAGATCGAGACTCGCACCCTTGATTTTGAAGATGGTGAACAAACCAAAGACGAGTTTGAGGAAAACGAAGCCAAAATTAAGGTCACCAAAGTCACCGAAGCCACCATCATCTTCTCGGTGAAAATGAAAAACCAGGTACTCAGTAAGGCCAAGGAAATGTATGAAAACATCGATCAGGAAGTCAAGGTAAAAGACTACGAAGACCTGACCTTGATCTATGAAATGGACCGCAACACCCTGGACCGCAAGTTGATCAACTGGGAAGAAGCCCGAGATTTTATCACCAACGGAGTTGGTCTCATGAAAGAGCTAGCTCTGGAGAAAGACCCAGATGGTGAATCGACTTTTGATGCCATTTTAGGTCCGTTGATGGGCATGTTCAACTCCGAAGAAATGGTGGCATCTATGTACGACCCTTACATTGGCTTTCTGTTTGTGCCTTTTGGCAAGGAACTCAACAAAGACAGCCCGGTAGTCGTAACGGATGAAGAAGACAACCCGATGCAACCAGGGTCTACGGTTTCCAGCACCACCACCTACACCCTAACTGCTGTAGATACCAAGAAAAACACCTGCAACATCAACACCCGCATGGACCTGGACATGAGCATGTTCCTCGACATGATGAAAACCATGATGGTGAAATTGGCCACTGCCTTTGCCGATTCCAATGACAATGTAGAAGCCATGGTAGAAGAGAAAATGAAGGAAATGGAGTCGATGAAAATGGAAGTGTACAACACCCAGGAAATTTCGTTCGACATGTCCTCTACCTGGGTGACCAAAGCGGTGATGACCGCTGGCTCTGAAATGGTGGACCCTACCAAGAATGCCAGCCGTAAAAAAACCAGCATCACCACCTACACCGTTTATTAAGCTGGAAGGAGCAGCCTAAAAGCCCGAAAACAAATCGGGCTGCTCTTCTGCTTTGGGAATCAAGCGTGGTCCGGGCACTTTCAACCCACACACTTCGTCCAAGCGCTTCACGAGATAAGCACCGATATCGGCATTGAGTGTCTCGTCGGGCTGGTGCAAGAAAAAGTAGACCGTTTCCAAGCCTTGATCAAACCAGTGTTTAAGGCGTTCTACCCAGGCATCGATGCGGGTGAAATCGGTGGGCCGCAGGCGATTGCCCACAAATCGTATGATCACCGTAGGGCTCGTCAAGCGCAAGTGCAATACATCCCGCCGTCCGGCCACATCGGTAATGAGGCTCACCGCACCATGGGTCTCCATCAAATCAAACACCTCGTGCGGAGCACTGTGATTACGATACCAATCCTCGTGGCGCAATTCCACCGAGCAAAGTATTCCTTTAGGAAAAGTCTTTAGGTATTGTTCCAACACCCCCATGCGGTCGGGCGCAAAGCTCTGCGGCAAGAGTGCCCACACCGGCCCCAGTTGCTCCTCGAAATGGGCCACGGCATCGCAAAACCGACGGGTCACCTCCTCTGCCCCATTCAATTGCCGAAAGTGGCTGATCTCACGACTGATCTTGGGGCAAAACCGAAAATGAGCGGGCGTTTCCCCTTTCCATTTTTGCAGGTTTTCTAAGCGCAGGTTATAATAGGTAGAGTTCAACTCAATGGCATTGAAATGCCGTGCATAGTGCTGCAGAAAATCTTTTTGCCGTGTTCCTTTGGGGAAAATCTTCCCTACAAAGCCTTTGTCGTTCCAAGCCGGACAAGCCAGGTAAAAATTGGGAGCTCCTTCCCGGGCAGGCAGTTGGCTCAAAAAACGGGTAGTTGCCTCCGGATCGGGCGGCAAAGTAAAATCGACTGCCTCTGGATGAGGAACGCTGCCAAATTTCATAGGTGGTGGATTGGATTTGGGGTAGTAACAAATTTAGGGCCTCGGAGTTCGATTTTTGTGGTACCTGCAGGTAGCACATTTTTTATTTTGAGGAAAATACGCTCCTTACAGCACACAAGCGACTTGATTCTATCGTTTCACCAAAACACCCGAAAAATCAGCCCATTCCCATTGACCAATCAATCCAAATACCACCAGTCTTGTTGAATGTCCCGCCTTTAGCACAGTGTTTTGCCACTCAGGTTGGCACTCCTGTTTCGCGCTAAGGTCAAAAGTTAGCTTCTTGATACAGCCAATTGGGTTTTATCTTTTTCCATCCGGGGCCCCGTCTCAGCCAAGGGGCAGACACGTCCTCCCGTCGACCGGCATTTGCCCCTGCGCGGAACGCGCTCAATAAAAACCCGGTCCTTGAGCGAACCGTGTCAGCCTGCTGGCTGAGCCGAAAGGCCAACCGCTCCAAACAGATCTTCCCCTCAATTTTAAAGTGGTAATTCTGGCTTCACTGGCTAACGGCTACCAATATCTTCAATCCCCCTCCTTTCTACCTAATCCTGTTTCACGCTTAGACCAAAAGTTAGCTTCTTGATGCAGCTAATTGGGTTTTATCTTTTTCCATCCGGGCGTCTCGTCTCAGCCAAGGGGCAGACACGTCCTCCCGTCGACCGACATTTGCCTCTGCGCGGAACGCGCTCAATAAAAACCCGGTCCTTGAGCGAAGTCGAAAGGCCAACCGCTCAAAACAGATCTTTCCCCCCCCACAAGAGCGCTTAGCAGCTATAGAGTTGTTGCGCAGCCAATACCTTCGATTTCGTAAAGATGTTGAGCCCCGACTTCAAAGAGTTTGTCGAGTTATTAAAAAAGCATGACGGTGCCGACCTGCTCGTTGGTGTAGAATATCCTGCTATCAGTTAGCACAACGGGCGTGTGTCCAATCAAAACCGGCCTCTATTTCCAATAAAACCTGTCCCCGGGGTCAACTGCCCGGGGACAACACCAAATAATATTTGTCCCCGACTACTGCTGCTACCCGGGGACAACACCAAATAATATTTGTCCCCGACTGCTACTGTTACCCGGGGACAATGTCCGCCAGCTTGTCCCCGGCTTGCCGAGAAGCCGGGGACAGCCCTTATAGCCCATCAGGATCGATTTAAATTAAAAAAGCCGGGGACAAACTCACCCAATACCCGGAGACATCATTCAAACGTCCTTGTCTCCGGCTAACCCAGGGTCTTGTCCCCGGGAAAGGGCTAAAAATGCTATTTCATTGCTCGTCCTACAGGCCTCAACAGCAGCCTTGCCCGGAGACAGTCGGTCCAATTGCCCGGGGACACGGTGACCCTCAATCTTGTCCCCGAGTTGCCGCCTTTTATTGAGTTTAGTTTGCAACTTCACCCTCCCATCAATTTTCACAACGGGTACTATGAATCACGTAGCAGTCCACTTCAAGTTCTGTTTTTTAAAGACGATTTCACTTTTGGAGCTTTCCTTTGGTGCAAAAAGATTTACGATATGCGATGGATAACCGATCGTAGTTACAATCTACGATCAGGGTTCAGAGGCATAGTTTATTAGCATCCCCTTGGCTTCTCGACTCAGCCAGTAGGCTGACACGGTGCGCTCGAAGACCG
>CALCCE010000089.1 GCA_937899835.1 uncultured Flavobacteriales bacterium | reverse complement strand
CTAAATGGTGTTCTCCAACGGCTACCCGCTTGCCGGTATTTGTGAGCCAACTGGCAGCATACAACGGCGATTTGGTTTTGAACATGCGGGGGCGGTTGGCTTACCCCGGCGATACGATCAATGTTATGGGACGATTGCCAGTTGGTTCACCGCATCAATGCGGAACACCGGTATCGGTCCATCAACCAACACAACCTCCTAAAATTCGCGTGTTTCCCAATCCAGCAACCGAGGTTATGTACCTGGAAAATGCTCCTAATGGAACTCCCATTTTGTTGCTTGACCTTTCGGGCCGAACCGTGCGACAATGGAGGGCCAACCCCAGTAATTCCTATCACTTGGAAGGCTTGGCCTCCGGGATGTATTACCTATCCCTCCCAGAGTATGCATGGTCACGACCATTAGTTATTCATAAACATTGAAGTCTTGAAAAATCAAACGGCATACCGATGCTTCGCCATGTGCTATCGAGTGGGGGGCTATTCGATAACCATGGTTTCGGTTGGGGTATCCGGGAGGATGATGGTTAGTATTCCTCCCGGTGCCTGTTTCCAATCAGTACTACTACCTACCCACAAATAGAGATTTTACGCAAATGACACCTTTCGATGATATGATGCTAATAAATGCGCCTTAACTTCGTTACTGAAAGTAAGACTTGACTAACCCCAAGGAAACCTCTCCCCCCTATAAAGGATTCCTCTTTTTCAGTTTTTAGTCTTTGTAATTGTTCTTCCCGGTTGGAAGAAAGAGTAAGCGATTGTCTGCCTGCCCTGGTGTGCCATTCTTTATTCATTTCAATCAACCGCCATGTTAAACAAACTTGCATTTAATTGGATTAGAAGCCTTTTTCTCATTTCCTTTTCTGTTGTGGTGCTATCTGCTTTTGCCCAAAGCACCAACAACGTACACGCCATTAATCTGGCTCCTACCGACATTCCCCAATCCCCGGATGCGGCATCCTTGGGTCAGTATGGGAGTCACCCGGTAAGCAACTACACCGGCACCCCACAAATTCAAATACCGCTACACACCTTGCAGGGCCGAACCTTGAGTTGGCCCATAGGTTTGAGCTACCATGCATCAGGTTTGAAAGTAGAACAGATTGCTTCTTCAGTAGGCGCAGGCTGGTCCTTACAAGGTGTAGGCAGTATCAGCCGCCAGATCCGACACATGACCGACTTTGCCATTACCGGCATGACCAACGGGCTGGTGTCGGGGAATCACCTTTTGCCCACTTCGATTTCCAGAGACGGACAAATCTATTTTGAAGACGGCAGTACCACCGGTAGTGCCTGGGGCAGTGGCATTGGCCTTTTGGAGTCAACCTACATCAACAACACCCACGATTTAGAACCCGATCAGTTCTATTACAAATTCGGGCCTTACTCCGGGGAGTTTGCCTTTGACCGCAACAAGCAGGCGCTTTTCGCTACGCCGTTTTTTGTGAACATGACCTATCCGGTCATGGACGGTGACGGCTGGACCTTCACCACACCCGATGGCTACACCTATACCTTTGGCGGCCATCCGCAAGGCTGCGTGGAGTGGACCGATTTTCAGATGAGCGTTCCCAATACACCCTATGCGGTCACTAAAAAACAAGCGACTGCCTGGTATTTAAAAGAGGTCAGCTCCCCCGATGGAGAAACCATCAATTTTGAATACACCAGCTATTCGTTAAGCTACAACTCTATCGCTTCTTCCACCTACTGGATTGCCTCCGATCCGTATTCAATGGAATACGAAGGCTTGAGTAACAACACCAACTACATAGACATTGACGGCTTGTTGATTTCTAAAATTACCCTGACCAACCCTTACCTCGAAGAGCGGGTAGAGTTCTCCTATTCGGGTGGCCGGATCGATATGGGCGGAGCCATGAAACTGGATGAGGTGAAAGTATACCGCAAAAACCTCACTACCGGTACCGACCACTTAATGAAGCAACAGGTACTTAGCTACCACAACGATCTGAACCGCCTTTGGCTGGCTTCGGTTCAAGAGTTGGGCAGCAATGGGGTGAGTGGAGATAAAATCCCACCCCACACTTTCACCTACCACCAGCGGCAACAATTCCCAAAGTACAATTCCAGAAGACAAGACTATTGGGGCTACTATAATGGCCGGGCCATGACCTCCTACCTACCGGGAGGGCAAAATCAAGTTCACATTCCTGCCAAAGCCTACTTCAGGGGCGCTGAAAAGAATTTTCCTTATGGCAACGACCGCAGAATGGACCCAAACAAGGTACTGTATGGCACCTTGACCCGGATCGACTATCCTACTGGTGGTTATTCTCAATTCGATTACGAACCGCACGATTTTTACAACACCACCTATGCCGGGATGCAACAAGGGGGTGGAGTGCGCATCGCCCGAATCACTACCAAGGACTTACCAAGCGGTTTAGCGATGGTGAAGCGCTACCAGTATTCCTCCCTTCAAGAGGGTACACTACGATCTACGGGCAAGCTACTCTGGATGCCAATGCACGCGATGGAGACTTGGATGCCTAAACCACCAGACCCTCAAAGTACCGCTGGCTCAACCGCTGGAGGTCCAGGAGTACAAAAAGAATACATGACTTACAGTTCGGCTTCCATGATTAACGGGGGAAGACCGGTCGGTTACGATCAAGTGACCGTACTGCACGGAGAAACAGGCGAGAACGGACAGGAAGTGTTTGTGTATACCAATGAGCCCGCCCTGGATCAAGTGACTTCTACTGCATACAACCACGGCGGTACGAATGCTTACTTATCGGGCATTCCAAGCCAGACCTACGATTATAAAAATGGTTCGTTGTTGCGCCATTCAATCTTTTCCAATGAAGGGGGCAGCATGACCACCAAAATGGAGACGACCCACCAGTATGCGGAAGCTTCGAGCATTAGCGGCCCGATGTTTTCGGGAG
>CALCCE010000088.1 GCA_937899835.1 uncultured Flavobacteriales bacterium | reverse complement strand
CGTAGCAGTACAAACTGAGTGGTGAGGTTGCCACTGGGCAATT
Organism: uncultured Flavobacteriales bacterium; assembly: GCA_937899835.1. Classification (GTDB taxonomy): domain Bacteria; phylum Bacteroidota; class Bacteroidia; order Flavobacteriales_G; family Salibacteraceae; genus CALCCE01. Next base: position 13,326 of record CALCCE010000088.1, on the reverse strand, counting down.
TCACGTCGGTGGTGGCTGGAGTGCCCGAACCTACTTGTGGAGCGGTTTGCTCATAGGTGGCCAGGAGGTTGCCTTCGCCATCCCGCACATAGTGGGTATACACCCAATCGCCTTCGTTGGACAATACGCCTCCATCCCGGGGCTTCACTAATTTTAGGATGCGGTTGTCTAAGGCATCGTATTCAAAATACAAGTTGGGCTTGGTGCTGGTGGCAGTGCGGTTCACCGCCCGTATTTTACCACTCGCCGTCCATTCAATGGATTCAATTTCCTCCTGGTTGTCCTGGATGAGTTGTCCGGTGGCATCATAGGCATAGTTGCCACTGCTTTGGTCTTCCAAATCGCGAGTGTACACCGAAGCAGTTGCCGGGGCTACCGGGTGGTTGTCGTCTACGTATTCCAGTTGGTTCGTGCCATCGATATAATGATAGCGCAGGCGATCCATGGGCAGCCCATCGGTTTGATTTCCGTTGCGACTCAGGTTATTGATGTTGCCGTTGGCATCATAGGAAACCGTTACGTGGTATTCATTGCTTGCGGTGGTATTGTCCCAGGTATTGAGATCACGAAGGTCGGTGTGTGCAATGTGCGCCCGCATCTCTTTCAAGCGGTGCAACTCATCGTAGCGGTAGTGGTTGCGCAGCACCTGCATAGGGGCTTCATTGTAGTTACTCAATGCGGTGGTCATGGCTTTGATGTTGCCATTGAATAAGTCCCATTCAGCCCAGGTAGGGGCGGTGGATTCTGCGGCTAAAAAGTTGGTAAAGCCAATGGAGGTATAATCATTTCCGTAATAGCGCAAGCTATAGCCAAAGGCATCTTGACCGACCAATTGGTTGCGGTTGTCGCTGTTGGTTTGGTCGCCATCCCGGCCGATGTCGCGCAGGTAGTTTAAGGATTCAGCGTTGCTGCCCTTGAGCCAGCCGTGGATGGTGTAGGCCTGATCGATGGCCTGTACCTTGTCGTGCCCGATTTCGGTGCGGGCTAGCGGGCCGTGCAGGTGATAGAAATACTTGGCCTCCTGCTCCAGGTGTTCGCGGTGGGTGCCGGAGTAGGCAATGGTTATTCGGTTGTCGGCATCGTATTCGTATTGATGGTAATACTGATCGTCTTTACCATCCTGGTAAGCCAACTCGTTTACATTCCCCGTCAACAAATCGTAGTCATATTCCACACGCTTCAGGGCATGGCCCATACTACTCAGTCGGGTTTGCTCTTGCAGCAAAATGTCCACATTGCCGTGCGGGTCGTAGTTGTAGTGCGTGGCATGGTCGTAGGTGAGTGGATCACCATCGTAGTACTGCTCGTTGGTGATGTGACTCACCCGGTTGCGCAGGTATTGCTGGGCGCCATTACCCATTTCCTGGGTAACGTGGCCCAGGGCCAGCGCATCGTCATAGTGCGTTTGGGTCACCTCTCGGCGGCTAAGGCTGTTCCAAAGTGTGCCTACTGTTGCGGGAAAGTTGCCATCATTCAACACGAGGTCTTGCTCGGCTTCTATCAATCCGCTCAACGCAGAGGAGGGCGAAACCCGTACCTCGCCGGCTTCTACTGGTCGCCCTTGGGCATCGTAGTTGGTGTAGTTGTAGGCGCGGTAATTGGAACCGCCCTCGGTGGCCTGCCCGGCATCTTGGCTGGCCACAATGCGGCCTTTCAAGTCGTAGTAGAATTCAGTGGTGCCTCCATCTGGGGTTTCCTGGCGCACCAGTTCATCCAAACTATTGTATACATAGCGGGTGCGCATGCTATGATCGGTTGGAGTGCCGTCCCAAACGCCATCGGCATTAAAATGTGTGGCGTCCAGTGGATTCACCCCTTCTGGCGGTACGGTTTGTACCAGGTTGCCCGCCTGATCGTAGTAGAACAGGGTGTAGTGGTGTTCGGTAGATTGGTAGGTGACCTTAAAGCTTTCGTTGATGTTTTCGCACTGGCTACGGTATTCGTTTACCACATTTCCGAAAAAGAAACCCCGCTGGCGGTTGTATTCTTCCAGGGCTTGCTCTTCAGCAATGGCCATCATTTCGTTGACGCATTCGGTTTGCAACTGCTCCCAATCGATTTGAACCGGATTGGTAGGAGGGATAGTGAAACAAATGGTTTGCGCAGCTACGTTTATTTGCTTTACCAAACTACAGCCTGCAGGGCCATAGAGATAGACGGTTTCGAAGTTGCCGCCTACCTGAACATTTAGCTCAAGCATTTTGTATTGTCGAGATATTCCACCAGAAGTCAGGGTCCCCGTTAAGCCTCCGCCTGGAATGGGAACGATGGAGTATCCAATGATTTCGTCAATATCGGTAGCATTTATAACACTCCCATTCGGTAGATAAAAGAGGTAGCTGTTGGTAGCGTCTGGAGTAGGGGGAACACCAAGTGCAGGAAGTCCAAGATTTGGATCCAGTAGCAAATAAGGTCCATGAACAATTACTCCGGTTTCTGTAGGAGAACCAGGGCCTCCATAACAACTAAAGTTATTGCAATCAATAAAGTCGAAATGGAAATTGCTAACTCCACCATAATTGGCGTAGCTGACGGAGATGGACGGATCAAAAAGGTTTGCGTTCAAAAAGTTGACCCACGAGTCAAAACAGCCATCCAATTGGTAGGTGGTGTAAGCTGGCAAGGTTTCGCATTGTTCGGTGCCTGTATTTTCTGTCCATATCTCTTCAATACCGCAGCCTAAGCCAAGGCTGTTAATGCTGTTGATCAGATCACTAAGAGGCACAGAGGCATCAGGGTCGTTGGCCAAAACCAAATTGACTTCATCTTGTGAAATCCAGCCGAAAGGGTTGCCTGAGCTACAGCCATCTGCAGAAGCGCAATAGGTTTCCAGAGCTGTTTTTAGTTGCGTGTAATCGCTGCTGAGCGGATCGAGATCACACTTGGCCACATAAGTGTTGAGCCAAATGGCTACGTTGTTTTCGCAGATCGTTACGCAATCCTCCGTCCAAAAATCAAGGTTGTCGTCAATAAATGCGCTGAGGTCGTTGAGGTTGTTGGGTAAAACTGGATCCTGAAAAATGGTATGTTCGTCATCGGTGAAGGGACCACATGTAGCTACTTGTGCATCACGGATCAGTTGGGTTTTTGCGCCCATGTAAAGGCCACGAAAAATCATCCAGTGAATTTCATCAACCGTAAGGTTGGGGTCGGCCTGCATAGCAGCGGTATAGGTGGGCCCTTGGTTGGTTTGAGAACTCCAATACCACAGTGAGTTGTCGTTGCCGTCCCAGTTGGCCAGTCGCGCTCGCAAAGCATCGGCCACGGTAGGGTTGATGGCAAGAATGGGATCGCTCACACTTGGTGTAGGGGTAAATGAGTATTGAATATTGGTATTGTTGATAGCGCCAATTGGGTATTCCCGGTCGTTTACCATTTGTAGCGGGTTGGCGTAGCCATTGGCAATGGCGTCCGACCAGGTAAAGGTTCGGTTCATTTCCAGATTGAAAATGCGCGTAGCCTGGTAGTTGGTGCATTCGGTATAGAAGCAGTATTCCCGGTGGTGGGTCACCAATATTTCTGCAAAATCGTCGTTCCAATTTTGACGCAGCTGGTCAGCATCGGCAAAGGGAATTCCCGGGTAATCTGCCGGGTTGTAAGGCGCGTTTTGAAAGGTGCTATTGATTTCCGATACATGTGCATTCATAAACACATCGTCCACGTACAACCAACCGCCATTGCCAGCTCCACCAAAGGGACTCACGTCCGCTTTCATTAGTTCCAGATAACCTGCACAATCGTTGAAATCAGGGTGATTGAACATGGAAGTCAATGCTGGGTCACAATTCGCTTCAACACACGCTTCTACCGCATCAATCAGGTCCTGACCGGTTAAGGTAGGATCGTCCATGAGTACTTGGGTAGAACAAACATCAGCGCAAGTAAAATCACACCCCGAAAGGTCGATTTGGTTTTGGTAGGACTGAATAAGGGTTTGCAGCAAGCCTTCGTTGCCGGTTATGTTGTCGATGGCAGCGATCAACTCGGTGTTGTTGTTGAGCAGCTTCAGGGTTTTTACTACGGTGTAGCTTCCAACTTTATCGAAGGTGGCGGTGAAGTCATAAGCATCTATTTCGAACGTGCTGGGAGTAACGCAAGCGTCATTTCCGGTAATGGTCACGCTGATTGGAGTGGTTCCGTTAAGGTCGCCACTAATGGTCACCGGCAAACCATCCGGGTCGTAAATGCTAATCGTGAGTTCATAGTCGCAACTCAAGCAAAAATCGGAGTTGGTAATGTTGAAGAACAGTCCATCAGTTAAGATGTTGGCCACCTCGGGTTGGTTCACGCTAAGTGCAGCAATTACACCAGTAAGGTCATAGCTAAAGCTGTAGGTGAGGCTGGGAAGAATGTTTAGAATTCCTGATGTGGATTTATATTCTTGTTCGGCCTCGTTGAATGTATTGTTGGCCACCAGGTCCTCTACCTGAGTGTAAGGCGCGTAACTGATGAGTTGGTCCAAACTGCTGGGAGCCGGTCCCGCTTTTGCAGTGGCAATGGTGCGGTTTTCCTGATCGAGGTAGGTGACGGAAACAGAGCCATTTTGGTCAAGCACCATGTTTTTGCGGTAGTGGGAAGCGGTTCCTACCTGCCCACCAAACAAACGGCGTAGCTCGGTAGACGTTGGCGTACCATAGAAGTAGCGCATGTCCTGCACGCCAATTTGATGAGTTGCTCCCGGACCACCGGAGCGCATGGGCCTGCCAGTGCCGTCCCGCATGTATTCGGTTTGAGTCAAGGGAAAACCACCAGCATCAGGAACACTGGTCATGTAAGGATGACTATGCTGAAAGGTGGCATCGCTCAAAAAGGTGTTGTTGGGGGAATAGTAAGCCCCACCAGTTGAGGCTGGATTTACCGGTGCAGCAGGTTGATTGCCTGCACCAAAAATATCATCTGGGCCGTAGGCATTACCTGCGCTGTTTTGGTAGAGGTTTTCTTGAAAATTCAAATCAATGCCGGAGAGGGGAACAGGTAAGAATTGCACCACCGGGCGGCCTTCATCATCCAAAGCGGATTCAGCTGCCACCGTCACCTCTTCCGAACTCAGGTGCGTCAAGGTTTGGCGTTCGCGCAGCAACCCATCATAGTAAGCTACTACCGCTTTGTGGCGGCCGTCTTCGGCAAAGGTTTCGGTCATCTGCCAATTGCGGTCGGGTTGAAATCCGGTAGTTAGTGTAAGCACTGCAGCTTGCGCTCCGCCAGCATCCTGGTAGTAGCCCCATTGCCCCAATTTGAGGTGAGAATAATCCGTACCTACCTGATGAATGTAGCGGCCAACGGCCCGCACCCGAAAACGGATGCTTCCTTTTGGATAAGCACGATTAAGGCGCATAGCATGTTCCTTGGTGCGTACCCGCACGGGTTCTTTAAAATCAAAGTAGTCCGCTTCAGTAAAAGAAGAAAAGTCGGTGGTCTCTTCATCGTCAATAAACACCCATTCTACATCGTAGGCTTCAGCACCGGGCACATACGACCAATGTATTTCATCGTCAAAATCTGCACTGGTATTGTTGGGGTCTACTTGGATAGTTGGTACGTTAGAAGTGCTGAGGTAGGTATAGCGCTCAGTGGTGGTCACGAGGTCCAGGCGCAGGTCTTCCGGCACTCCGGCCCAAGTGTTCACACTACCACTAAATACCACCCAAGAGCTGCCATCAAAAGACCATGCAGTTATGTTGGTAAGCTCTACGGTAGCATCGGCCACACCAAGGTTGTGGGTGTTCCAATCTTCCCAAATATCGGCCCCGTGTTGGGCCGTCAATTCAAGGGTGCCGGTTTCAAAGCTGCCCGGGTTGGAGGTTTCGTAGATACGGTAGTTCACTTCTAACTTCCAATCGCTGCCGTGGGTGATGTCCGAAAGTCCATCGCGGCTGTAGACCAAACCCACCCGGTTGCTTCGGGTAGCGGCATATAGGCTTGGCGATTGAATTTCTTCCACTACAGCCGCATCTACTACACGTAGGGTGGCAGAGGTGCTGAGTGCCGCTTTGTCCAAACTGTTGGACAGTTCGTAAGTTGTTGCTCCGGCCGCGTGTGCGACCAACAGCAAGCATATAATCCAGAGTTTTTTCATGATTGGGGCGGGGTTAGTGTTTGCTGATGGATGCCTGCAAGGTGTAATCAGCGTAGGCAGGGGTTAATGCAATGTTTTTACGCTTTTGGATGAGATAGGGGCTTGGCGAAAAGGTATCCGCCTCAAAGCTTGGGTTGGCCGAAACGTCTTGATAAGAGACCACCACTTTTGCTCCGGGCCCTTCATCGTTGGCCCGGTATAGAAAGGTGACTTCTTGCACCAGGTAACTTTCACGGTCTACCTTGATCCAGGTTTTTTGAATAGGTCCGTTGAGGGTGGCCAACTCAAGGGTAAACGAGCTGGCATCAGCAACACCATATTCCACCGAATCGGGAAGAGATGGTAGCTCACCGCCCGATTGCAGAAACCACAATTCCTGCTGTTTTTTGGCCTTGCGGCTGAGCTTTCGGGCAGTGAAGTTGATCTCCTGCAACTCTTCGTTCACCATGAGTTCAAAATCGGGGGCAAACAAAATAGTCTGACCTGCCACTTCATAGCGAAAGTGGTGCTCCGATTTTTGGATGCTGGCCTTCATTCGAAATGCGGGTAAGGACTCCCGGTGACTGATATACACTGCAATTTCCATTTGCGAAGAAAAGGCATTGAGTTGTTGGTAAGTGCCCATCACCCGTTGCCAGTCGGCTTCGGGGGATTGGGCAAAAACGGTGGGGAGGCAAAGGCACAAGCCCACCAACAGGGTTAGCAGTTTAGGGTTGCTCATCTTGATAGGTATTGGTCACCTGAAGGGTCATGATACCTTCCACGGTTTCAGTTTTTACTAAGAATAGATTGCCTTCTTCGTCGTAATAATAGTAGCGGGCGAAGTTGTTTTGATCCAGCGTAGCGCTGAGGCGAAAGGTCGAAGGATCGTAGACGTAGGATTGGAGGTTGCCCAGTTTGGGGAAAATCCGCAAGTCGTCTACGTAGACATATTGGTCGGTAGCGTTGGGCCCGGCATTGGCACCTGCCTCCCAAAACACGCGCAGCTCGGTAGTCGAAGCCGGTACTGTGAAGGTGAGCTCTATCCGTTGCCATCCTTCAATCACTGCTCCGGTGGGTTGTGCTGAAAGGGTTGCACTGAGGTTGTTGCCTGCTGCATCACGTGGAGTTATATTTACGGAAAGTCCGGAACTGGCAAAGTCATGATGCAGGCTCACCTCGCCAGGAGGTGCATAGCGACTTACCCAAGCGCTAAGCACGAGTTCCTTTTGACCGTTAGGCGTAAGTGGTAGGTCATGAGCAGCAGCAGTGCTGATCCGCATGCTTTTTGCACCGGTATGTCCCTTTTTGCCTTCCGCTACTGCTGAGGCAAACCCAGAAACTACATAATTGTCGAAATTCGAATAGGGGTCGTCCCAACTTTCAAAAAAGATTTCCGATTCTCGGGCATTGGCCGCAACAGCTACAGGCAGGGTTTGGCCGTAACCATAGCGTGCGGCTGAATAATTGCCCAAAATGTCGCGTTCTTCGATTTCGTAGCCCTGGTCGTTGTATTCCATTACGGTACTTACTGGCAACCATTGGTCGGACCGGGGCTGGGTGACACTCGGGTTCCAAACAAAAGGATAGTACAACTTGTCTAAGCCGTTGGTGCCAGGCTTGCCGTCGAATACCCCATCGGTGGCCAGTTGACTTTCTTCCTTGGTATCAGAAACAGGGTTATAGTTGGTGTTGAAGGTGCTTGCCAGCAAATGATCGTTTTGAAAACGACCATCGCGGTAATAGTAGCTTTCTTTAGCCCGCCAAATTCCTTTTTCGCCAGTGGCGTAGGGGTTAGCACTTGCCTGTGAGGTGGGCCAGTGGTGGGTAAAGGTGGCTGCGCTGGTTTGCAATACATCGGGCACTATTGCTGCTGCATAATCGCCGGCAGCAAATCCAATGCAAGCACAGGACGTCGAATTCTCTGGATCGTTGCTGAAAACAGTTTCGATGACGCCATTCCCCGGACTGTTGAAGCTGGCGATGCTGAGTGCAGTGCCTTGATCGTCGAATCGACGGACGAAACAGGGACAGTATACCTCTGTTTTATTGGCATCGTTCAAAACGATTCGCAGCGAGTAGCCCTCTTGTTCCAGGCAGGGGATGCACCGGTTGTGGGTGCCGTCCTCGATGAGAATTTCAATGCTACTAATGTACTCTTCTACCAGGGGGAAAGGCGTGAAAAGGCTGGGCATGGTTGCAGTTACAAAGTTGAAAACCGGCAATTGACCATTGGTTACTATGGCCGAGAGGAAGTCGGTAAACTCTTGCTCCAATGCAGATTGTAGCGGGTTTGGCCCGGTTTCAAAACCCCATTGGGTTACCGGGTTTTGCAAGGAGCTAAAAGCACCCACCGAAGGAGCCAGCAAATTGCGTTTGCCGGAACGTACCAGCAAAAACAAGTATTGAGAAGCGGGACTCAAATTGGTCGCCGAATGGAAAGTCAAGGTTCCGTTGTGTTCTACCAAGGTGGCTTTGCCTGCTGAAAGCGGAGGATTGCTACCCGATGCGGGGGTATAAAGCAAGTACTCGTCACCTTCGTGCAGGTAAGTGCCCAAATCGTTCAAACTCAGGTTGCCTCCGAAGCGGTTTTGTGAAGAATGCAAGCCAAAGCGTTGGTCTGCATCTTGGTTTGTGATCGTTCCAAAAAAGCGCATGTTTTGGTTTTGGGCAGCTGCACCCATGCCTTCGTACTCCCAGTATCCTTGATGGTTGAAGGTATAAACCGGGTTATTGAAGTTGTTTTGAATAGAAGTCACTACCGGTTGGCCGGTGAGTTTGTCGTAATACTCGTGTTGAGTAGTCACTACCGATTGTCCATCGGTGGCTTCTACCTTTTCAAGAATTCCGCTTCGGCGGATCATTTTGTTGGTCACCGCGAGGTGGAGGTTGGTGAATGCCGCACTGTAGTTGGGCCAAAAAGAAGGAATAGTAATGACGCCACCTTCAATGTTCAGGTTTGCACTGCCACCGCCAGAGTAGGAAAAACTTTGGCTGCTGCGTTGATCGGTACAAAACTCATGCTCTACTCCCAAGAGGCGCTGTTCAATCACCGGATGGTAAGCGGTTGGACTCACGGAATTGTCCACTTGTTGTTCCACAACGTTCACGGAGCTTACTACTTTCTGTGCCACCACATCATTCTCCATGAGCACCGGTTCTGATTGATAGTGGTAATGCATAGAGCTATTGGCTTCTTCCAGCGCTACTCCATTGACATCAATGCCATAGTTGCTTACCGATTTGGGTTTGCCGTGCATGTCGTTCAGTTCAATTACAAAACCTTGCGTTGCTGTGAGGTTGTTGGTAGTAATTTGTCCAACGAGCGGAATGGGAAAGGGCAAATTGAAAGGCCGTATGTCAGGCGAAGTCTTTCGGGTGATAACCGGAAAATCTTTAGCCGTGTAAAATTCAGAAACTGTTATTCCGGTCGTACCCTGGCCGTTGCCGGCATCCATTTGACTTTGTGTTGCCTCGCTTCGCACGGTCACTTTGCTGTAGCCCACTACCGGAGCTGGAAATAACGATTCGTTGATTGGCGTTTCGGCAAACAAGTCGTTGTCGGTTTTGAACGGAATGTTTTGGGTGTAGCGTACCGCCGTTCTAAACGGATTTTCTTCCCCACCCAACAGCGGTTCGTATTGTGCTACTCCGCTGCTGATGGTTTGCTCCACGCCACCAATCATTTCCGTAGTGGTATAATCGTAGAGGGTGCTGTAGGTACCCGTTTGCTGGCTCCAGTTGTCATTAAGGGTCAACTTTTTAACCCGGGTATTGCCTCCATATTTGATCCGATCGGGCGTTCCGAGGCGGATCACCGATTTTGAAAGGTCGATTTTATCGGCAAAACTTCGATTGAAAGCATAGGTGCGGTAGCCGGTGAAAATCTTCATCAATTCCGGAATCCAACTGGCAAAATTTTTCACTTTTTGCTCGGTGGATGCCTGAGGCGAGCCCACTTGTTGATTTAAGTTTCCTTGGGCGGTTAGAATTTTGGCTGCACTGGTTCGCATAAACTGCCATCCGGCAAAAGCAAAAGGATGGTAATCCACCGTTTGATCGTCCACCTTGGGGAGGTCCAAGGTGATGTAGCCTTTGGTGTAGCACATGACCGGACTTCCACTACTGGTGAGCTGCAAGCTGGTGCGGCAGTCCAGTTGATTGGTAGGATCACTAAAAACGCCGTAGTAGTCGGTTGCGTTAGTCAAGATGTTAGCATACCCTTTTATGTCTTCATAATAATCGTCTCGTAGGTTGCTGCTGATCTTGAAATAGAGTTGATGCTCGCTTCCGACCTTTAAGGGCTTAAGGTATTTGTCGTAGAAAACGCTCTTGTAGGCTGCAAGGTCCGTTGTAACCGGAATTGGTTCCTCCAGGTCAAAGTAAATCCTGCGTTGGGTAGTGTTGCTGGCATTCCAGGAGTTTTTGTGGTAGACCACATCACCCGAAGAACAAACCCCGGTTCCAAGGTCCAGTCCATGAATGCGAAACATCTGTGTAGCGGCCTTGTGTTGCACATAGCCATAATCGTCGGCTTCGTATTCTACTTCAATCGATCCGCCGGAGGGCAGGTCAATCTTGGTGAGGCTCCAGGCTGCTGCATCCTTGTCTCGGTCTTCTTTGAAGTCGCGCTTACCGGCATAATCATTGGCATCGGCATCGAACTGCTCTACATAGGGGAACTTTCGGTTCTTACACACTTCCGTCCCTTTTTTGTAATTGCCCCACCGGTCCATGTTCCAGTTGGTGTAGGTTTTGTCTACTCCTCCGTAGGTAAAGGTGTAGGCATTGTTTGATCCTCGCTGACTGTTTTGATATTCGGTCCAAACTTTCCGCAAGGTGAGTTTTCCGTTTCCACTATTTAGTCCGTTGGATACGTCTTGAGCCAGCTGCTGCAAGGGATCAATTTCGTATTGAAAATAGGTGGTTTGCAAAGGCACCGCATCGTTATTGAAGGAGCCGTTCGGGTTTAAATATTCCGCCTTGGTATAGAGACGAATTTTGTTGAGTTGCCAACCTGGATTGCTTTGATCTATAGCATCTGCGTGGTTGTATTCTTCGGCCGCGGCAAAGCCATCGGTACGGGGTGAAATATCGAAAATGGCAATGTGGGTGCGGGTTTCTGCGGTAGCAATGTGAAACACCTCTTTGCGGCCACAATCAAAGGAGCCACGGTCGTCTTCAGGGGTATAGGTTTTTCCTCTGTCGTAGTTGGCGCCACTAAAGGGGGCGCGCCACAAATAGTCATCGCTGGTGCGCACGTAATTGAACTTCACCCAATACCCCCGGTCGCCTTCTGAAGGCCCGGGCACGTCGTCTAAATCCACATAATCGTTGCCCAACACCGAGGTGAGCAAATAGGCATAAGCGTATGCCGGGGTAGTGGTTTCGCTCCAATATTTATCCGTTGCCTCAATTTTGTAATCGTATTTGTCATTACTGTTATTCATTTGGCCACTGATGTCTACTGTTGAGAAGCATTCATCATCATTGTAATATGGAACCGAGAAAAGGCGCTCTTTTTTTACCAGATTATAGGCTGGCAAACCATATACGTAGCGACTACCATTCGTCTGCTGCACGGAGAAACCTCCGTGATGGCCTGTAATGTCAGTAGTGGGTTCATCGGTTTGGTCGTTGCGAACAGAACGGTCAAGCGGTAAGGAATGGTTATCGTTGCTTACATCAGGATCGTAATCTTCGCTAAAGTTTCCGGTGTTTCGGGTGTAAAAATGAATGTCGTATTCACCCAATTCCTGAGTTTGGCCGATCAACTGTTGATTGGTGAAGGGGATGACGTTGGTTAGACGCGCCATGCGGCCCGAACGCTCTGCGGCCAGGTTGGTCGTGTATTCTTTTGAGTTATCAACTACTAAAGTTCCGGTTTGCGGGGTGTAGGTAACTGTTGGATAAGGTGTGGGGGTTAAGGTTCGATTGAACTTTGCCATCACCGGGTCATTCCCCCCGATGTAATCCATTACATTTTCACTCTGCGAAGTCGATTCACCAATGGCTTTATAAACCACCCGTTCGTAGTCGGGAGTAAGGTTGTTGACATCAGGTGGATAGTGGTAGTCGTACTCCGTATCCCACTCGTTAATGTCCCTCCACTCGCCAGTTTGGCTATTACCATAAGAAAAAGTGATTTCTGCTCCAACTTGAGCTGATGTTGGAGAAACACCAACATCAAACCCGCGGTCGCGCCCTCCATTCTTAGAACTGGATTCAGGATCGTGAACATGGCCAATTTGATTGCGGTAGGGGCGAAAGGTGAGGCCGATGCCGTGGCCATTGACAGAGTACAGGTCGTAAGTTTGATGAGCAATGGGCAGTAGAGGAGTAGTTTTTCGGACGGCCCCCTCTTTTTCCCGGTTAAAATCGAGCAAAGCCTCAGGGTGGCTGGTTGCAGCATCCAAATGCGCAAACCCGTAGGCCGGTCGATCGTTGTTGTTCTCAACAAACTGTTTTGAGTAGAAACCGGAAACTTCCTGGTCTACCAATATAGCGCCAGCAACCGGCCCGATTTTGAATTGGCCCGACTCGTGAATCGTATGAATTTCCGGGCGTGCGGTGGGCGTGTAGGTTTTAGCTCCAAAAGCATGTTTGACATTGACTTTATCGTTGAGGTACTTAAATCCAAGAGAGGCATGTAGACCCTTTTTTGAGCTGAATCCTAAACCTGTTAAAAATGTCCTTTCCTTGTTATTAATTTTTGTTTTGATGCTTGCCGAAGTATTCGCACCAATGCCTTCCTGATTGTCGAGCTTGATACCAAAATTGATGTTGGAAGTCTTATCCGACCCTATCGACATGGAAGGAGCAAAGGTGTAGCCAAAACCGCCATAAGTGTTGTAGTACAAAGTCAATCTTCGGGCTATGGAACCTGAAAACCCTTTGTCTTTGTCTGCTCCTACAATTTCAACATCCAGGCCAGTGCCCACCCCAACGGTATTGTTGGGTTTCATATCGATGGTTTGCTGCACCACCTCACCGCTAAAATCGTCGGGGAGGCCGCGCACATCGCGGTTGATCGCTCCAGCGCTAAGGTTCCAGCCCAAGCCTACCCAACTGGCTTCTTGTTCGGTGCCAATGCCCGAATTGTAATGCAGGTTGAACGGGTACCCTCCGTCGGGACCGGGCAGGTTGAGTAGTGGAATTTGATAACTAAAGTCGCCCGTAAACAGGTCGACCATATTGTTGTTGCCCACTTGGGCTAAGGAGCTTACCTCGGGCTGGGTAGGGCCGTCGGTAATGGCATAGGCTACCGAGGG
>CALCCE010000087.1 GCA_937899835.1 uncultured Flavobacteriales bacterium | reverse complement strand
CCTCCTCCGAGGCTGAGTTTGCTGAGTTCTGCTTCCGAATCATTTCTAATATCCAGACCGTAGGCTAAAGTGATGGGCAATTCAAGGTAGTGTAACGCGATTTTGTCTACAGCGGTGGAAGAAATTTCATCCAGTGGAGTATAGGACCCATTTTGGCTGTATAGCATTTCCACACTCAAGTCCAGGTTTTTGCTGAGCCTACCTGTAACTCCAGGCCCGAAATTGAGTCCCATGCGAGTGCCTACCTGACGGCTTCCGAATTCAGTACGGGAATCATCAGTAATATTAACTCCTAAAGCCAAATGTGCTTTAAACCCTTGAGCTGTTATTTGGAAAACCCCCCAAAAGATGGCAAGCAGCACAGTAATGGAAACTCTTTTCACCCCTAAATAACGATAACAAACCGATTTATTTCATTGTGGATTAGGACTGTTTCTTACCAATCAGTTACTGTTTCCAAAAAAGTGCTTTATAGTTTTCACTATCGCACTCGAAGAACTGGAAATGCCATGTTCTGCAACTTTTAGTTTCTACTAAAACGGTGCTGTTTTCCTTTTCAACCCGTGTTTTGCCGAGCGACCAATTGATTAACTTGTCACTTTGAGCAGTAATCTCTGGGGAAAAGCAGTGGTTAAGGGGATCTATTTGCGGCTTGAAAAAAACCGTGAGCAGATTCGGCAAATAATCTACCTGGTTATGTTTATTGTTTGGCCAGTTGAAGATGCAGTGGAATACGTTGTCTTTACCAGGGTGATCTTTCAGGACTACATTATGTGGTAGCTCATCAAAGGTAAAACTAGCCTTTAGGATCAAAGGTGATAGTGCAACTGTAGCCAAGAAAAGAACACATTTCAGATAAACGGATAGCACGGAAATGAATTTATCCCGTTTTTCTCAAGCTTTAGTCAGCTTTAACAGTTTGGTAACTGTTTTCCCAATTGAAAGCCAGAGAAATCACTCGTTAGTTAAACGTGGTTCCTGTCAACGTTCTGTCATCAATGGTTATTATAGTGAGGTTAAACCGTTAGTCTACAGCGATTTTTTTCTTGACAACCTTCTTTATTTGACGAATGCTTTTTGCTCTTCCTCGATAGTTGTAGAAGATTCTTTGAGGCGTAAATGTGTCCAAAATGATTGTTGTATCGCCTGACTCGTAAACGACTGAATCGGAGCTTGTGTTGATTAATAATAGATATTCTTCCTGGCTGATTTTCAAATTGCCACGGAAGTTATAGTACCTTTCTTTTTCATATTTCCAATAGTTGATATGCTCTTTTGTTGCGATACAGCCAACAGTGACAGATAAAGTAAATAGATAAAAAATAATTTTTTTGCTCATTTATAAACTTATTCAAACGAATTTTGGATGGTTGAAAATCGGTCGCTTTTTATGAACGAAGACTCGCGTCAAATCTTTTATGAAGTTTAGCAAAAGTTGAAGTATAGTTTTTGATAAACCCTTATAAAAAAATTGTTGCTAAAAAAAGTAGGATCAATTAACACGAATAGCTCATACGATGTTACACCAAAATCTCTGCAGATACTCCTTTTTCCGATTTCAGTTTCAGTTCTCCTATCCACCCCAAGGGGATGGCGTCATATAATTCGACAGGAAGGTTAGTTTTAATCGTAATTCAGCTTGAACGTCTCAAATGTTTTCCGTCCAGGAATATTTAAGGTAAGTAAATAATACCCCTCTTCTTTTGATAAAATTTGATCGCGTCTCATTTTTACTTTTGAGAAAAATCAATTCAAATTCATATCTACGGTAGATTAGAAAAAGTTTTAGCTGTAATTGTATCCGTCCACTTTCTATTCTACCCAATTCTGCGACCGGCCCTATTTCCACCCTCAAATAAAGGTGATAGCCAATTTAATTGTTTTCAACGCTTCATCTTTGTATTGATCGGAGAATGGAATCTCAATACCGCCACTCAAAAGCACATCGCCACCTCCTGCCCGACTCAATCCGATGATTTTCGACAAGTTGACGAGATAAGAGCGATGGGGTCTTATAAACCCGAGGCTTTGAAGGTTGGGATAAATGCTCTTCAACGTTTTAGAGATCACCAACGGCCGATCGATCTGGTCTTCCAGGTAGATTTCTGAATAGGGGCCATCAGCCTTAATGTATAATACATGCTGTACTTCTACGGAAACAACGCCTGTTCGAAGTGGAATGGCAATTTTTTTTGCAGAGAGACTGTTGACTACAGCTTTTAGATTTGAATCAGCAAGGTCCTCTTTTGCGTGAATACGCTGTCGGATGCGTTGCAAGCCCTCTCCTAAGATCCGTGGATCAATCGGCTTTTCGATGTAGTCGATGGCGCCTGCCCGAATGGCTTCAACGGCATAGTGTCCGTAAGCCGTAACAAAGATTACATGTGGCAGGTTGCTTTCCAATTCGTTCAAAAGGTCGAACCCGGTACCATCCGGCATCTCCACATCCAAAAGAAGCACTTCTGGCTGCTGCTGTTGTAGAAGCTTCAATCCCGTTTCCACCGATTCGGCTTCTCCAACCACTCGAAATTCTTTGAACTCTTCTTCTATAATAGACCGCAGAAACTTTCGCGTTTTGGCCTCGTCTTCAATAATTGCCAATGAAATCATGATGCAAAGGTTATGGGGAGCAATAGTTCCACTCGGGTTCCACAGGCATTGCCCTCCGCATCTTTTAGGTCGAAGGTGGACAGTTGAATGTTTTCCGATTGCCGCTCATTCAAATTTTTGATTCGCATTTGGGTAGCCTCCGCCCCAAAAGATTGGTAAGATAGCTTTCGATTTTGACGAATGTTGGCGGCCCGTTCGCGCCCAACCCCATCGTCTTCTATGGTGCAAAGTAAGTTGGAAGACTGCCGTGTAAAAGTAATGGTCAACTGTCCGCCTTTCGGAATTTTGTTGAGCAAACCGTGCTTGATGGCATTCTCCACATAGGGCTGCAGCAACAGTGGCGGAATATGCTGCGCTTCTGCTACTATGTCAGGAGCAGTGGTGACGGTATAGTCAAACTTCCCATCGAACCTTAACGACTCCAGTTGAAGGTACAATTCCAGTGTATTGATCTCCTCTTTCAAAGAAATTACCTCCTTGGAAGATTGATCTAAAATTTTCCGCATCAGGCGAGCGAACATCGCAATGTTGGTGACAGCGGAAATCTTGTTTTCGGAAAACACCAACTCTTGAATGGAACTCAAGGCATTGAACACAAAATGAGGATTCATTTGTGCTTTGAGCGCGGTTTGCTCGGCACGAATTTTTTCAAGAAGTAGGGTGGTTCGTCGGTGTTTTTGGAGGTACCAAAAATAAAAGCCGGCTCCAATAACAACTACCGACAAGAGCACCATCAACCCAATGAACCACCATTGTTGCCAAATTGGAGTTAAGATAGTGATGCGAATGGGGCGTCCGGATTTCCATCGTCCACCAACGATTTGAGTTTCAAACTGAAACTCGTATTCCCCAGGGGCTAAGTTGGTATACTGAATTTCATCCAGATCGCTGAGCTGATACTTATCGTCCCAACCCAACAACCGGTACCGAAACGAATAGTTAAGAAGCCGGTAGGAAATCTTATCAACCACAAAGTAGAAGGAATTACTGTCGAAGGGCATTTGATAATGCTCTTGAACAGGCACCTCTTGGTGGTTAACAAAAACATTTTTTAGAACCAATTTTGGCTCTATTCGCTCCCCTTTTAGGGAGGCTAAAGGAAGCACATCAATGTTGCCAGAAACACCAATAAACACTTTATCGTCCACTACGTGAAATGCATCACGTGAGCTTATTTTGTCGTATCCAATAAGCAGCTGATTGCCAAAGTAGTCCACATTCGCCGTTGCTTGGTTTGGCTGGATCCTCACCATTCTCAAATGCGCTTCGCGGGTTCGGCCCCACAAAGTACCGTCGGCTGCTACAACAAAGTCGGAAACATACAGGTGTTTCCCTTTTTTATCCACAACCGGCTTCCATTGCTGGTTTCGATAGACCCAAAGGCCATTTTTGAGGGTATTTACCCATAAGCATCCGGCAGAAAAATGCATTTTGAATGGAACCCCGGAAATAATTTCGGCGGCTTCATTGGCAAGGTTCAACTGTTTCAAAGCGCCCTTTTCCCATACCCAAATTCCTCTTAGGCCACCGATCCAAACTTGACCAGAATCCCCTTTTGCAAAACACTGATATCTTGTTTTGGGGCTTACTGTATCCCGAAACAGGGTATACGCTTCGGGACGTTCGGGGTGAAACTGTAGTAGGCCAAACTCAGTGAGGCCCAAAAGCGAACTGTCTTCAAAAACCAGTAGGTCAATTAACCTTCCTGACTTTTGAGCAATCGGTTCCGGAATGGAAAATGGAGTCCAGGTGTTCCCATTTTTAGCGAGCACACCTTTTTCCAAGCTGAGCCAAATCCAATCTCGCAAATGGTCGTAAGTAACTTTAGGAAAAACCCGGCCTTTAAATCGCGGTGGAATCACTTCAGCATGAAGCGAATCCTCTGAAACGACCAGTAATTGGTCTTTATTCGAAACGCAATACAAATCCTTCTTTCCACGGGTAAAGTGAAAGACCATTGACTGCTCGATTGGAGATGAAGTACCGACAAACTGCCTTCTACTCAAGTCTGGCAGGTAGTAGAACATAGAGGCATTGGACTTGCACCAAACACCACCGTTTTGATCTTGGGTTACAGCAGCTGAAACCGTTCCTGGAAACAGTTGTTCCGCATGGTCAAAATCTTGCTCCCGAACGCGATAAACACCGCCCAAATAAGTTCCCACCCACAAATTGGTATCCTTATCAGCAAACAATTGAATCACTTTGTGGGGCAACCGAACGTAGTTTACCAAAGTGTCGGAATGAAGGGTTACGACCTCCTCTGTACCCACCGAAAGGGCAATATTTCCGTCAGGTTTTTGTGCTAACGAGGAATTAAAAAAGGGTTTGATCGTTTCTAATTCCAACAGTTCTTGAGGGACTTGTTTTTGATCCCAGGTATAGACTTTCAACCGGGGTGGATCGTCTTCAAAATCAGGATTAAAAATCGAGAAATGAAAGGGAGTTCCATCGGCTAATTGCGTAACGACAAATCCATTAAGTCCACTTTGGATGCCCATCTCACAGCTCAACGCTCCGGTTTTAGAAACTTTGTAGTACCCTAAACCTCTTACCGCCAGGTGTAGTTGCCCTTCCAAATCATAATGGATGGCTTCTTTTCGATAGGGCATCAAAGAATCAATAATAGACATGTAGGGGTATCGGATCACACTGTCTCCCTGGATCCAACCCAGGCCAATGCCCTTGGCTTCCATCCAAATGCGTTGGTTGGCATCTTTGAACAAGCCTTCCACCACCGAATTACGGTATTCAAGGGGTTGACTTATTTTTTCTGTCTCGTATCCGTTGAAGCGATACACGTCACCGGGGGAAGCAATGAATAAATAGTTGAGGGAGTCCACCTCAAAATCATACGCTTCTTGAATCGGAAATTGAATTGGAAAGTCCTTTGAAGGAATGGTGAGTAAGCTTGATTTTTGACCCATTCCGTACAAACCACAAATTATGAACACACCAATTGCAATGGCTTTTGTCAAGCCTTCGGTCCACCTCTTACCGCCAGTTGTAAGAAACCCAGAGCATAGAGCACGCTTATTTTGATGAACACTAACCATTCGACTATAATCTTGAAATCACTTTCACTTCCATTCCAGCAGATTTCAAATCGATCAATTTATGGAAATTTCGACCATTGAGGTCATCAAAACCATCCCCCATTTTTAGCAAACCAAAGCAGATGGATACCAAAAGCAAAACTTGCATTGGGCTCACCCACAACATCCAGGCATAAACGGTTTTGTAACGTACCCGTAAATCAAAAAACCAGACTCGGTGAATCCGAGCCTGGTTGTATCGTCTTCTAAAGAAGTGACCAGTTCAAGGGGTTATGAGGGGTGATGCTCTTTTTGAATTGCTTCTTACAGTTTAGACACCTTTTCAGAGGTCTGTACCTGATTCCCAACAAGCTTGATGAGGTAAACCCCATCGGCCACATCGGTCAGGTCCAAATCATATTGATATATGCCTTCAGTTAGGTCCACCTGAAAGATCAATTTACCGGTGAGGTTGTAAACTTGCAGGGTTCCATAGACTTCTGGTGTAAACGAAAGTTGAAAACTTCCGTTTGATGGATTTGGAAATACCGATAACTCATTGGTGGTGGTTTCTTTTGTACCACTCACCGCCTTGCGGAGCGCATGCGGAGCAATTGGAAAATAACATGGTCCTAAACTGGCATCCCTTCGATTGGAGCCACACATGGAGACTTGCTCTGTTAGGGTTTCCAGAAAACTCACCTCCTCGCTGGTAGCAACCGATGCTATGTGGTGTGGAGTAGCTTGAATGCTCACACTTGGGTTGACGGTTTCAAATAAGGTTTGATGATACCGCCACTCCTTGAGGCACTCCTCGCCCACCAACGAAGCAGGAGTGGTAGGAGAATGGTCTTCGTATACCTCTAAATCTACCCGTTCCAAATCGGTTCGGTAGTGTGCCATGGTGTAGATCGGCTCATCGAAGCTAAACTTCACCGATTGGCAAAAGGTATTGGAATAACACCTGGGTGGTTTGTCGGCCTGCATGGAACTGAGGTACAGGTTATAGCTGTAGGGCCACCCTGAAGCAAGAGACGGTTTGAACCGAAATCCCTTACTTTGATCATGCCACGTAGAATTGCCGGGCCCCATTCCTGGATCGTATTCAAACTCGCTGATAGCAGAGAGTACATTTTGAGGAGCATTTTTTCTACCCGGTTGACAAGAAAACGGATCGTAATCTATGTACAAGGTAAGATGCGCCACTATTCTTGTAGGGTCAGCGGGGTTTTCTTTAGGCGCCATTTGCATTTTAGAAATCCATGCATTTGACCCATAAGCACCTGGACTAAAAGCTTTTGCCTGGCCAATTGTTTTGTTGGTAGAAAACTCATTGATGGAGAGCAGTCCGAAAATGTGGGCCGGTTCATGGGTGCTGTACCCAACGTGCAACGCGTCTAAATCTGGATCGTAAACAAAGTCAGCAATGATTTCCAAGTTGCTGGCTTGGGCAATGAATTTGTTGAATTCCCAGTTTATTGCTCCTGAAGCCACATCTACAGTGATAAGCAAATGGTGGGTAGGATCAAAGGTGAGTCCCGTCCAAATAGAGCCCACGGTTTTCGATCCCGACATCACAAATTGAGCATTGCCCTCGGGGGAAGTAATGAACTCTACTCGATTTAAATAGTCGTTGTCGCGATCAATATCACTAAGCCCATTGATGTAGTAGGTATAGTGTACATCCCTCAAATCCTCTCTTACCACCATGTAGAAGGCTTGCTTATTGGTGCGCTCCAAGAGCTCAAGATTGGTTTCTTGATGGTTGTGTTCCATTCCAACGATAACGTATCCACGCTCCAGCGATTCCTCCCCTTCGTTGAAAAAAAATTGGGCATCAAAAGCGAGCATGTTCGACATCTCTGCACTTTGAAATATGCCGTAATGAACTACATTGAAATAAGCATCCAACTCTACAATGAGGGCAAAGTGTTCTCTTAAATTGGACTCAATGCTTCCAATAAGGAGGTAATTTCCATTTTGCCCCTTTCGGTTCATGCGATAGCATTTAGGGTTGATGAACCCTTCTTGAAAGTGACTATACTCCAAACTCATGATCACATTTCCATCAGCGTCCATGGCCAATACGTCAATCGCGGAGTTTTGCGTGTAGGTATCCAAATACTTGGTGCCCGCCAAAACATAGGCATTTTGTCCGGGTTCCTGGCTGGCATCTATGGCCTGAACAATGGAATAGTGGCCATAGTCTGTTTCACCGGCATTACTAATGGTCGTGCTCAAAAGAGGAGACTGCGCACCTATTTGTGTCAGTAAAAGCACAAAAAATGCGAAAAAAGAAGTTACTTTTTTCATTTTAATCAATTATTGAGTGAATAAAAAGAAGAGATTTATAGACCTACCTTTTTGATAATCGGGTAGTGGCCACCGTTTCCTGGCCGCAGAGCTTCAAGAGATAAATGCCTGTAGGCTGATCAGATAAATCCAGTTGAAAGCGAGAAGAACCCTCAGGTAAGTTTACCTCCAGTACAGAGCTTCCGTTACTACTTATTACTTGCAAACTTTCATACATGCCAGCCTCATATTCGATAGAAAACATACCGTTAGAAGGATTGGGATAAGTGGCAAACACCCCCATGTTTTCGTCCATAATCGCATCCGTTTTCATGCGATAGTTGGGGGAGGCATCGGTGATGAGCTCAATGTCTCCGGAACACGTCCAGATTTTATCACCAAAAATGGTGGTATTGTAGGGCCGAATGTAATACGCTGTAGAAGCCTCAATACCTGGACTACCAATCGTCGGGATCACATTTCTCAAACTGATGTCGGCATTAGCGTGGCGCTCAGCGCTACCAATCAAGGTATAATTGGACTTTAGGTAAACATCAAATCCACTTTCCGCGGTATTGTTTTGAGATTGAATTCTAAACGTATGCTGGTAGGGAACGACATCACCAGATTGGTAGTTCGTAATGCCAAAATGGCAATCGTAGGCAGGTGTGTGGAGCAAGATGGGTTGAGCATTGCAGTTCACGATGGTTCGACCGTCGTTCAACACAACATAAGGCTCTATTCGGTAGGTAGTGTTGTAGTCAATGCCAACTCCATTGCTCACGCCCCAAAGGGTTAAATCGGCATTGGCATGCCTTTCTTGCCGCCCGGCAAAAGCACCGGAGGATTGCTCATAGGCATCGTATCCGGCATCCACTACTCCCCATTGGGTTCTAATTCTAAAAGTGTGCTGATAGGGAAGGTTGGGGTTGGCCATGTATTGCGTTAGCTCCACATCACAGTCGTAGGAAGGTGTGCTGATGTAACAAGGCGCGCAGTTGCGGATAATGGTCCCATTAAAGTTGTTTTTGATCACCAACTCGTAAGTGGCATCGTAATGAATATCGCCCGATACCCAAGTCAAATTAAAACTGGGATGCCCCGATTCATGGCTACCGATGAACACCCCATTTTCATATACCTCCACAATTTTGCTGTCTGCTCCCGCCTTCAATTGCACGTTGAACGATTCGTTAATCTTACTTAAGGTAGTGCCGCATTTAGCAGAGCTAGGCTCAACGTTGTAGACCGTTTGTTGACGGCTACTCGTCACTCCGCAATTTGTATGGCTGTAGCTCACCACATAGCTTCCTTGATTTTGGAAGGCATTGGTAGGATTGGCTAAAGTGGAGGTATTGCCATCCCCAAAATCCCAGAAATGGCTACCCGAAGCTATGGATCCCCAAAATTGGTGAGCGTTGGTTGCGCAATCTTTGGTGTAGGAAAAGGAACTGTTGGAGCAGTTATACTCATAAGCGCCAATATCAATTGTGCTGTTTTGCTGCCGGGCTTGATGAGCCAAATCCAAAGGGAAGCTGTTGTAGGAGTTATTCCCGTTGTCAATAGCAACAGAGCCCAATTGCGGTTTGAAGGCATTGTCTAAGTTAGGATCGGTGGCCGAATTGGTTCCTGAATTCGAAGTCAAAAATTGGGAGATGCTGTGTTCCATGTTTTGTGCAGTAACTGTTTGACTACTAAATCGAATAACTGCATTGTCCCAAAAAATGGAATTCTCAATTTGAACGTTGATCATGCCAAACATACCGCCTGCATTGTAGGCTTGTTGGGGTGTAAATACGGGTAAGTTGTCAGACATCGCATTGTCGATGTAAGTAATGTTGGTGCCTTTGAACTGACCGCCGTTTCCCGAACTGATTACTCCAAACATCCCTTTATTATCGTGAAACAATGCGTTGTTCACATGGAGGACATTTCCATTACCAATTAAAAAACAGCCAGAGATGGATCCATCGTTGTGCCTGATGATGCAGTTGTTGACCGTGAGCTTGCTATTGACACCGTAGATTTGGGCGACACTGGTTCCTTCAGGAAAGTCAGAATACCCTTTTTCCAGTATAAACCCATCGATCACTGCATTTTTATCAAATGGCCAACTTGGGCTCATGACCATCAACCGTTTCGAATTGTCGGTGACATCGCCCTCAACACCAATATCTCCCGAGATGGTCGTGGGGTTTGCTTCCCAGTTGCGTTCACTCAAGCTGGTTTCATGGGAGCCTTCAAAACCACCATAAAGCGAGATACTTCCATTAATTAATAATGGCTCCGACCGATCGTTGGAATAACTGGGATAATAGGTGCCAGCGGCTACCCATATTTCATCCCCGTCTATGGCTATTGCCAAAGCATCCTGAATTCGATCAAAGGCATGGTTCCAGTCGGCCCCAGTTTCTGTGCAAGTACCGGTGCAAGGGGTGTTCACATTCACGCGATACACCGTTGACGAAGCCAAAAAGCTACTGAATAAGAAAAGTGCGATAAAAGTTAGTTTTTTCATTGGGATTATTTTGAGTTAAAATGATAGGTCTAAGGGTTTTTACAATGAAGTACTTACCCACTTGATAATCCTCGGCAATCGTTTTAGAATCGCAGTTGGAGGGTCTTCGATCAAGAGAAAGGAGGGCCAAGAAGGGTTCGGCCAAAGCAGATTCAAGAGCAATTGATCAGTAAGCCATACACACCTAAAAAAGGGAGCGTTTACTTTGCGAAAGGTTAGTCAATTAAGGTATGTGCAATAAGTTTTGGTTGTCGGCTTGTTGAAAGTAGAAAGAACAAGAGGTGACTACCCGTCTTGTTTATTGTATTGCACGTTTGACTTATTGTATTGAGGCCAACGGTTGCGAAAAGCCTTCGGAAGCATAGCGGATGAGGCCCAAAGCTCCGTTGGTAACGGAGCGAGCTGAAGGAAACCGTCGAGTAGAGCGAGAAATTTTCAAGCGAACTAAACCTGAAAGCTTTGAAAAGGCCGTGGAGTAGGAGGGAGGGATACAAAAAAAGCGAGCCTCGTACGCAAGGCTCGCTTTATATAAAGATTTTTCAAAGACGGTATTTAGTTGAAGGTCAAGCCTCCATCCACCGTCAAATTTTGCCCGGTTATTGATCTTGAATTCTCAGAAGCAAAAAATAACGTTGCATCTGCAAAATCTTCAACGGTAGTGATTTTTTGCAAAGGAGTCATGCCGGCAATCGCATCAAACACGACATCGGGAGTTGCGGCACTGGCATCGGTCACTTTCAACAGTCCACCGGAAACCATATTTACCGTAATACCCAAGGGCCCTAAATCTTTGGCAAAGGTTCTGGTTAACCCTAAAAGCGCAGCTTTTGCAATGGTATAATCGTGATAGGGGACGACCGGATTTTGAACCAGGTTGGTGCCCACATTGATGACCCTGCCGTAGTGAGCCGCTTTCATCGACGGTACCAAGGATTGAATCAGGTTGAGTGATCCTTTCAAAGTGACATCCAGGTGGTTAGAGATTTCTTGCCAGGTAATGGTTTCTGCCGTTTTGCGATCGTCTCCGTTAAAGGAGTAAGCGGTCATGGCATTGTTGACCAACACGGATGGAAGTGCACCGAACTCTTGCTCCACAGCGGCAAGCATTGATTGCACCTGTTCCAAATTACTCACATCCGCATGAAAAGCCTTTGCCGAATCTCCAAGTTCGACAGCTAAGCTGTTGGCTTTGTCCTCACTTTTGAAATAGTTGATGGCTACTTTGTATCCGTTTTTGACAAACGATTGTGCGATGGATGAACCCAAACCGCGGCTCGATCCTGAAATGAGTACTAACTTATTCATGTTGGTTAAATGATGTCGTTTTAGAGAGGGCCAAGATAATTGAATCAACCAACAACAAGGCCGAATGCATCACTAAAATTCAAGCTTGCAGAAAGTGATTTATCGGGCCGTTTCCTTTGCCCAGCACTTTGTCTTTGCCGTGATCAATCGCCCGATTGATGTAGTCACAGGCTTGCTTTACGGAGGATGCTAAGTCGTGGCCCTGGCTCAGGAAAGTAGCAATGCTTGAGGACAAGCTGCAACCTGTACCGTGGGTGTTTTGGGTATTGATTCTTGGGTTTTTGACCACAACGATGCCGTCGGACGCATAGTCATACAATACATCGGTTACTTCTTCCGATCCCTCGTCCAAATGTCCGCCCTTTAGAAAGACAGCAGTTTTGAACGTTAATCCAATTGCTTTTGCAGAGGCCTCTACATTGGCATGGTTGATCGGTTCGCCAATTAAAATCTCCGCTTCCATACGGTTTGGGGTGATCAGCAGCGCCTGTGGAAGAAATGCTTTCAGGCAATTAAGGGCATTGTCATTGATGAGCCGATCGCCGGAGGTGGCCACCATGACCGGGTCTAAAACAATGTTGGTGACCTGGTATTCTGCCAGTTTTTTGGCCACCGTTTCTATCACCTCACAGGAATGGAGCATGCCAATTTTTACCGCACTAAAATGAATATCAGAAAATACCGCTTCCAACTGTTTGTCGATGTGTGCAATTGGGATGGGGTGAATGTCAATCACCCCCTGGGTATTTTGCGCGGTAGTTGCGGTAATCACACTGGCAGCGTAGGCGCCACAGGCTGAAATGCTTTTTATATCTGCTTGTATCCCGGCACATCCTCCGGAGTCGCTCCCGGCGATGGTCAATACACTGGTATAAGCTGTCTTTCCACTTTCCATAATGCGGTACTAAAAGGTCGTTTTTTCTAAAAACCTATCCCGTTTTGGCTTAGGTATTGGTACGGTTGTGAAGAATAATTTCGGTTAATTTTTTTGCCGCTTTTTCGGGGTCTTTTGCCTGTGAGATTGCCGATACAACGGCCAGGCCGTCTGAGCCGTTCTGGATGAGCGAGGCTGCATTCGCTTCATTGATGCCGCCAATGCACACAATGGGTCGATTACTGATTGCTTTCAGTTCTTTCAAACCTTCAATGCCTAAGGGTGGATCCAAGTCCTTTGTTTTGGTAGCGGTTGCAAAAACCGGAGACAGGCCGATGTAGTCCACCTCCAGCTTATTGGCTTCCATCGCCTGATCGGCATTGCTCACAGACCAGCCGATGATTTTATGTTCGCCCAGCAACTGGCGCGAAACACTTACCGGTAAATCACTTTGTCCGATGTGTATTCCAGCGGCATCTATCGCCAAAGCGATGTCTACCCGATCGTTTATGAGGAGTGGAACCCGATAGGTATCACAAAGTTGTTTTGCCGCTACTGCCCTTTGGTAAAACCGGTGGGTACTTAAGCTTTTTTCCCTCAATTGAACTACCGTGACGCCACCTTTCAGGCTGGCTTCCAATACATCGAGGAAGGGCAGGTCCTCTGTTATTCGATCATCCGTAACGAACATCAAGGACCAATCCGTTGCTTTCATGGTGCTGCCTAAATTTGATGCAGGGCATCAATAAAGTTCATCTGAAAACTGCCAGGACCCTCTGATTTCTTTTCAGCGATATTCCCTGCTTGCCCCATTATTTCCATGGCGCTGAGGGAGGCTTTGTGATGATCGGCATCTACCGCAATGCAAGCTCCAATGATACTCGTTGCCGTGCACCCCATTCCAGTGACTTTGGCCATAATTGGGCTGCCGCTGGTAACTTTTTCGACTTTTTCGTTGGTAACGATATAATCGGTGGCGCCACTGATGACAACTGTGTTGTTCAGTTTTTTGGAAAGCTCCTGAGCGGCATGCAGGGCAATATCTGAACCTACCGTGCTGTCCACTCCCTTGGTGTCGTTGCTTATTTGCGCCAACGCCATAATTTCAGAAGCATTTCCTCTGATTACAGAAGGGCGGTAACGCTCCACTAGCTTGAGTGCGGTATCCGTTCTGTAGGTAGAGGCACCTACGCCAACAGGATCAAAAACAATGGGTTTATTAAGTTCGTTTGCCTTTTTCATGGCCATCTCCATGGCTTCCACCCATTTTGGGCTTAGCGTCCCCATGTTGACCACCACTGCGGAGGAAATGGTGGCAATGTCCTCCACCTCTTCTGTCGCGTGCGCCATCACAGGAGAGGCGCCCACAGCGAGCAGTGCATTGGCGGTATTATTCATTACTACGTAATTAGTAATGTTGTGCACCAGGGGGGATTTCTCGCGAATTTCTTTTAGAGTACTCTTGTAAATATCGTTTTCGAGCATAGCGTTTCCTTTATGAGCATAGAATCGATCTCAAATTTAGGAAAGTAGCGTATTTAACCTGATATAAACCCACATTGGTTTTGCCAGATGGTTAGAATTTGAAGTGGGAGGCTGGTTGTGTGCTTAACGAGGCAGGACAAAGCACAAATTGCATTGAGCAGGCAACTTGTGATAAAGCAAAAAGAAAGCCTTGCAAGAGAGCCACGCATTACTTTAGGTTGATTACTTGTGGCCGATTTTCCAAGACACTCGAAACTACCCTGGGCTGTCATAGCAAATAGCGCTTAACTAAAATGAATTTTACCCAAACTTACAGAAAAGAAGAATTTTTATTTTTTCGAATAGCGATTATAATGCTTAGCTCCCATATTTATTTAAGCATTTATAACCTGCTGTTTTCGGAAACCAAAGTATCCCGTTATCAGGGCAATAAACCCAAAAATTAAAGCCATTCCCCAAAAATAGGGCTTAAGTTCTTTTGCCAGCGCTATTCCAATTGATGGGCCACCACCCGTTACATCGATTTTCAACAATGCGCTTTTTCCCTTCAATCCAGAGCTTAAATCACTCACCACGAACTTGTATTTACTACCACGAGATGCACTAAAGTTCCCTAATCGAATTGCTGAGCCAGATTTATCAACTTCTCCACTTAACCTTTTGATCAAACCTTCATCTCCACCTTCAATTTGAATTTCTATTCTTTCAATCCTCTCAAAATTAGATTCGCCCTCTACAGTTATATCAATTCCGTAGTTATAATCAAAATCTGTTTGAAAGTCCTTTTTTGTATCTGGCAGCAATATTATCTCTTCATTCAAAGCATATGTAGTCGTTTTGATCGGTTGTAGTAAATCATAAAACAGCCAAATTGAAAGGGAGGCAAATAAAATTGATGAAATTCTCAGTATTGTTCGTTTCATGTAGGAGATTTTACAGATAACGGTTTGTGTATGGCGCGTCTCCAATAGGGTAGACATTATATACTTTGTTGGGCTTTCTGTTTTATTCCTTAGCCCCAAAGGGCCACTTTGGAGGATCTATATGCTTTGGAATCTCGACTTGCTCACCAGTCACTTTTATCAGTATAATTTCAGGACAATTTTCTGGGGATACGATAACTTGTCTTTTAAGTAACTTGGATATTTCTATTAGATATAACATCAATTTTTCGTGATCCTTTAATCTCTTGATTTCTCTTGGATCAATATCATTTTCAATTTCTTTATCAGTAAAAAAATGGACATTGACCTGAATTTAATCTATGAAGACCTTTGCTGTTGAGTATTGGTCATGACCACTTTTCCAGCACTCAAGAATTACATCAAAATCAATTTTTAATTCGTCTTTTCCAGTTATTTCATTATGCCAATCGATTCTATAATTCTCATTTACAAATTCAGTCCATTTACTCCAATCGGTTGCAGAAATATTTTGAACATAGATATCTCTCCAACTTCCGTCCCAAAAGTATACGGTCTTCTTAAGGTATTTCCAGTCTAAATCTTTCATCACTGAGGCACAACTATTACATAAACAATATAGCCCGAAATGCTTAGGTTAACCTGCTATAATGAGTTGGAAATTGGAACATTCCTGCTGTCAAAGGGAACAAATTCAACGATTGCTTTTCAACCTAATTGGATTTCAGTGAGTGAAGGTTCGGCAGGGAAGTTCTCAGGTTTGACATTTACGATGTGGTTCAGTAGTAGTTGTGTTTGGTGGCAATAGGATTATTGAAGACAGCTTCAAAATTTAAGAAACAGGACAGTCATCCGTTCTTTCGCTTACAGTTGTATTACATGGCTCGATGGCAACAGAGAAGCTAGCGTTCGGAGAAAAACTGCCTACGTTCACCTACAAAGTGCTCCCATTCCTCTCCCCTCCAATCTGCCGGTGAATAGATTCACCCCTTATGCGGCAGCCGAAAAGCAATACGAGTAGTTCAGTAAAAGTAAAGGAAACAAAAGAGAAAAAAATGCTTCTAATTACAGCCCTGATAGGCGGAATTTTTAGTTTTTCGTTTACCACTCAACCTGAAGTTGCGTGTGAGCCTGTTTGTTCATCTCCTACACCCAACCTCACCATTATTAAGAACTATTCAGCGGCAGAAATTCAACCCTATGAGAATTACTTTCCAGAGTTTAGTGCTGTGTCTGGAATGGCCCTTGCCTACGAGCAATCCACCGTCTATTTGCAAGTAACAGGAACGTTGTCGCAAGGCGGTAATGCTGTTAAATCAGCGCCCCTTAGCAGATGTACCCAGTGCACTACAAACCACGAACCCTTTGTGTATCCCGGGTTGGTGGTTTTTGGATGCATTCCGTGTTATTTAACGAACCAGGTAGACCCATCCCAACTGACGAGTGTTCCGCTTTCAGATCTTATTCCATTGGTTCCAAGCGGAGGTCTATTGTAATTTTATCAAGGCTTAGACAACTTAATGTTTAACGATGAACAATCTGTTCATCGATTTGCCTCCATGAACTTTTCTTAACCATTTATCGTACTGAAGAATTGTAAATCACAATCCAACATAAACTCGAACGAAAAGTCTGAAAACCCCAAAAAGCCAGCTATGTAGCTGGCTTTTTGGGGTTCGATGCTTTCCCTCTTGGACTTACCGAAATTCCTCAGACAACTGGCTGATCCAATCAGCATAAACTTCTCTTCCAGGCCTTTTCGGCTTGTTCGAAATAAGAAAGCCTCCAACTAAACTTTTACCCTAGATAAGTCAGGAAAACACGGATGAATCTCGACGGTTCGGGACCCTAACCAACGGAGTTTTTATTCTATAAAGAAGTGAGCCTCTCTTGAGACGCGTTTCTGTCTTGTGCTCTGCCTCTTAGAAACAGTGCGTACCACTTGTAGGGTTTGGACAAAATAGCGTGCTCAAAGAATGCAAATGGCACATTATTAGTGTAGTTAAGATCATAATTTACACGAATCGACCTTCTCAATCATATGGACAGAGAGTCTGTCGGTTAAAACCCTACTCTATTTTTAAATTTTACCTCCTTGATTTTCGCAGCTTCAATCCAATTTAGAGTAGTTTTTCTCTAACGTTACTAAAGTTTCCCGCAACATCAACCGCAACCCCTTCTTCACAGCAGTAGTTTTAAAGTATTTCTCCCGTCTCATCGCATCTGCTTTAACCAGGTAGTATTCGCAAAAGATGAGTTTCAAGGGTCTTCGTGGCGCGGTGGAGGTAGTTTTACCTGCATTGTGGTTTTCAATGCGCTGTTCCAGGTTGGTAGTATAGCCAATGTAAAATTTGTGGTCTTTCAAAGAATAAAGTACGTAGCAACAGTAGTTGAGACCCAGTATTTTTTAAGAAAGAAGATAGGCAATACCGGGAAAGGTCCGGAGGGATAAAATGAAAAAAGCCTCAAGAAGAATGACTTCACTGAGGCTTTCAATTTCATTTCGCTGTGCAGTAGATCGTACCGATCACCGCACGGCGATGAAGCGAACTATGTTCTGCTTCATCGCTCTCCCTGCTGGACTGTATGTGAACCAGATAGTACAGGTTTTCAGGGAGTTGTGCCTTTTCTTAAACGATAAAGTTCGGTGTTTGACAGAGGGTTAGGAACATAAGAAAAAGGTGTTCATGAAAAATTTGTCACGATTGCCTAATCAAATAATTTCTATGTTTTTGTGATGGTCTTTTTGAATTTTTAAAGTTAACTAAAATTTGAGCATAAATTTTATACGTTGTTGTGGTACGTTTTATTTACATGAATTTTCTTCTCTTAAAGATATTAACTTCATCATTAGATAATTCAAACCATTCTCCATTAAGCCTTTTTTCTTTAAATCTATTATGCCAATAAAGCTCTATACCATTTGGATCGTCCGTTTCAATACTATGTATCGGTTGAATACTCTTAGGCATTTGTAATCCGATTTCATATTGCCTTCTGTTAAACGAATTTGTCTTTCCAATTTTATAGTTTTTCCCTGATTTCATAAGATATACGAATCCAGTTTTGATTATAGTTTTCGATTTAGCAATTTTATACGTACTGTTTTCAATATTTTCTAAATATAGTGGTTTACATATTGATAAAACTCTTTTGTATTTAGGTTTATCAATACATCAATCATAAAGATTTTTAGCCATAGGTAATTTATTTCCGATTCTTTCTCTATAAGATTTTGCATTTGGGAATGACTTATCCTTAAATCTTTTCATTTTTAACTCGGCAACTTGCGGAAAATGATCAAGTTCTAGAACTAAGTCAGCTAATTTTTTCAGCATGGTATTTTTGTCCCAAGGTTGTTTATAGTTTGCTGATTTAAAACCAGCTTCATTTACAGCGTCAGACCAATTAATCCAATATCTTCCTTTCCAAAATCCTTCCTTTATACCAGTTAGTGATTCGAATTTCTTAATTCCAATCATTTTCCCATTATTCAATTCAGCAATTTCTCTAATTTTTTTTAATATTTCTTCTTTTGAATAACGCATGTTCTGATTTTCAATAATGTACCACAACTATTAGATAAACAACATAACCCTAAGTGTTTGGGTTAACCAACCATGATGAGGTAGTTATCGAAATGTTCCAACTATCCAAGGATAGAGAAACAACTATTGATTTCTGTGCCAGTTTGGTAGGTTAAACACAATATGATATGAAAGAGGGAACTCAAATCTAACTAATCCAAGCAAGAGTTGAAAGGAGAAAGGTTACACTCAGATTTGAGCAGGATATTATGACTACAATGAGGAAGTGCTTAGATCTTCCAATCTTTAAGTATGCTTAATATCACATGTAGATTGTTGACGCATGCAAATAGCATTTGATAGCCTTGTATGACTGTTGGCTGATTTCTGTCTATCTGAATAAGCTTAAATGATTCTTCAAGTTTACTGCTTGGCAAATGAGCGTCTCCATGCCTCAGTTCATAAATCCCAACAAATGGACTCATTATGTTATGAGCATCTTCCGCAGTGATTTTTGATGCAAGCAAGTTTTCAATACTTTTAAGTGAGCCCCATTTCGTTTTCTTGGGTGGTGCGATAATTTTCTGAATAGAAACAGTATCAATATCGTCAACAATTATTCTTGCCAAGTCTTTTGAAAGCGAATAAAGCCCATTAATATCAATTGCTCTGAATCTGTGAATTGAGGTCACAATTTCACTGATAGAACTATGCTCCCTGAAAAATTGGATTTGAAGGCTTGTATTAGCAGCCACGTTTATTTCTTTGATAACTTTCTCTATGAGTGCTTCTGGTGCTAAAGTCGATGCTGGTTTTGCCTTGACTTGTGAATCATGAAGTTCTTTAGAGATTCCCCCATCTGGTGCGACATTGAAACTCGCCCAAATTTGTTGTTGCCATAAAGGTAATTGGCCAATATCTTTCGCATAAACAGTGATCAAACCTAATGCATTTACTCCAAAATGAACTCCCCAGGCTGGTGAACATGAAACACTTCCTGTATCTCTTGTATACCAATTCAAAAAACTACGACGTTTAGATAATAATGCTGAAACTAACTCAGGTCTAAACCAAAGCCATTTTTCACCTTTGATTAGTTCCTTTCCGCTTTCCTTATTTCCTGTGGTGTCAACAACATAAAAAATGTCAATATTTTCTTTGTGACCTAATGTTACTGGGCTTGAATCGGCAGGGTTTATCCAATCGTATTTCCAAAGTTCTGAAATAATTCTGTACAACTTCTTTCCTTCAAAACCTCTCTCGTAGAATTCAGACTTTACATTGTCACCTGTTGGAAAGGAGGTCATGTCCGGGACGTCTTCATTTTCATCAACATCAATTCTACTAACATTTGAAACGGCTATTTTCCCCCAAAAATGGGAACCTCCTTCATGTATTTCTAAAACTCTACACTCCCAAGTATCTTTTCCATCCTCAGATTGTTGCGATTCTTCATTCCAAGAAAGAACTGAGCGATTTTCAAATATTTCATCTCTACTGAAAAAGGAAGTCATGAATAGACCGCATTCTCTTGCTTTCAAATAATCTTTTAGAAATTGATTCCTTATCTCGAGAACTATTGGGTTGTCGTCTTTGTTTCTTTCAAGCCTTGCGACTACCTCGTATCCATGTCTGGGGCATATCCAAATATCACTTTCTCTTTTTAGCCCCAAATTGATAACTAAATCCTGATGTAAGTGCCATTCATGATTATCAAAATTGTTGTCAAAGGTTTGGTCTATGACCAAATGAAACCCTTTTAAGTCATTGTTTTCGTATATGTCTGACTGGTAATATTCGCCATAAACATAGTTTAACCCTTTGGAGTTACTTAATCCAATATCAGTCCAACTTAACTTTTGTACTATTTCTTTTTTATCAAAAGGGACCATTATCGAACCATGACCCAAAAACTCTTCTTGATAACCAGTTTCCCCAAATTGTATTTGATTTCGAATGGATTTTTGAGAACGTAGAGGTATCCAAACGGATTTATCTAACTTCTTCTTTCTCAAATCGTTCATTTCAAACCATTCTTGAGTCATATTTAAATTAGTTTTTTGAGTTTGTTTCATACAATTAGATAAACAGCATTGCTCAAGGTTTTTAGGATAGCTTGCTGAAGTTTTTATCTAAAAGCTCCTTCAATCAAAAGACCAAGCCAACACCTGACTTTGGAGCTAATTCGGTCAATTAAACACCAATGGCTGAGGGGGAAATTCAAATCTAACCAATCCAAGCAAGAATTGAAAGGGGAAAGCTGTCCTCCGAATTGGAGGTTGGGTCCGTCGAAGTTGGGGCTGAACTGTGAAATCTTTGTTTTATTGAGAGGAATCTCATTCACAGCTTTAAGCTTGGAAGACTGAGGATGAACCTAAACTGAAGAAATCTGATAATCTCCTCGCGGTTCAAGTCCAATTAGGTCATTGAAACCTAACAAAATTAAAGTCTTAAAAATCAGTGATTTGAAATTATTCTGATCGGGGAGAAAATCAGGAGTTAGAAACACCCCCGACCCTCGGAAACCCAGTAACGACGGGGCAAAAAAAAGACTTTCCACTTCTGAAAGTGAAAAGTCTAATTGGGCTCTCCCTCTTGGACTTGAACCAAGGACACCCTGATTAACAGTCAGGTGCTCTAACCAACTGAGCTAAGGGAGAAGGTAACATTAAGAACATTTCCGAAAATTTCGGATGGCAATATTAGCACTTTCCCCGATCCTACACAACACATTGGATCGAAAAATAAATGTGGGAAGCGTTGGTGGGAGAAGGCCCACATTCACTTGCGGTGGGCTTAGGGATTCGTCTGTTTGGCAATGTCCCGCGGCTACCGGAAGATTTACCTGGCCTGGAGGTTTGCGCAAACTTTGTTAGCTTTAAACTCCCAGTATTGTTTTTCGGCTCTTTTCACCAGTCGAAGAACCGTCGTTCTTCCAACAGATGTTGCCCATCCTCTTCTCGGAGGGTGATCTGCTTGCGCTAACCCGAATATACTGGTCCGTCCGTTTCATGCTCCATTTCCTCCCCGGTTTTTCTTTCGCTCGCCTTTTGGTTATAATTTTTTGTTGGCTGTCGTCTTTACCGTTTGTTGGCGCTCAAACTACCGTAAATCGCCATTACGCGGTAGAAAACGGCTTGCCCAGCAACCGGGTGTACTGCGTTCGGCAAGACTCCAAAGGTTTCCTCTGGTTTTCGACCGACCGGGGGGTGTGCCGCTACAACGGCCAGTCGTTTACCCGCTATTCGGTGGCCGATGGTCTCACCGACAACGAGGTGCTACAAGTGCACGAAGACCAAAAGGGCCGCATCTGGTTTCAAACTTTCAACGGCATTCCCTGCTACTTTTTCGAAGGTGAGATTCACCACCCGGGCAACACCCCTTTCTTAAAAGAAATTGCGCCTAAAGGCTTTTTATCAGCTTTCCTTAACGCTCCTGACGGATCGGTTTACCTCGGGTATTTCGAAGGCTACCTCTACCGCATCGACCGGGATCAACGTGTAGAATTGGTGGTGGACGGTAGCAACATCATGGAGGCAAAGTCGGTTACTGCTTTGTGGGTCGACCGCAATCAGGTGTTTGCCGGGAGTTCGCTTTCGGCAGTGCGCAATGTGACCAAGGGCAAGGTGATTCAGCCGCTCAAAGTTTTTCGCAAGGGTCTTGGGCCGCCACGCATGTTTTGGTTGAATGAGTCGCTTTACATTGCTAGTGGCCGAGATATGTATGTGTTTGATCGTGATTTTCAGTTGGTGATGGCGGATACACTACCTGATGGCGAGAATGTGACCTACCTGGGCATGGGTTTTCGCAGTAACGAGTTGGCGGTGGGCACCACCAAGGGGCTCCGGTTTTTGCAACAAGGCTCCAACCGGTTTTCCGAAGATATTCTCCCGGGCAAGACGGTCACCTTCATTTGCCGCGACCACGAAAATGGTCTGTGGATCACTACACATGACAATGGGGTGTACTACGCCCAATCTCAGGCTATTTTGCACTATAACCAGGAAGTGTTGACCGATTTTCCGGTACACAGTGTTTTTCAGCATCGTGATACGGTGTGGGTGGGGAGCTCGAATTTCAACCTGTCTGCCATTGTGGAAGATACTCTGGCCGTTTCCCGAAAGGTAAAGCCCAACAAGTTGCACAAAGGCCCGGGTCGTATCGAAGCTATTTTCAACATTAAAGATGAAGTGTGGTTGCGTACCGATCGGAGGTTGTCCAACTCCTTTGGGAAGTATACCCTTGATCCAGAAATCAACCGGGCGTATGGCGGCTATGACTTGGAAACGGAGCCTTCCGGAAAAATGTGGTTGAGCACCGGCAAAGGTATTGCTCCGTTGCGCTTTCGAGCGGAAGATTGGTTGGAGGGAGATGAGGAAAGAGCGGGTCGTCGGTACCGTCTCAATTCTACGGCACAGGTGATTACCTATGATGCTCGAGACAGTTCGCTATTGTGCGGAACGGCTAAAGGAATTGTTCAAATCGATTTAGGATCGGGAGAGAGCCGCGCCCTTTACCCGGAAATCGACGGAAAACGACCGTCGGGCATTCTGCTGTTGGACAACGATCGCACTTTGGTAACGACCCTTGGTTGGGGTTGCTTTTTGTTTGAAGGCGATTCATTGGCCGTCCACTTGAACCAAAAAAAAGGTTTCTATCCTTCGAACATTAACAAGTTGCGGGTGGATGCATCCGGACATATCTGGATGGCTTCTAACTCTGGACTCTACCTAATTCCGAATCCCGAGGACCCATGGATCGATTGGGAGTGGAAATGTGTCAATTACGCCAACGGATTGTTATCAGACATTGTGCACGACCTTACTTTTTACAAAGATCGGGTGTATGTGGCCTCTTATTATGGTGTGTCTGCCTTGGACACTACTTTGTTTTTGTCCAACCGCCAACCTCCGATTATGGCGGGCATGGAGGTGGTGCAAAATCTTTTTGCGGACCGGCCGGTGACCCTGGTGGTAGATGCTATATCGTTTGCGGACAAAAATCTGCGCTTTCGGTTTTCCATTGACGACGGACCTTGGGTAGAAAGTGCTTCGAATGCCTTCAACCTTCTCGGCCTGGAGCCTGGCACTTATACGATCAAAGCTGGTGTGAAAAGTGGTTTTTCCGATTGGTCGGAAAGTCAACTGCAGGAAGTGACGGTTCCTGAATTGAAATCGGCTTCTACCTGGTGGCAATGGACAGTTGGAGGTTTGGGGGGCTTGGTGCTACTGCTGGCTTTTCGCATGGGTATTTTAGAGCTTCACTTCGGAAAGTTGAAGAAGATGGGTCGCTCGTGGCGCAAGCGGTTGCAAGGGCCGCTTGTACTTACGCTCAAAACCAGCACAGAATCGGTTAAAATGCCTATCCACCAGATTCTTTGGATCAAGTCGGAAGCCAACTATTGTTCGGTGGTAACCGCTGAGCGAAAAATTCTGGTTTTGGCTACGCTCAAATCGTTTGAAGACCAGCTGGAAGAGGAGGGCAATTTTATGCGTGTTCACCGTAGTTTCATCGTTAACCTGAAGCAGGTGACGGGTGTAAAACGCACTGAGGTGCGTATCGGGGATACCTACATCCCAGTGGGCACTACCTACCAGGCAGCCTACCTGCAATTCTACAAAGCTTACTCTGACGAATTGGTAGAGTAATGTTGGCTTATGACGAATGAAATTCGTCCATAATCGCCCTCTATTCGTAAAAAACAAAGTTTCCTAAACAAAGACCATTTCTTTTTTAGCCACCTTGCTTTCGGAAGATGACGCCGGCAAGTAGCGTCTTCTGATTGGTTTTGGGATGGCAGCCCGAGGCCATTGTTACAGCAACCTGAGTACCTTTCGTTGAGGCAGCTGCCAAGTGTTTCGCAGGTACCTGAGGTATAGACAACTACCCAATTTATCTCAATTAACACTCATTTGAAATGAATTTCAAAAAAATGCTGCTGAGCGCTCTCTTCGCAGGCGCAGTAGTAGCCCAAGTAGGAGCGCAGTGTCCAAGTCCTGTGAGCTCCTTAGTCATTAGCACAGGATACGATCCTGGCTCCAGTTCTGTGCTCAACCCAACTGCAGGAAACCCGCTTCCCGATCCTATGTGGCGCTTGATGCAGTCTCCTGCTCCACCACCCCCGTGGAACGTCACCATTGGAGGCCCTGCGTGGGTCATTGCTAAGTATTCTAGCTGGGATGCTGCCGGTTCTACCTCGCAATACATCAATGCGTTCAACACCAGCTCCTCGGTGCTGGACAACTGGAACTCTGGTACCATTCCTTACATTTTCGAGCGGGAATTCTGTATTTGTGATCCTAACGGTTTGGGAACTTCCTACAATGTGAACTTTGACCTGCGTCTGCATGCGGACAACTGGGCGGAGGTAGAGTTGGTAGATAATGGCGGAACGGTCATCACCAACCTGTTGAGCCAACCGTTTTCTTACACTACGGCCAACTTTCTCAACCCTACCAACAACGCCAACGTCAATCAGTCGCTGACTCCTGGTACCTACACTTTGCGTTTGTATTTGCGCAACAAGTCCGTGGCGATGGGAGTTGCCTTGGATGGAACGATCAGTAGTCCTGGACTCCTTAGCGATGCGGGCTGTAACCCAGAAGGAACCATTGTTGGAGTGAAGTACAACGACTGCGATCAGTCAGGAACCATTTCTGCAGGTGATCCTTTTGTACAAGGAATTAATATTGAGTTGAAAGACGGTAGCGGAACGGTAGTTCAAACCGCCACCACCGACCAATATGGGGTCTACTTCTTCAACAACGTTACTCCTGGCACCTATACCGTGGAAGAAGTGTTGACCGCCGGTTGGACCGCTGTGAGTCCTGCTTCCGGAATTCATACCGGCGTTTCAGTAGTTGCTGCCGGTGTCACTACCCTTGATTTCCTCAATTACAACCCTGATGAGTGCGGTAGTCAAGGCGGCCCATGTGAAGGATTCGTCACTTTCAACGGAGAAATGCGCCAGTGTGGTGGTCAATTCATTGCTGATTTGAGCAACATCCCAGGTGGCCAGCAAGTGGTGTCTACGTTGTGGACATTCGGAGACCAAACCAGTTCTAACGAGCTAAATCCTTATCACTATTACGAAGTGCCGGGCAATTACACCGTTTGCCTGGAAGTGCTCACTTTCGATGGCGAGCAATGCTGTACTTATGAGCACTGTGTATCCATTACCATCGAAGAAGCTTGTGAAGAAGCTTGTGAATTTAATGCTGAAGTTTTGGTGAATTACAACGAGCGGGATTGTACGTATGATTTCGTGGCAGCTGTTAACTATGCAGGTGTACCGGTAACCAATTGGTTCTGGGATTTCGGTGACGGTACTTCCGGCATCGGGTCTACCATTAGCGGACATCAATTCCCAGGCCCAGGTACTTACAACGTATGCGTTACTCTCTTTGGGGTGGCCGTGGAAGGCCGTGATTGCTGCTTCGAAACCTTCTGTGTGAAGGTAGATGTAGATTGCAACCCATGTGAAGGCGGAGGCAAAGCCAAGCGCGAAGCTGTGGAAGAGCCAGGAAACAGCATGATGTTCTATCCAAACCCTTCTGATGGCGAGTTCACCTTGCAACTCGAATTGGCCGATGAGGCTCCGGTAGCCATCGAAATCATTGACCTGAAAGGTGCTGTGCTCTACCAGGAAGATTTAGGAGTGGTGAATGCCGGTTCCAACAACTTCCGTATTGGTGCAGAGCTTCCTTCCGGGATGTACATTGCCAAAGTAACGGCTGGTGAAGAGCAAATGAATCACCGCTTGATGATCAAGTAAATCGACTGCGTATTTTGCGCCCTTTAGCTCGTTGAGCTTTAAATATTGTACCTGTTTGAAGGAGGCTGACTCATGTTTGAGTTGGCCTCCTTTTTTTGTGTTCATTTAGAATCGAAAGCAGTGGACCCCAGTTCCTTTTCGATGTCGGTGTTGCCCATCAATGCTACTGCTTTCCTTGCAGCGCTCACCGTGTAGGTTTCCTGGAGGGCAAACTACAGCATGTTGTTCATCTCAAATGAACGGATTTTATCACGAATCGCCTTTATTTCGTCAATTAGGCGGTTTTTTTGCTTGATTACGCCCATTTTTTGAGCTCCTTGCACTCCAAAGATGTCTTCGTCATGGCGCATCATTTGAGGAATCAGGAATGGCGATCCTGGTTCTGACCTGGATTTTTTTAAAGGGTTTTAGTGCACGGTCATCGCCAGGTTCCGGCCTCAAAACTTTTCAGGTTCTTTTTAGAAATAAGTGAATAGTTCAATCCAAAAACACTTGATGATGAAATTGAAAAAATGGCTGCTGAGCACCTTCTTTGCAGGGGCTTTGGCAGCAGGAGTAGGAGCGCAATGTCCCAATCCTGTAAATTCTCTGGTCATTAGTACGGGTTTCGATCCTATTGCCAACTCCGTTATTATTCCACCAACGAACGGCTCTACACCAGATCCAATGTGGCGACTGGTCCAATCGCCCACCCCCCCACCCCCTTGGAACGTCAATATCGGTGGCCCTGCCTGGGTTATTGAAAGGGTAAACGGCTGGGATGCCGCCTGGTCCACCTCTCAGTACATCAATGCATTTAACACCAACGCCTCGGTACTCAACAATTGGTTTTCGGGCGACCCCTACATTTTCGAACGGGAGTTTTGCCTGTGCAGCCCGGATGGTCCGGGCGTGGCGATGAATGTGGTGTTCGATTTGCATTTGCATGCCGACAACTGGGCGGAAGTAGAGTTGACCGATGACGTCGGAAATCCCATTGCTACACTGCTTTCGGAGAATTTCTTGTACACTACGGATGCTTTTCAAGACCCGACAGACGATGCCAATGTCACCCAATCTCTGATTCCGGGTACTTACCGGCTGCGCATCTATTTGCGCAATCAGTTGCAAAGCATGGGGGTGTCCCTGGACGGAACCATTAGCAGTACTGGTGTATTGAGTGATGAAGATTGTGGCCAGGACGGAAGCATCATTGGGATAAAGTTCAACGACTGCGATCAATCCGGATCAATTACACCACTGGATCGAGTAGTTCAAGGGGTTACCATCAACTTGTTAGATAACTCAGGAACTGTGGTGGGTACTTCCATTACCGATCAAAATGGCTTGTATTTCTTCAACGATGTGCCAATTGGGACTTACCGATTACAAGAAGTGTTGACTTCCGGAGGGACGGCAGTAGCTCCTGCGGGAGGGGTGTACAATTCGGTGAATGTGATGGCGGCAACGGTGACGCTGCTGGATTTTCTCAACTACAATCCGGATGAATGCGGTTCCACCGGCATCAGTTGTGATGGCTCGGTGTTGTTCACCACCGAAATCAAGGATTGCGGTGGTCAGTTTCTGGCTGATTTAAGCAACTTACCTGCCGGAGCCAACGTGATTTCTACTTCCTGGACTTTTGGCGATCAGGGCGCTTCGACCGAACTCAACCCTTTCCATTATTATGATGTGCCGGGCACCTACAACGTTTGCTTGCAGGTCGTGACTTTCGATGGCGAAGAATGTTGCACGTATCGTTTTTGCCAGGCGGTAGACATCAGCAAAGCTTGCAACGACGGTTGCGATTTCGAAGTGGACATTCTTTCGGTGAAGGACGAAATCAACTGTACGTTTGATTTTACTGCTTCAGTGGTATACGCCGGAACTCCAATTACACTCTGGTACTGGGATTTTGGCGATGGTACCACGGCTACCGGATCTACGGTTCAAGGGCACCAGTTTCCACAGCAGGGCACTTATGATGTGTGTGTGACGGTATTTGGCTTGAACGGAGACCTCTGCTGTTCGCAAACCTTTTGCAGTCAACAAAAGGTGAATTGCAATGCTTATGAACCCCCTCCGGGGGAAAGGCGGCATGTGGCCCATGAGGAATCCAACACCATCTCGTTTTTTCCAAATCCTTCCGAAGGCGATTTCCAATTGCAATTGAAACTGATAGAAGCTGCCCCGGTAGACCTGAAGATCGTCGATCTGAAGGGGGCAGTGCTTTATCAGAAGGACTTGGGAGAAGTCGCTAAAGGAACGATCAACTTCCCGGTTGATGCCAACCTCCCGGCCGGGGTATACATTGCTACTGTTACCCTTGGCGATGCACAAATGAACCGCCGGCTGGTCATCCAATAGTAGCTTTAGGAGTGCAAGGCTTTCTTTATTAGCCACAGTCATTGCATTTTTCAAAAGGCGGGCTTGAATCTTCAGGCTCGCCTTTTGTTGTATTCTGTCTTGGTAGCCAACCCTCCAGCCGGGTTTTCGTTTCTAATAGATAGGAGTGTGCAGGTCACACGGTGTTCGGGCTTGACCAAAACTTGCGTGTTTCGTCCGAAGCTATAATTTTGGAAATGTGGAACCTGTCTGCGTTTCGATAGCGCTCGTTCAGCTCCACAACAGTTACCATGCATCCACGCCAGATCATCCCCAAGAGGTTTTGGAAAAGCAAGAATTGGTTCTTGCTTGTTTTGTTGTGGTGTAGCTTGGGGCAAGCTGCTCTGGGGCAATACACGCTCTTTGGCAATGCCTTCAATAGTGGAGGAACCTGCCACCAGCTCACTGCCGCTTCCAACAACCAACTTGGTGCGGTGTACAACAATACGACCATCAGTCTAAACCAAGCCTTCGATTTGCGGTTTACCGTGTATTTGGGTAACAACAACGGA
Organism: uncultured Flavobacteriales bacterium; assembly: GCA_937899835.1. Classification (GTDB taxonomy): domain Bacteria; phylum Bacteroidota; class Bacteroidia; order Flavobacteriales_G; family Salibacteraceae; genus CALCCE01. Next base: position 18,185 of record CALCCE010000087.1, on the reverse strand, counting down.
GGTGCTGACGGCATTTGCTTTGTGATGCGCTCGGCTACCAATCCGGGAACGGGGACCAATGGAGGATCACTCGGGGTAGGCGGGTTGACCAACATGCTTGGCGTAGAGTTCGACACGTGGCAAAATAACCCTTTGGGCGATCCCTTTTTCGATCACATTGCAGTGATTTCCAACGGAAGCACTTCCCACATCTTGCCTTCGCACCTTGCGGGCCCAATTCAGGCCTCTCCCACCTCGACCAACATTGAAGATGGGCAAAACCATCAGGTACGTATTTCCTGGGATCCGGGAACCACTACCTTATCGATCTATTTTGATTGCTCTTTACGGCTTTCTTACACTGGAAACATCGTTGCCAACTTGTTTGGAGGCAATCCCAATGTGTTTTGGGGCTTTGCCGGATCTACCGGAGGGGCGAACAACCAGCAATCGTTTTGTCAGGTGCCTTATCCGGTTAGTTTTTCCAACAGTTTTAGCGATACCACCATTTGCCCGGGAGCTTCAGTGCCCCTCAACGTAGGACAAAACAACCTGGCTACCTATTCGTGGAGCAACGCTGGCAGTTTGAGCAATGCCTCCATCGCCAACCCGGTAGCCACGCCCACTGGTACTACCAACTACATCGCTACGGTGACTTATGCTTGCACCAGCGTAAGCGACACCGTTACGGTAAATGTGCACAATACGGTGAAACCCAATTTGGGCAACGATACCTCATTTTGCAATGGAAACAACCTTACCTTAACGGCACCTCATCCCTCTTACCAAAGCTATGCATGGTCGGGGGGAAGCACCAACCCTTCACTTTCTGTTTCGGCTACGGCCACCGTCAACCTTACGGTGACGGACACTAATAATTGCACTGCAGGAGACACGATCGCCATTTCGGTGTTTGATATTCCTGCTCCCAACCTGGGGGCCGATACCACCATCTGTCCGGGCGATTCCCTGGTGTTGGACGTTAGTTTTCAGGCTGCGACCTATGCTTGGAATACCGGATCTACCAACCCGGTACAAGTAGCGAATCAAGCGGGCACCTATGGCGTAGTGGTGGATAATTTCGGTTGTATTGGTTCCGATAGTATCAACCTTAGCTTGTATCCAGCTTCTTCTGTGGATTTGGGTGTGGATACGGTGTTGTGCAACACGGCTCCCCTGGTGCTTTCGGCCAGTGTATTTGGGGGAACTTATGCCTGGCAAAACGGCAGTAACTTGCCCAACTTTACCGTGGGTGGACCCGGTACTTATTGGGTCAACGCCACCAATATCTGTGGTGTTTTCAGCGATTCGATTCTGGTGGATTACCAATTTACGCCGGTCGTCAATTTGCCACCAGATGATACCATTTGCGATGGTGTAGTGGTCAATATCGATGCTACTTTTCCCGGGGCAACTTACCTTTGGAGCACTGGGGCCGTCAGTCCCACATTTCCCGCACAACAAACCGGTTCTTATTGGGTACAGGTGAGCAACCTCTGCGGTATGGCCCTCGATACTTTCGAGCTCACAACAGAGCCGCCATTGAACTTTGATTTAGGGTTTGATCGCTTAGGTTGCGAAGGGGATACGTTCACTATCGTTCCCAATACCACTTTTCCTCCTACTGCTGCGCTTCAATGGAGCCACACTCCGGTGGCCAATCAAATGGCGGCCTTTCTTTCGGGCACTTACTGGCTACACGCCACCAATGTGTGCGGCACGTTTAGAGACACTGCCGAAGTCGATATTCGACCGCAGCCACAGGTAAGTATTTCGGGCGATACGGAGGCCTGTTTGGGCAGTGCCATTGAGTTGTTTTCTACCGGACAACATGTAATTACTTATGCCTGGAGTACGAACGAAACCACCCAAGACATTCGGGTGAGGACTCCGGGGCAATACGTGTTGGCTGCTTCCAACGCTTGTGGTTTGGTGCGCGACACTATTACGGTTGACTTTCGACCACTGCCAGAAGTTTCGCTGGGTTTAGATACCTCCTTTTGCCGCGATTTAGGACCCATCACGCTTCAATTGCCGTCCATCGCTAATTTAACCTACACTTGGAGTACCGGCGATGTTGGTTCGGATTTGATCATCGATAATTCGGGGTTCTATACCGTAACGGCTACCGACGATTTGGGGTGCAAAGGCAATGATAACATTGTGATTGAAGAGGAATGCCCGGTGACTTTGTGGCTGCCCAATGCCTTTTCGCCCAACGAGGACGGTGATAATGATTTGTTTCAACCCAAAGGAGACGGAATTCTCGAGTACCGGATTGAGATCTATAACCGATGGGGCGAGCTGGTATGGTTTTCAGAAGACCTCAACGAAGGCTGGAACGGAAAGTTTAAAGGTATAGAAGCTCCTATTGGCGTTTATGCCTTCATTGTGGATTACCGCGGGCGGCTGACCGCCGACCGCCAGGTGGCAGGTCATCTTACCTTGGTTCGTTAGTATTGGCAGTGCTTTAGACAACCTTTTGGGTTTTCTTCCGACTTCATTATAAGGCAAGTTAAGCAAGTGGTTCATCCACCTTTTCTTGTTGATTTTCGTTCACCCCTTTAATCCTCGATCCAACCATGAAACAACCTTTACCCTGGTTTTTCGCCCTGTGCCTGCTGGCTGTGTGCGGAGGTTTGGTAGCCCAGTGTCCCAACCCTCAAAACACCCTCAACATCAGTACGGGGTTTAATCCTCTAACGAGCACCGTGGGCCAACCCAACACTTTTGATCCGATGTGGCGCCTGGTACAGTCGCCGGTGCCTCCTCCTGGCTGGAATATCAACCTTGGCGGTCCGGCTTACATCATTCCTCAATCTTCTTCGTGGCACGCTGCGGGCAGTTCTTCCCAATACATCAATGCCTTCAACACCAATCAGTCGGTGCTAAACAACTGGTCGTTGAGTACGTTGCCCTACATTTTTGAACGAGAGTTCTGCATTTGCGATCCGGGTGGAGGAAGCGACCCTTCTCCCGTAGCCATTGACTTTAGCCTGCATGCCGACAACTGGGCAGAAGTGTACCTGGAAGATCCCGCTGGCAACCTCACGTTGCTTTACAGTCAGCAATTTCAATATACTACCGCCAGCTTTTTAAATCCGGCCGATCAATACTCGGGAACTTACAACCTCACCCCAGGCACTTACCACTTGCAACTGCATTTGCGCAACCAGCAAGTAGTGATGGGGGTAGCCTTGGACGGTACCCTTACCAGCAGTGGATTGATCAGCGATTTGGGATGTCATCCCTACGGAGCGATTGCAGGCATCGTGCGCAACGACTGCGATGGTGATGGGAGCGTATCATCAGGAGATGCCATGAAAAATGGCGTACCAGTGAAATTATACGATGCGTCCAATAACCTGGTGGCCAGTACCTTTTCCGATCAAAATGGCTTTTACTTTTTCGAATCGGTTCCAGCCGGCACCTATCGGGTAGAGGAAATACTGAATGATCCGGATTGGCAAGCAGTGTTGCCAGCATCTGGAGCGCATGCGGGTATAGTGGTTTCCGAGGTAGAAATGGCGCAGCTTGATTTTCTCAACCGCCATGTTTCCTGGGCTGGTGGAGGCAACACCGTACCTTGCGCGTTGCCCCTTTCATCGCCAGAGACGCTAGAAGGGGCACCTTCTGCCATTATGCGTCTGTTCCCCAACCCGTCGGACGGAGCTTTTCAAATGACCCTTGAACTATTTAGTCGACAGGCCGTAGTAGTAGAGGTTTCCGACCTCAAAGGTGCAGTGCATCACCAACAAGAATTAGGAACACTGTCTGCCGGAAATCACCAGTTAGATCTCGACCTTCATCTGCCCGCTGGGATATACCTTTGTAGGGTGACTGTTGGTAACGATATTTTGCATCAGAAGCTACAAGTGCACTGATCCACACCCATACGGGATGTTTCACACCACACGAAACACCCTTTTTTTGAAGAGGTAGTCTTTCCAAAGGCTGCCTCTTCCTTATTTATGGCTAATGAGTAGCGCTAAAGCTAATGTTGGTTGGGTCGGTAATGATGGTGCGAAAAGTAAGGTTGATTCGCGCTTGGTGCACTTTTTTGGTTGGGGGCAAGCGGTGTAGCCAGTGGTCTTGTGTGCTGCCGCGCATCACCAGCATGCTTCCATGCTCCAGCACCACGTTCACCGTTTCTTTGGAAGTCCGGTGTTTAAAGGCAAACTTACGTTGGGCACCAAAACTCAAAGAGGCAATGGAGCCGTGGCGTTCCAGATCGGTTTCGCCATCGCTGTGCCACGACATGCCCTCGCTGCCATCGTGGTAGAGGTTGAGCAGGCACGAGTTGTAGGTGGCACCGCTTTGCTGCTCGGTAAGCATTTTCAGTTCCTGTAGTGCATTGGTCCAAGGCAACGCCCGTTTGGTAATTTTTGAATAGGTATACTCGTAAGGGTGATCGCCATACCAGGCCACTTTCCGCTTGGTAATAATGCGTTTGCCAAACATCATGGCCTCATCGTGGCGCCACTCGATGTTTTCGATCAGTTGCCGATAAAAGGCATCCGCAGCACCTGTTTGGGTGATCTTGCCGTGGTAAAACACTTCTCCGTCGTAGGGAAGCAGGTTGTGGCTGGCATCAAAAGGCAAATCGAATAATTCTCCCATGGGTAGCTCAAAAACACAAGTTGGTTGCAACTGCTAAACTCGCCAGCAGCCCGAAAGTTCACAAAAATCAAAAAGTCGCTCCCGAAGAAGCGACTTTTGATCGGCCTTTGAGAGGTTGTTGTTCCGACTACAACCAAAGGCCTTGTTAGCTGTACCCATGTAATGGGTGTTCCTAATTCGCGCTCGTTTCATTTAACAATCCAGATCAAGCAGCGAATGAAGTATAGCAACCTTTCCAGGTCTATATTAATCGACTTCATACGACTGTTTGCAAGATTTTTGCTGAGCGGAGCAATCGGGTGACAGGCGGTAATAACCGGTCTTCCTTTGTATGTTTGCAGCCCATCAGAACCATTCTAATTTGTAGCCCATGCTTTCCAACTGTACTCATGCGCTCCTGCTGTTGTTTTTTGGAGTAAGTTTCACGCCGGTGATGGCTCAATTTCCGGGTCCGGCAGGAACGGCTGGATCAACTGCCATGCACAAAGACAGTGCAGCATTTATTGGTTGGGCTGATGCCTGCACTGTAGTGCGAGGATTGCAGGAGGTGACCGACCCAAGCCTTGGACCCACCCTTTCCGGAAACGCCAACAATGTGCTTGGCCCGGCAGACGGTAACGGAATTGTCAGCCTGGGAGATGGGGGAGAGGCTACTGTAACTTTCAACCCAACAATTGCGAACGGCCCGGGCTTCGACTTTGCAGTATTCGAAAATGCTTTTGACGAAGGGTTTCTGGAATTGGCTTTTGTGGAGGTAAGCAGCGATGGAGTGAACTTTTTTCGTTTTCCCGCTACCTCCAACACCTCTGATTCGGTGCAGATTGGCCCTTTTGACAATACGGGAGACGCCACTCTGATCGACAACCTTGCCGGCAAGTACAAAGCCAACTTTGGCACTCCTTTCGATCTGGATGACCTTTCGGGAAACCCTGGCTTAAACATCATGGCCGTATCCCACATGCGCATCATTGATGTGGTGGGAAGCATTGATCCTTCAATAGCGAGTTTTGATCAGTTTGGCAATGCGATCAACGATCCTTTTCCTACTCCATTCCCAACGGGAGGTTTTGATCTGGACGCGGTAGGTGTGGTGCATCAAGGGCCAGTGAGTGTGGCGGAAAACCTGCCACAAAGCATCATCAAGGCTTATCCTAATCCGGTAAGTCAAGGAAATTTCTTGGTGTTGGAAGGCGTTGGCCCGGAAGCCTTATTGGACTTGCGCGATCTCAGCGGACGTCAGGTCTTGTTGGCGCACGGCAGCACCCTCAACACTGCCGAAGTATCTGCCGGTTGGTATTGGCTTCAAGTACACCAAGGGCAACGAGTGGGGTTGGTGAAGATTCAGGTGCTACCGTGAAAGTGGAACTACAGAAGAAGATAGACCTCAAAACCAAGCCACGGGGTGCCCTTGGGCAGCTCGAAAAGCTGGCGCTCCAAATCGGAACCGTTCAGCAAAGTTTGGAACCCACCCTATCCCACCCCTCCATCGTAGTTTTTGCTGCCGATCATGGAGCCGCGAAGGCGGGAGTGAGTGCCTACCCACCTGAAGTAACGCACCAGATGGTACTCAACTTTTTGAATGGAGGAGCTGCCATCAACGTTTTTTGCCGACAGCACCGCCTCCACCTTGAAGTGGTGGATGCCGGGGTAGCTGCTGATTTTGAATCGCACCCGCGACTCGTTTCGGCCAAGGTGGGCAAAGGAACCCGCAACTATCTGCAGGAGCCTGCTATGACGCCCGAGCAGCAACAAGCGTGTTTTTCTCACGGAGCACGAATTGTGAAACGTTTGAAGGAAAAGGGCTGCAATGTGATTGGTTTTGGTGAAATGGGCATTGGCAACACGGCTTCTGCTGCTTTGCTGATGAGCCGCATGTGTCAACTTCCCATCGCGGAATGTGTGGGCCGCGGAACGGGCCTCAACGATACCGGATTGGCCAGGAAAATACAACTGCTGGAAACAGCTTTAGCGCTGCACAGTGAGGTGAACGAACCCCTGGCAGTGCTGCAAACCTTTGGCGGTTTTGAAATGGCCCAAATGGCAGGGGCCATGTTGGAAGCCGGCCGGCAAAACATGCTGCTGCTGGTGGATGGATTCATCGCTTCAGCGGCCTTTTTAGTAGCACAGCGTTTGGAGCCGAGCCTGCAACCCAATGCGATTTTCTGCCACCTTTCTGATGAGCAAGGCCACCGTAAAATGCTTGACGTTTTGAACGCTGAACCGCTGCTGCAACTCAACCTGCGACTGGGTGAAGGCACCGGTTGTGCATTGGCTTACCCGCTGCTGGAAAGTGCGGTTGCCTTTTTGCGGGATATGGCCAGTTTCGAAAGTGCAGGAGTAAGCGCTAAAACCGAAGCATGAAAGAGCAGGGGCGTATATTTTTCACCGCGCTGATGTTCTACACCCGGATTCCCTGCCCCTCGTGGGTAGACCATTCCCCCGAATACATCAACAAAGCCACCCGCTATTTTCCCCTGATCGGTTGGATTGTAGGCGCTTTTTCTTTTGCAGGATTTGCAGTGGGGCATTTCTTGTTTGGACCAGAGATTGGAGTGGTGCTCTCGCTTATGGTCGGGGTGCTGACGACCGGTGGCTTTCACGAAGACGGCCTGGCAGACGTTTACGATGGTTTTGGTGGAGGGTGGACCAAAGAAAAGATTTTAGAAATCATGAAAGACAGTAGGGTCGGGGCTTACGGGGTCATTGCTTTGATTTTGCTGTTCTTGTTCAAGTTCTTGGCTTTAAGCCATGTAGTAGTGGCGATGGTAGAGGATACCGTCGAATCCTGGACGCTCATCGGCTTGTTGTTTTTGAGCTACCATGCGTTGGCGCGGCTCACGGCCATCAATTTAGTATTCACCATGCCCTATGCCCGGGAAGACGCCAACAGCAAAGCCAAGCCCATCGCACAAGCCCACAGCGCAACAGAGGTCGCAGGAGCTTACTTATTTGGATTGCTTCCGCTGGCTGGTTTGGTATGCTTCCAGCCCTGGGCAGCTTTGGTGGTGTTGCCTTTAGCAGTGCTGTATTTTAGGGCTCGTCGGTATTTCACCAAATGGCTGCAAGGCTACACTGGTGATTGTTTGGGAGCGATCGAACAACTGGCCGAACTGGTGGTTTTATTGACTTTTGCAGCACTGTGGAAATTCATTTGATCCGACACACCCGAGTAGAGGTAGGCCCTGGCATGTGTTATGGCCAAACCGATGTTGATGTGGCCGATTCTTTCGAAGAAGAGGCCCAAGCTTATCACCAATCCCTGCCGCTCCGTTTTGATGCGGTTTTTTGCAGCCCGCTGAGCCGTTGCCGAAAGCTGGCCGAGCGCCTCGATAGGGGAGTACCCCATTTCGACGATCGAATCAAAGAATTGTCTTTTGGAGCGTGGGAAAACACTCCGTGGAATGCGATCGATCCAGTGGTGTTGGAGGAGTGGATGAAAAACTTTGTACACCAACCGCCCCCGGGTGGAGAAAGCTTTCAGGAGTTTTTTGACCGGGCCGCCTCTTTCTACGACGATTTAACCCAAAAAGACTATAAGAAAGTGCTGGTGGTAGCACACGCTGGCATTTTTCGCTGCACTTGGGCCTACCTGTTGGGTATTCCCCTCGATCACTTGTTTCGCTTGCAAATTGGCTTTGGTGAAACCCTGGTATTTCAACACGATCCAGACCCCAGCAGGCGCAGGATTACCTCCAAACAATAAGCTTATTCTTTCAACTGAATGGACTGAATGATCTCGCGGGCACCTGCTTCCCAGATGAGCTGATATTCACTTGGGCAGTTGAAGCCGATCATCAGCATGCGGTTGTCGAGCGAGGTCAATAAAATTTGGTTGTAAATAGGCATGTCGAGGCTGGGCGAAACAAATTCCAGACGAATGAACAGCCTGCCGTTGATTTCGGTCAGCTCCTGGCGGTCCCAACTCAGGCCCGGTTGGGCTTGTTCCATGCTTTGGGCCACTTCCCCAAGCCGCTCGCCCAATTCCAAAGGGGCGATCTGGGTTTGGGTATGGTTAAGGGCAAGGGTTACGTTGCCTTCAGGGTTGCTAAGAACCTCTTGTGGTTTTTGACTCCCGGGGTATTTTTCCTCCATGAGCTTCGACGAGAGCGGACCAAAATCTTCGGGCAATTTGAGCGATAATTTTCCCGAAAGCGCTTGGGTAGTTTGCAGGGGTTTGGGCCCCACCTCAGACGGGTCGATAGTGAGGCTTTCCTGCGTTTCAATGCTGGTAGAGTCGTCAGGAATAGCGATTTCTGTTTTCAGTTCCGGCCTTTCTTTGGGGCTGTCGGTGCATGAAAAAAGGCTTCCAAACAGCAGGGCCAGCAAAATCATTTTTCCGGTGCGGGTAGTCATGGCAATCCGTTAATTTAAAATACACAGGTCGAAGCGAATTTACGGAAAGCAGTTGCGGCAAATGGGAATGCGGTAAAAAATGGAGACCTTTACTGCCTTGCTGTCAAAATCATAGTCCATTGCAAAAATCATTGCTGCACCATCATTTGCTCGAGCTCGTAGCGCAAAAAATCACCACTGCCCATCAGGCCATCGCCTCCACCCGCGAATCCCGCGACAGCGACACCAAAAGCAGCATGGGCGATAAGTACGAAACCAGCCGCGAAATGGCGCAGCAAGAGCTGAATCGCCTGGAAGGACAGTTGGCACAGGCCAAAGCCCTTCAGGTAGACCTTCAGCGGATCGATCCCGCTAAAGCGACTCAAAAGGGCGAACTCGGGGCACTTATTGAAACGAACAAAGGCTTGTTTTACCTGGCCATAGGTTGGGGAAAGATAACGCTTGACGGTGTCACCGTATTTGTGCTCTCGCCAGCAGCTCCACTCGGGAAGCACCTGATAGGGTGCCGCACTGGCGATGCCATTGCATTCAACGGGCAACAGTGGCAAGTGACCTCCATCAGGTGACCGTTTGAACGATTGGGAAAACCCCTGCCAGTACTTAATTGAGTACTACCTGCTCTTGCTGAAAAACAACACGTTCGATAGTGATTTTGACACGCTTATGAAGTCAGTTGACACGCTCCTCAAGTGGATGGAAAGATTCAAAAGCCGACCATGTAGTTTCACTTTCGAATTTTTCATCATTAATCCACAACTCAATTCCAATCTCATGAAAATCAAAGTGCTTTTGACGCTCTTTCTGGCAGGAAGTATCTTCTTTGCCTGTAACCGCGATGATGCTGCTTTGGCTCCAGCTTCCAGCCAACCAGCGCAACCCGAAGTAAGTGCTTCCTCCACGCCCAATCCCTTGGTGGCTCAACTGGCGGTAGATCCCAATATGATCGCTTATTACATGGCCATTCAGCCCATCCACGATGACGAATCGGTGCTTCAAGACCCGGCTTTTGTCTACACGATTTCCACCGCACGTGGGATTGTGGTGGCCAACTTTTCGCCATTCAACTCCATGACTCCCGAAGACATTCAGGAAACCCTTCACTCTTCCCTCAATCACCACGATGAGATAGGCACTGGATTGCCTGGTGGTGGATCGGGTGGAAACACCACGTTGAGTTCCTTTAGAAGATGCCAAAGGGATGCTCGGAATTTTGCGGCCAATGAAGTTTCCAACGGAGCGAACGAAGCGGTAATGGAAATCTTTTTGGGCCGTGCGCTTTGTGCTTGCTGCGATGAGCACAACAAAACACAATCCGACAGAGGATGCGATGGCTGTAGTAAGCTTCCCGAAGGATAAGACGTTAATTCATTTAATGCTAAAAAAGCCCGCAGATAATAGATCCTGCGGGCTTTTTTGGTTGAATTGAAGTACTGTTGTCAATGCGTAAGTACCATGCGTTTGGTAGCGATCAACTCTTGATCGGCCAGGAGTGCATAGTGGTACATGCCGGCTGAAAGGCTACTGGCTTCCAAAACAAGAGCTACCTGTCCGCGCTCTGTCACCGGAATGGTTTTCACCGGTTTCCCGTCCAAGGTGTAGATGACGATCTCGGCCTGAGCAACGGTCATGGGGAGCTGCAAACGTATTTCCGTTGAGCTGTGGAAAGGGTTGGGGCTGTTTTGGTATAGAGCGGTGGTTTCTGCTGCTTCTAAGCTGGCACCCGTGGCACCACTGTTGGCTCCCAATCGGTTTTCGGTTTCCAGCTCGGCGATTTTGGCTTCCAGTTCAGTCACCCGATCCAGCAGTTGCTGCTGAGCTTCTACCTGAGCGCTCAGTTCTTGCACGGCCTTCACCAAAGGTACTACGAACTCTGAATAGCGAATGCCGTAATGGCTGGCTTCGTTGGCTGGCTTGTCTACACCGTTGAAGGTGGTAAAACCAAGGTCTTTAGCGGTAGCTTCTACTTCCTGGGCGATGAATCCGGTTTGGTAGTAGGTGGGTACCGGACGGTCTTCTGCGTCCGCTTCAATGCCCAGAAAAGCATTGAGGGCCGCGGCATCCAAAGTATAGCTCACGGGCCGCAGTTGATTGATGAAATCCAGTCCCATCACGTTTTCAGTTACGTTTTGCTTGAACCGCCCATCAGAAATGTTGGACCAATTGGCGTATCCCCCAATGCTGGTCACTGAGATATTGCCCAAGCGCACCTGATCTGACGCCGTAGCTGTGGCATCGTGTCCGAGGCAGGTGGTGTTGGAGAGTGCACCAGATCCCGGGCCTGACTCAGCGCCTACCGCTACGTTGTCGCTACCGGTTTGGTTGGCGGCCAGGGCATTGTTTCCCAAAGCAGAGTTGCTACGACCGGAGGTATTGCCGTGGAGTGAAAGGGCGCCAACCGCAGCATTGCGGCTACCGGTTTCGTTGTTGTACATCGCCCAGGGACCTACGGCCGTGTTTCGAATGCCCGTAGTGATTCGGTACATGGTTCGGTAGCCATATCCCGAATTGTAATCTCCGGTAGTGTTGTTTTGGCCTGTATAGGCTCCATAAAAGGAGTTGCCAATGCCGGAAGACGTGGTGGAGTTGCCAGCAAAATAACCGTAATAACTTCCCAGGTTGCCCAAGGTGCCGGCATTGGTTCCAAAAGTGGTAATCTGAGCCTGAGCCATCAGCCCGACTCCGGCGGCCAGGGCCGCTGTAAGCATCAATTTGCGCATAAAAGAATGGATTTAGATGGTTGATTTGTTACCCTCCAAATTTGAAAGCCCACTCCTTCAATTCCGTCACCCAATTGGATGAATCTTTTAAAATAAGCCTCCCCTATTTAGAGTAGTAACCCACGTTTTGGGCCTCACCCAAATGGATGATGAAGCTTCAATTACCGTATAAACCACGTATAAAAATCCGTATAAAATGATTTTTATGAATCAGGGGATTTAACGCTTGAAATCGGTGATGCATTGGTCAACCTTTACAACAAAGTCTAAACCTTTTTTTATTCACCCAAGTCACCCTCTAATCATGAAAAAGTTTTTGTTTTTGGCCATGCTGGCCCTCGGCGGTCTACTGCTCAACGTTACCGATGCAGCAGCGCAGCAAATTAAAAATGGAACTGCCTGCACGTATGCGGTAGACGTATTCATTGCGCCCATCGGAACCTGTTCCTATGTCGGGGCTTTCTACACCATCACTGCCGGCCCGGGCGTGTTGACTCCTGTGCCCCTTCCTCCTGGATTTTATGTGATTGGCTACCGTGGCTACGATGTAACCACTTCTCCATCCTGCGGAGCGTTCAAAGTGGGCCAATCCTGTTTTGGACTGCCCTCTACCTACTCGTTTAGCTGTACCTGTAGTGGAACTGCCACCTTCTTCCCCACCACTTTGGGAGATTTGAGGATCAACTGATTCTCGAGAATCCCACTTGCCGTTTTTGGCAAAATATGCAAGCAAAACGGGCCGCTCCGAAAGGATGCGGCCCGTTTTCTTTGGCTAATTAAAACGTTTTCGCTTATCGGGTAAGCAGTACACTTTGCGTATACCTGAGGTTACCTACTTTAAAGTAGAGCAGGTAATTCCCGGTCTCCAGTTGCTGGCCGATGTTCCAGCGCAATTGTTGCTCTCCGGCGGGCAGTTCAGCACCTTCCCAAACCAATACCCTGCGTCCTGTAAGGTCGTACAGCGCGAGGTCTACCTCCATAGACGGAGCGTCCAACTCAAAGTTGAGGAAGATCACATCCGAAGTAGGGTTCGGGAAGAGCGTAACCCAATTATCGTTTATACCCTCCGCATTGAGCCGTTCTTTCTTGCCTCCACCTTGGCCGTCGTCACAGCAGGTGAGTTCGTGCATCTCCCACAGTTTGCAGCTTTCCAAGCCCAGGAATACAGCATCAAAAAATAGCATGGTGCCATCGCACTTTCCGGTGTAGGTAAAACACACCACAATGGAGTTGCTACCAATGTTGAGTATGGGGTTGGCGGGGAAAGTACCGTTCAGCACGAAACCAGGATCGGAGTTCACCTGATCCAGGTAGAAAATGGCCGGAATGTTGGTTGGTCCGGTGTAGTCGAACTCTACCAGCACACAAAACTGCTGGTTGGGTAGGATGCACTCCGGATAGGTTACTTCTACGTTACTCACTGCGCATTCGCATTTTGGAAACTTAGAACACACCCTTACCGTGCAATAGGGGGTTCCCGGAAAGCTTACCGTAAGGCAGAATGCCCCGGTATTTGTTCCCGGATCGATGAGGCCCACAATGCGTTTTACTTGCCCGTTTGGCGGCCCGTTGGTGTAAGGTCCAACACTGAGGATGGTTCCCTGCGGAGAAGTGATCACCGCGTTGTTGATCAGGTTGTTGGGGTCCCAAACATGGATGCGGAACTCGTAGAGTTGATCGCCATTGGCATTGGTAGCACATTTCACGTAGTCGATCACCGCATCGGGAGTGATTTGGCAATCGCCACCACAATCCACCACGATGGTTTTGCAAATGGTGTCGTAGCACACATAATCATCACAGGTTTGCTCGGCGATGAGGCACACTTCATAGGTGCCGGAGCCGCTAAAGGTGTGTTGAATAGTGCTTCCGGTTCCCGTATTGGCACTGCCGGAAGCAGGGTCGCCGAAATTCCAGGAATAATTGGTAATCGTACAGTTGGTATCGCCATCCGCACTGGCGAAAAAGTTGTAAGTACAGGGTGTGCCTTCCTGCACCTCCATTGCTTCAAAACTGGCATTGAGCGAAAATTCACAAGTCGTATCGGTGAAGACCTTGATGTCTACACAATCTTCATAATAACAACCGTCTCTTTCGTATCCGGCACAATTCCGCACCACCTCTCCGGCGTTGGGGTGTAGGTTCACCGAAAAGCTCAAGGTTTCGGCGGCTCCGTTGGGCAGGCTGATGATCTCAAATCCCAACTCATTGCCCGCAATAGAGGTTTGCACATTGCTATTGGTACCAAAGCTGGTAGAATTGGCAACAAAATCTGCGGACAACACATCTGAAATCTTCAGGTTGTTCACATCAAAACCGCTGTTGTTTTCCACCACGATTTCGTATTCCACGGTGCTGCCGTTGGCAAAATTGGAGCCGTTGGTTACCGTTTTGGTGATGTCAAGATCACCCAGTAGGTTAATCTCCACTGGAAAAGATGCTATACAATTAGTAATGACTACCGGAATGCCTTGTAACGGAGCAAATTCAGTTCTAAGCTCCAGCCGACGGCTTTGGGTTACGGTTACTTGCAATTGAGAACCATTGGCATTGGCCACAGCAATGCCTTCAGGTTGCCCAATTAGGTTGCCCCCAAACGTTAATTGTACATGATTTGCCGGGTTGAGGTCGGTAACGTCCCACCAGGAAAAAAACTGATTGGAAATGGTACAAAGCGCTTCTCCAACAACAATGGTTTCTTCGCAAAAAGTATTGAATTGTGTAGGGATAGACGTGATACCATCTTCTACCAACTCCACTTGGTCGATGGCCAGCCGTTGCATGACTGAAATATCTCCAAAAGCCTGCAAAAACAACCGGTCATAATCGTCCTGTGCTGTGAAACAAAACACAAACTGTTGCCAATTGGGACCGGTCTCTCCGAAACCAATCTGTCCAAAGAGTTGATGGTTGGTAGGCAGCGGAACCGGGTTAGAGTTCAAAGGCCAATAAATGTCGTCTTCGAAAAGGAGTCCTAAGTCTAAGCCAATATCGTTGCCACGGTTGAGAAAATAAGTTTCCACAAAAAAGGAAAGGCGATAGCGTCTTCCCGCAGTGAGGCTGACCGGCGTCATCATTGCTTCGTTCAATACCCCTGTTGCCTGAGAGGGGCCGTACCCTGCAAGAATGAGGTGTCCGTCTGGGTTATTGGGCAAATAATTAAAGTTACCGATGCCTGAGGGGGTAGCAGGACATGGAGGCGAAACGATGTAGTCGGGGCTCCCAAACATGCGGAGCCACCCTTCAATACAGCCGGTAGGTATGCCGCCGAGTGAGCAGCCGCAATCGCTTCCTGCATCAGCAAAACCTGGGTTACAAATTTGATTGCACACACTGGTATTGGTGCAGTTGTAATCCGAACATGGAAATACATTGATGAAGACGTAGGCATAGTTGCTCAAATTTCCACTACCGTCTTGAAGCTGATAACGCAATACATTAAAGCCTACCGAGCTTGGTGTATAGGTGAAGTTGGTGCCCGCCTGAACCAGTGGTGTTCCGGTTGCTATTTCTTCAAAATTGATGATTGTAGCACCATTTGCACCGATATCATTGCCAATAAGGTCGGCGGTGGTAAAAGTGAAGACCGTTCCTGCGCAACGGTCGGTGCTAAAGACGATATTGCTGCAGTTGGGTCCTAAATCATCATTGGCGACAAAAGAAGTGCCGCAGGTGGCAAAGCTCTGTAGGTTAGGGTTAGTGCCGCCGCCAGCAACCGTTGGCGTACCATAAGTTCCGGAAAGCTGATAGCCTAGGTCGCACAGGGTAAGCACTTCCTCAGGAGTGATCCGGCGGACGATTCCCAGGCTAATGCTCGGGTTCATGATGTAGTTATCGGTCGATGCGCCATCGCAGCCAATTTGGTAATGCGACAAACTGGAACCGTCTATCCAAACGCTTGGTGCGTGCACTGGGGAGGAAGAATTGAAAACACCATTAAAGGTGATGTCAGGCCCCATTGGGCTAGGATTTTGACAAGAGGAGGTGAGGTTGACTTGTGGGTTTCCAGCTGTGTAGCCCCAATTGTATCCGCCAATATTGGAAATGAGCGGAGTAGAGCCATTGAGGCGCAAAAATTGATCGAAAGGCGTGTAGTTGGTCAAAACGGAAGTGCCGCCAATCAATTGAAGCTTGCTGGCCCCTGTTTCACCGATTAAAGAAACAAAGCCCAAAGCATGAATAGCTTCGTGTAGCATCACGGTATACAGGTCCACCTGATTGCCACCTGGAGTGCCCGACAAGTTGAGGTACCAATTGTAGGCCAGGTTGATACGCACATTGCCATCAAGGGTGTTGGCATCGTTGGCCCCTCCGGTAATGGCTTTCCAAACTTCGCCGTGTTTGATACCGCTATTTTCTCCGTAGTACTCATAGTAGGGCGAGGCTGTACCGAGTACGTTCGAAGCCTCATCGCTAAAAGACAATACTTCGATATTTGCCCCTTGTGCAAGGCCACCCGTACAAGGGTCCGTTGCTTGGACGATTAGGGCATCCAGATCATTGAACACTTGACAAATGACCGCTAGTGCAGCAGCATTGGCAGGGTTGTCGAAACCGCTGTTGGTACTGTTTTGAATGTCAGGAAAAAATAAGTTGAACATTCCACCCGAGCTCTGACAGTCGGGGGTGACAAAGGGGTTGCTCGGAACGACACTCTCTTGGCCTTCTGCTTGGTTTTCATTGAGTTCAGTGGCATAGCGGTAGCGCATGTCCAGCGAACCAAATTGGTTGCCAAAGCGGTCAAAATAAAAGTGATTGTCCTCTAATTCGGCCTCATTGCCGGGAGTTCCTGGGGCAGGCGCCTGATACACGCCATCAATGTTATAGCTAGCATTGGAGTTTTGTGCCTGCGAGGCGTTTGGATACCAGGAAAGCGCCATGAGCAGGCATCCAAGCACTCCAAAGGAATAAATGGTTTTCATGATTTTGTTGCGTTGAGTTGATAAAAGGGGAAGTGGGAAAATATGGAGCTATTGGCTATCAGAGCCGCATAGCCATATCTATAGATGGCCTCAACGTTAAGGTACGGGGTTGGCTAGTCGCCTGGAAGCGCAACCGCCAAGGATAATGAAATGGTTTTTCATGTTGGCTGATTTGGGGATTTGTCAATCATTAAGGGTACTGGGGCCAGCTGAAAAACGATAAAGGGGCATTAGGTCATAGGCAAGGGGCGGTTTGGATAAACAAATGATGGGTGAAAGCCCCTGAGTTGGCTCATTTAAAAAGCCACGAGGAACTAAACCTCGATAAGGTAATCAAATACGATTACAATTTTTATTGGGGGTGTCCTATACATGTAGACATTTTTGACTGGATTTTGATACTCACAAGAGCGCATCAGGGGCAGAAGGTCCACATCATGAAACTTTTTCAAATAAGAAAGGCCGAATCCAAACAGACTCGGCCTTTCCTTTTGGCGGATGAAAAAACTTAATTTACTGGCTAAGCAATACCTTTTGTGTGTACTGCTTGTCTCCCACCTTTAAGTGGAGCAGGTAGTGGCCCATTTCCAACTGTTGTCCGATGTTCCAGCGAAGTTGTTGCTGGCCGGCTGGAAGTGCAGAACCTTCCCAAACCAACACCCGGCGACCGGTGAGGTCGTACAGAGCGATGTCTACCTCGTTGGCAGGAGCATCGAGATCTAAGTTCAGGTAAATCACGTCAGAAGCTGGGTTTGGAAACACGTTCACCCAGTTCTCTTTAGGGTCTTTCGTGTCTTCTGTCGTCAACCGTTCCTTTTTTCCACCACCTTGGTCGTCGTCACAGCATTGGAATTCGTGCATCTCCCAAATCTTGCAGCTTTCAAGACCTGGCAACACGGCATCAAAAAAGAGCATGGTGCCATCACAAGTACCGGTATAGGTAAAGCAAGCAATAATGGTGTTCTGTCCAATCATGGCGGTAGGGTTGGCGGGGAAAGTACCCACCAAAACAAAGCCAGGGTCTGAGTTGGTGTTGTCCACAAAGAAGTTGACCGGAATGTTCAACGGTCCGGTGTAGTCAAACTCAACGATCACACAGAAGGTTTGATTGGGTCGAATACACGATGGATAGGTAACGTCCACATTGCTGAGGGCGCACTCGCATTTGGGGAAGGTGGAGCACACGTGCACATTGCAGAACTGGGTACCAGGGAAGCTTACGTTGAGGCAGAAAGGACCCGTATTGCTGCCTGGGTCGATGAGGCCAACAATGCGTTTCACCTGGCCGTTTGGAGGCCCTTGAGAATAAGGCCCGACACTCACAATAGTGCCTTGGGCAGAAGTAATCACCGCATTGCTGATCTCGTTGTTGGGATCCCAAACATGAATGCGGAATTCGTAGAGTTGATCGCCATTGGAATTGGTCGCACATTTCACATAATCGATCACCGCATCGGGTGTAATCTCACAACCGCCACAATCCACAATTATGGTTTGGCAGGTCGTGTCGTAGCAAACGGTGGTGCCGCAGGTTTGCTCTACTACGAGGCACACTTCATAGGTTCCTGAACCGGTAAAAAAGTGCTGGATAAAG
>CALCCE010000086.1 GCA_937899835.1 uncultured Flavobacteriales bacterium | reverse complement strand
AAGCGCAAGCTCAACATCTTGTCTCCCCCAAAGGCACTTGGTAGACAAGCCCCAAAACTTCGCTTGTGCAACGGACCCAAAGCCCACTTTAAGGCATCAAACTTTCTGAAAATCAATCCACAGCTCGCGGCCTTGCCGCGGGGGGATGGAGTTGGCAGCCGTATCGAGGTGCTGAATTTGGAAATCGTTTTGAAACAACTGATGGTAGTCGGCTTTGAAGCCTCCGAAGGGCGGGTGCTCGGTGTTGAGCGCAGCGTTGAAAAGCAGGCCTACCAAGCGGCCACCGGGCACCAACAAGTGGTGCATGTGTTCCACATAGCGGGGGCGCAGGCTGGGGTTCAGGGCACAGAAAAAGGTTTGCTCGATGATGATGTCGTACTCGCCTTGGTGCTGGAAAAAATCGCCGGTGAACCAGTGGCCGGCCGGAAAATCGGGCACCCGTTCGGCGAATGCCTTTTGGGCTTCGGGGGCAAAATCCATGAGGTGGACCTGCCGGAAACCTTGGCGGTGGAAGTACTCGCCTTCGTAGGCCTTGCCACACCCGGGCATCAAAATGCGCAGGTCCTTGTCGGTGAGGCCATCGATAAAGGTGCGGATGGGGGGCGACACTTGCCCCATGTCCCAGCCGGTATGGCCTTGTTCATAACGTTGGTTCCAATAGTCGGAGGTGAGGTCGGGTAAAGCAGGGTTTGCCATGGCCAAAGGTTTGGTGTACAAAGGTAGGGCAGGGCAGGAGGATGAGCGACAAGCAGGGAAGGGAATCCCGTTGAAGATTCACCTCAGGTGAAGCCCACAATCTTGTTTCATCGAGTTCAGGAAGTAGCAATGGAACCGGCGGTACGGGCCGCGTCAATCCCCATCGTTGTCGTTGAAAGTCATGGTGACTCCAAACTGGTTTACTAAGTCCACCTTGATCAGCACCACCATATCACGAAGGGCTTCATAGGCAGCTTCGGTCTCGTTGGGTTGCTGGTGAATGGCTTGGTAGAGCGAGGGCGACAAGCCGTCGAGGGCTTGGTAGGCCACGGCAAACTTACTTTTGATGGCCGCATCCAGTTTGCCACCCGCTTCCGCATCCATCGACACGAGGTATTCTTCCAACCCTGCCCCTTCATTGCCCAGGTACAAGAGTTCGGCTACTTCCAGGTTTTTGCGGATGGCTTGTAGCGATTGGTGCCCGTAGGGCGATTCCAGCAACTCGGGCTGGGGCGTGTTGTCGAGCGATTTGCCCATAGGCTTGCCCAGCTTTTTCTGGAAAGCTCCTTCCACGTTTCCCACCAGGCTGTTGACCAACAGGCTAAAGCTGCCTTCCAGGTTGGCATTGTCGGTTGCCTTCAAAAAGGTAGCCGAGTAGCCCTGGTCGTCCATCCAAATGGAGGAAAGCCGCTCGGCACTGGTGTGGAGAAAAGCGCACAGCGCATTGAGGTAGGCTTTGCGCGGGGTGGCGTAGGCCGAAACCGTAAAACTGTCCACCACAGCAGCGTTGTTCGCCGAAGGGTCAAACAGCAACCACTCGATGGCGGGCAGCCCTTTGGAAGTGGCACCCTTAGATGCCACAAAAGCTTCGTCGATCGGTTCATCACCGGTGATGAAATTGGTGATGAAGGTTTTTTGGGTAGGCAGGCTGCTGATTTGGCTGTGGATGAACTGTTCTTTGGCCGGCCCCATGTTGAAGAGTTCACAGCGTTTCCAGCTGAGAAAAGCCGCTGCCCACTGGCTTTGGGCCGCCTCCAAGGTGGCCGCCGAAGGAGCAGCCGTAAAAGCCTCAATGGTGCTTTCCAAGGCCTCGGCCTGCTGGTGAAAAGCTGCGTGTTCGGGACGAATCACGGTTTTCAAAATGTTGTCCAGCATGGCCACGCGGTCAAAGGGTGGAGGCGTTTCCTGGGGCGCACCACCGTTGTTTTGACAGGCATTGACCATCAGCAACAGTACCAAAAGGGCTTCCAGCACAAGGTACCTTAGAAAAAGCTTCATCTACAGGGAGTATAAAAAAGTGAGCAAAGCTGCGCGCTCGGCTTTTGACAAGTTTTTAAAATTACGGGTGACTGCTTCTGCTTCACCGCCGTGCCACAAAATGGCCTCTTGCACGTTGCGGGCGCGCCCGTCGTGCAACAAAAACTCGTGGCCGTTCACACTTTTGATCAGGCCGAGCCCCCAAAGTGGTTGGGTTCTCCATTCCTGGCCCGTGGCCTTAAAATCAGGGCGGTTATCGGCCAGTCCTGGACCCATGTCGTGCAACAGCAAGTCGGTGTAGGGCCAAATGGTTTGGTTGCTCAAGTTGTCGAACCGATCGTGGATGCCCGTTTTAAAGCTGGGCGTATGGCATTTGGCACAGCCAATAGCATTGAAAATATTCTTGCCCTGCAACACTTCGGGCTGATCGAAATCCCGTCGGGCCGGTACGGCCAGGTTACTGACGTATAATACAATGCTCTCCAAACTTTCGTCCGTTACTTCAGGTGCGCCCCCGTCTGGAGCGTTTTGACAGTCGCCCTGTGGGTCGGCACAGTTTTGTTCCGGAAAAGGGGAACTGGTAATGCCCATGTCGCCGTGAAAGGCTGACGCCGTTTGCTGCACCACCGTGGGTTGGTTCGCTTTCCAGCCGAAGCGGCCCAGGCGTTCGCTTTGATCAAAAACGTCCCATACCCGATTGGGCCTCCCGGAAATACCGTCTTTATCGGCATCGTTTTCATCGGCCAGGGCCAGGATGTCCGATTCCAATATGGCTTCCAACAAGCCCATACCGATAATCTGCTGGCCTACCCGTGGAGAAATTTGTACGTCCCCGGAAAGAGGACCGTAATTCAATTCGTTCAACACATATTCGGGTTGGCGTAAGGCATAGGTCTCACCGTCCGGAAAAACTTTTTCTATTTCGGTGTAAACAATGGAGTAGTTGCCTTCACGGGTAATGCCCTGGATTCCCCGGTCTTGTAGCTGATCGCCGTAGTTGGGATCAGGTCGGGGACCACCGTAAGGATTTACCCCTGGAATGCTGAGCCGCAGCAACAAGCCCGAAGCCTCTTCTCCGTCGAAACGGGGTGGCCGGCCTCTACCGTCTTTGAAATGACATCCTGAGCAGGTACGCGCGTTGAAATAAGGCCCCAAGCCATCACGGCTCTCCGCTGAAGCAGGTGCGCTTACCCAGTTTTGCTTGAAAAAGGAGTTGCCTACAGCGAAATTAAGCTCATCCATGCCCTTCAAGGCGGGAGCAGAAAATCCAAAAGCATTGGTCGATTGATCAAAAACCGTGTTGTTAGAACCACCGGCCAACTGCTCGCCTTCTTCCGCGCTGAGCACCAACCGGTTGTCCGGGCCGTTGTATCGGGCACAGGCAAAAACTCCTACAAGCGCAGTGAGTCCTATGGCGATAATGATTTTGCGGTGGCGCATTTCCTTCTTTAAAGGAACGAAACCATTGCGAAACCACAAAAGTTTCGCAATGGTTCAGGAATCCAATACTTTCAGGGACTAAAAGTCCTTACTCAGGCAGCTTCGTACTAATGGTGAGACCGAGCGCTTTTGCCACTTCTGCAAATTTGTCTCCTTGACTTTGCAGCGCAATGACAGCCTTCATAATAGGACCGTCACCACCGATGGTTTCGTTGGTGAGGCCTAAGTCGAAAGGTACAGGAATATGGTTTACCGCATCTATACTTTGAGTGGACAATGCATTCATTTCAGTGGCCATGTTTCCGTGCACCAATTCAATCAGGTCTTGAACCGATGCTCCACTAACGGTATTTCCATCCAATTGCGTGTATGTACCGGTAAATACGTTGCGAATGCCTTGTGCATTGGTAATGATGTCGCGGTGGGTGTTGTCGCTAAAACAGGAGTGCTCATCTTCCTGATCTTGGTTTTTAAGGGCCACAAAAATGCGCTCCCCAGCCAGTTCAGACTTGCTGAAAGTACCCATAGCGGTGAAGATGTTCCGCAGGGCTTCATCGTTGTCCATGGCGAGGAAAGTAGCGCGGTAGTTGTCGCTGGCCTTGGGGTTCCAGGCGTCCAGCATCAATTGAAGGTGGTCCAGCAGCAAATCAGCACATAACTTTAGAAAAGTTCCTCTGCGTGCCTGGTGGCTGGCGGTTCCGTCGGTGATGTAATCGGTAAAGGGGCGTTCACCCGCCGTACGCTTACCGGCATCCGGATCATCTTGCCCCCAGAGCAGGAACTCAATGGCATGATAGCCAACAGAAATGTTTTTCTCCCCGTTTTTTTCGTTTAGCCCTTCCAACACTTCCTTGGTGATGTCGGGATAGTTAACCGGATCGTTCACAATGCTGTAGTCGGTGCCGCCTTGCGTGTAGTCAATGTAGCCTTCGTCAAGGGGCCAGGCATTCAACAAGCCTTCCGGGCCATCATCCGCATCGATCGGGCCATTGGCAAAACGAAAGGCTTCGGATTGCCCGTAGGGCTCCCGGGCGGCCAACCAGGCTTCTTTGGCAGTTTGCAGGGTGGCCTCCGATGGGGCGTCTACAAATGCGTTGATGGCTGTGCGGAGTTTTACTGCCTCATTGTAGGCATCTTGGTAGTTGGCAAAAGCCATGTTGGCATAATTCTCCTTAATGGCCGCTTTGAGGGTAGCAGTCGTATCGCAGAAGTCGCAAGTACCGTTGTCAACCACTGCCTTTTCATCGTAGTTGCAGGCTTTTTGGTCGGTGCAACCCTTCTTTTGGTTGCAGCTGGCGAATACTGTAGCAAGGGCAAAGCCACCCATTGCGAAGTAAAATATTCCTTTGTTCATGCTTGATAGAACTTGTTGTCCTTAAATGGCAGAACTGGTGTAGTACAATAGAATGAAGCAGCCTACGAAATTAAAAAGTGTGGCGGTTGTTAACAATACCTTAATAATAGTATCACCATCACTACATGTAGGTATTTTTTGGAAGGATGTGGGAAGCTTTTCCGAAAATACGGAATTCAGCGATAGACTGATTCGGAGCACAACGGTGGATTAGTTTTTCTTATTAGTTGCGGTAACTGTTGCAGTTGGCCAATGCACCTTCGAATCGAGTTGTAACCTAAGTGAAAGCCAATAAAATATCCCTCAGGCATCGCTTGTGTATCAATGTGCGTCCACTTATCAGTGGCATTTGAAAATTGGCTCTACCTTTAGCGCCATCACTGACCATGAAGTTTGCCCCACACCTTCTTCTGTTTTGGCTGCTGCTGGCAGGAACTATTGGAGTTTCCCAAGCGCAGTCGCGGCTCATTACACTGCCTTCCGGCGAATTTGAATTGACGCTGGGACCACAGGTTTTGGTCCTCAACTGTCCGCCTGACTCTTTAAGCGAAGCCGCCGTGTTGGCCCTGCCTAACGATGCTTTTACAGCCAATCACCGGGAGTACCTCTACAGCGATTATACGCCCAAGGATACCTGGATTCGTTTGCCTTTTGAAGCGACAGAAGCCACCCGAAACGTCACTTTCTTTCTGGACCTCAAGCGCTTGTTTCAGTGCGAAGTATATGTGGGCAACAGCACAGAGGTGCAACACCATTTGGGCGAACAGCGCTTTGCCGACGGACGGTACAATTGGCATCATCCTTCTTTTCAGCACACCTTTCCCGCCCACGAACCTCAAACCCTCACCATTCGGGTAAAAGCCCAGGGCAACTATTTGCTCTTTCCGGTCGAAGCGTATTCCACCCGGGCCTGGGAAAATTACCTCATCCGCAACAACTTGCTTTCGGGCCTTTTTTATGGTGCTCTTTTGCTGCTGTTGCTCAGCAACCTGTTTGTCACTTTTCGCTACCGCAAGCGCAGCATCCTTTTCTACTTTTTCTACGGTCTTTCGGTAAGCCTGGTGCTCTTGTTGCGCGATGGCCATTTGCTCACCATCGGACTGGGTGAACATCCCAACTGGTTCAAAATAATTGTTTCTAACCTCATTCAGTTGGCACAGGTATCCAACCTGGCCTTTGTATATGTGTTTTTCCAGTTGCCCAAAACCAACCCATGGCTATCGCGCATCTTTCAAGGGGTGATGGTGCTCGAAGTAGGTTTGATCGCCAGTGCATGGCTCGAAATTTCGGGGAATTGGCTGCTGCGGGTCAACTCCATGGCGGTCGTACTGGTCACCTTTTTAGTGGTGCTATCGGGCTATGTGGTGAGTGTGCGGCCCAACCATACTCAAACTGCTCCCTGGTTTGGCAAGTGGTATTTGTCCAGTTACCTCGTGTTTTTGTTTGGTGTGTTACTCGCCCTGGGGGCCGTGCGCGGCTGGTTGTTGCACGGGTTTTTCGATACCGGAGCCATCAAACTGGCCTTTTTGGCCGAGTTGCTCATGCTCAGCATCAGTTTGGTGGTAGAGCTCGAAAACCGTCAGCGCAAGGTGTCCATGCAATTGCAGGTCGATGTATCCCAGGCCAAGCAGGAGCGGGCCAAGTTGCAGGAAGACATGGTACGGGCCGAACTCAAAGGCCTGGTGGCCCTCATGAAACCCCACTTCATTTTCAATTCGCTCAACTCCATCCAGCACTATGTGATGCAAGGCGACAAAAAGCAGGCACACCTCTACATTTCCCGCTTTTCGCGCCTCATGCGGCAAAACCTGGAGTTCTCTTCCCGTTCGCTCATTTCCATTCAAGAAGAACTGGAAGCGATTGAGCTCTATGTGGAGTTGGAAATCCGACGGCTCGACAAAGCCATACGCTTTGAGTGCGTGCCCGAATTGCAACAAGATCCTGCCAGTTTGGGCATCCCCCCATTTTTGTTACAACCCTTGTTGGAAAATGCGTTTTGGCACGGGTTCAATCACCCGCAAATCACAGAAGGGCTCTTAGAGTTGCGCCTCCAACAATACGCTGACCGCATTGAAATCACCGTTTGCGACAACGGGGTTGGCCTACATGCCACAGCACAACAAACACCTGCGCACCAATCCATGAGCGGCAACATTACCCAAAACCGGCTCCAACTTTTTGAAAAAAGTTTTGGCTACGACAGTGCCTACACCATTACCGACCGCAGCCGCAACAATGAGCAGGGTACACGGGTTCATTTCTATATACCAATCCTCCAGAACCTATGATCGAAACCATCATCATCGACGACGAGGCACTGGCGGTGGCCAACCTCAAAACCGTTATTGAGCAATTTGTGCCCGAATTCACGGTCATAGGCACCGCCACTTCCATTGTAGAAGGAGCAAAACTCTGGCGGTCTGTGCACCCACAAGTAGTTTTTTTAGATGTGGAAATGGAAGGAGGAACCGGTTTTGATGTTTGGGATTTGGGCATGGAGACCGAAACCATTGTGGTGATGGTAACTGCCCACCGGGAATATGCCCTCAATGCGCTGAAGCGGGGAGCCTTCGACTACTTGCTCAAACCTGTAGACATTGAAGAGATTGAAACCCTTTCGGGAAAAATTCAGGAACGGCTGTTGCGCAGCGATCGCCCCCTGGGCGAAAGTGGGTATCAACGGTTAAAACTCCCGGTTCGAGACGGCTTTCGGCTGGTTGATCCCTCTTCGGTACGTTTGCTCAAAGCCGAAAAAAGCTATACACGCTTCGAATTCACCAACGGGGAACACCTGCTTGTGTCGCGCAACATCAAAGCTTTTGAAGCCGAGCTCAGCTCCTTCAACATTGTGCGCTGCCACAAATCGTATTGTATCAATCTGCGCGAGGTGACCGAATACTCCCGCACCGATGGTGGACGCCTCATTCTTACCGATGGCAGTTCCATCCCCGTGTCGAAAGACCGCAAGGCCCAGCTGCTGGAAAAAATTGGTTAAACCACACCGCAGGTTGGTCAAACCAAACCGCCAGATGGTCAAATTGGTATTGCCTTAAGCAGGCTGGCACAAGATATTTACGTGGAAAATTAACCCATAAATCAACGGTAAAAATTTCACCACGATGAATAAGAAAATTGCCCTTTTATCTGCCGGCCTCCTGTTTGCGGCCGCAGCTTTTGCCCAAAACACCTTCCCGACCCCAACCGGAAACGCTGGTATAGGAACCACTTCTCCTGCCGCCAGTCTTGATGTTAAAATTCCGTTTGTACCTACCATGGAATCGGGCATCCGCATTACCCGCCCCAATCTTTTTGGTGTGATGATGGGATCTACCTTGCCCCTTCAAAACCTGTTGCACGTGCGCAAGCTGGTTGGTGGAAGCACGGGTTTTGAAGATTTCTTCTTGGTCAACAACGATGGCCAGGTAGGTGTAGGTACAGATGATTTACCGCAGTATGTAAAAATGCGGGTCAACGGAGGCTTCCTCATGGTAGATGGTGCTCAGGGTTCGCTCCTTTTTGATCAATACACCACCAGCACCTATGGCCAGTGGGGCCTCGAATATTTGGAGGAACCCGGCTTGATGGGTGGCCTCAATTTTTGGAAACCTTCCGGCAGCTCCAACGGCATGGGTGGTGGAGGCTTTGGCAACTACTACATGTTCCTCGCCAACAACGGCAAAGTAGGCATTGGTGTACACCCTTCCGAATTTACTTCAGCCAGTTCGGGCTACCGTTTGCACGTGAAAGATGGCATCATTACCGAAAGGGTAAAAGTAGAGTTGGTGGTCAATTGGGCCGACTATGTGTTTGAAGATGACTACGAATTGCTGCCTTTGCCCGAAGTGGAATCGTTTATTGAAGAAAACGGCCACTTGCCCGGCGTACCCAGTGCCGAAGAAGTAGAATCTGAAGGGATTGACGTGGCTGCCATGGACGCCAAGCTGCTCGAAAAAATTGAAGAGCTCACGCTGTACCTCATTGCATTGCAAAAAGACAATGCTGAACTGGCTGCTGAGCTGGAAGCGCTCAAAGCTGAATTGGCGACCGAGCAACCCTAAGTAGAATGCTAAACCCAATTGCGATGAAAGCAACAAAATACTTGCTAGCGGGCATGCTATGCCTGTTGTCCGGGCTGGGGTGGAGTCAAAACACAACGGGACTCTCCGACAACCAAGCGGCTCGAAGAGCCAGCTTTGCCCAAATACAATCCAATCAAATGTACCGGGGAGCATTGCTCAACCGCAACCTTTCGGTGCACGAAACCATTTTTACCACCAACGGAACACCACAAGCCCAGCGGGCTACTATCGTTGATTGGATGAAGATGTTTCAAGACTTGTGGTTGGCTTCTTCCGACCAAGACTTACAAACGCTGCCTTCAGTGGCCATGCTGGAAGCCCGTTTGGGAAATTTTCTACAAAATTATCCCAGCACCAACGGGGTGCTTCAGGTGCCCGTTGGCATGCTCGACTTCAAATCCACCAACATTCACCGACAGGCCTTCGACAATGGTCGAATTCGTATGCGAAATGGTGTGTTTGTTGATCGGGGATTGCGGCCACAAGATTTTCAGGCGGTGGAAGTGGTAAGCATGGTGCCTTTCCTGCAGGAATTGCCCGGTACAACGGTTACCTATGTATTCCATCCCGACTTTTGGTTCACCAACCACAACGATGCACCAACGGATGTCAGTGTCGATTTTGGCGATGGCAATGGTTTTCAAAAGGTGAACATGGGAGATAAAGTAACCATTACCTATGCTCCGACCCAATCGGTGACTTTTGAATCCAAAATTGAATACCAATCAGGAGCGAAAAAATCGGGCATAGCTGCTCTCTTGCCTTTGAGTGACCCCAACTTGCCCAAAGACGAAGTTGATTTTGATGAAGGCTTCACTGTGACCATCGCCAATGGAGCCAGTATGGACGTAGGGGTGATTTACAGTGATTGCAACCAAGGGTTAGTCAAGCCTTTGATCGTAGCGCATGGATTTTTATCTCCAGGTGCGGCAAGTGCCCTCCGAATTATAGGAAACGATGCAGGATCCGATGGAGGAGGCCTTGCAACGGCAGACGATGTCACTTTGTCTTCGCTGTACCACAAGTTCAACTACTCCGGACAGATGGAATCCTATTTAGATGCTGGACAGGATTTGGTGATTTTTCGGCTGAACAACCGCTATACCGCGATCCAAAATTATGGTCTACTGGTAGCGGAAGCCATCAAGGTGGTGAATGCCCGAAAAGCGACCTTTAATTCGCATTTCGAAAACTCCGCTATTGGTTTCAGTTTAGGAGCCATGGCGCTGCGCTATGCCCTCAACCAAATGGAGGTAGACCTGATGAATGGGGTGTCCAATGAGCATCACCACACCCGCATCAACACTTCCTACGATGGCGGTCACCTGGGCAACAATTTGCCTTTGGGGATTCAAGCGGGTTTGATCTATGCTGTTGCTGAAGAAGGAGAAAACGGTTGGTTGCTAAAGATCATGTATTATTTGTTGAATACGGACATGGCCAAAAGTGCTTCTATTTATCATTTTTCAAAGCAATTTGATGAAACCTCCACCTATCAAACTCCGCATCCATTGCGAGAAAACCTGGCCAATACCTTGGTAAGTCAAACCCACTCGGGGACCATTGTCAACGGTTATCCCGCTTTTTCTCGGAACGTTGCTGTGTCGCAAGGAGATCGAAGGGGAGTGGCCGATCCACCTTATTCTTTTGGCGATTGGGGGGATTTCTATGATAAATATGCATGGGCCTCTGCCGATGTAAGAGCAAGTGCTACGGATAAAAGCAGCAGTTTCTTCAAGTTTTCAGCTCCTCTTTCAGTGGCCGATGAATACTTTACCAACAGCAGTTCGCTGGAAGCAGATAACGCACCTGGCAGTTACGAATATGGCTTGTATTCCAATTCAATGATGGCCATCCGAAATGCATATGCCACATTTAGCAAAGACGCTCATATAGAGTGGTATGTGGACAATGTGGATCCCAATTGCGACCGGTCAACGGGTGGTCCATGGTGCTTTGTGCCTGTGGTTTCTGCCTACGCCCTCAATACTTCCAAATTGGGCATTGACGACGATTGGGAATACAACCTGGATGCAGGAGGACTCATGTTTGATGCGCCTGGCTCCATGAACCCGGGCTATGGATATCCCGCTGTGGGGCATCCTACCGATCACTTTCGCCGTACGCCTTTTGAGGCCTTGTGCGGAGTAAGTGAAAATTCGCACCACATCGCTGGTTTCCGCGCAGAATTTGAACCATCGGAGCCCGACATCTGCGAATTTCGCTTTGGCAGCCTCAACCTGCAACTGCGTGCCCGCGACTTTATGGCGGGGGAAATGGTGCCCGATGAGTTGCGCCTGCAAAACAAAATCATTGGCGCGAATACCCGATCCGATTTGGAATACCGGGCCCACTACGAAGCAGTGAGTAATATTGAGTTTGGCCGCGAAGTCACTTGGAGCACTGACCGTTTGGAATATGCAGTAGAAGACAACGGACACATCGAGTCCCGGGCCAGCAACTACATTGGTTTGGAAGCAGGGTTTTCTGTGGAAGCGGGAGGCTTTTTTCTCGCAGAGATCGAGCCCATTACTTGTGGATATATCCGGCCTGACGACCCGTCGTGGTATTCCGGTAGGAAATACGTTGCAGGAGCTCCTACCACTTTTGAAAGCGATGTGATTGAAGCTACGCCACTGCCAACGGAAGGACCTTCGATGAATTTGTTTCCCAACCCCAATCAAGGACGGTTTACCTTGCAATTGGATGGCCTCAAGAGTGCGGCTCAGGTAGTGGTATACGATTTGCAAGGACGAGAAGTGTTGCGAACCCAAGTGCAAAAAACACAACAAGAAATCAACCTTTCCGATCAGGAACAAGGCACGTACATCATTCAGGTAGTTACCGACAATTGGTCTGAAGCACAACGCATTGTAGTACAATAACAGCGCGAGAACGAGGAATAACAGTCTGAGAGCGGAGAGCGAGAAGGATAGAGCGAGAGACGAGAGCGGAGGGGATGCCCTGCTAAAGAACTTTGATTTTTTCCAAGCCCTCGTCTCTCGTTCTCACCCTCGCTCTATCCTTCTCGCTCTCGTCTCTCGTTCTCGCGCTGTTTTCCTCGATTTTGGTTAATTTCCCCGCATGGGAACTGCAAAGACCAACCGAAGAAAACAAAAGGCCCAACAGCGGGAGGCCAAAGCAGCTAAAAAAGGGCAACAGCGCAACCTCATATTGGCCATCTTGATTGGGGTCGTTGGCTTTGTGTTGTACACCAATACCTTGAGCCACGGCTATGTGTTGGATGACTTTTCGGTAATCGAAAAAAACAACATCATTCGGCAAGGCTTTTCCGCGATACCCACCATTTTCAAAACCTCTTACCGGGCGGGTTATGAGGCCGGCCACAACAGCTTGTTTCGTCCGCTATCCCTGGTGATGTTTGCCATGGAATGGGGCATTTCGCCCAACAACCCAGGCTTTCACCATTTTGTCAACATCTTGCTTTATGGCTTGGGGGGAGGTGTTTTATTCCTCACCTTGATACGGTTGTTTGGCAATCGCAATGTGATGATTGCTTTCATTGCGGCCATGCTTTTCATCGCACATCCGCTGCATACCGAGGTGGTGGCCAACATCAAAAGCCGTGATGAAATATTGCTGCTCCTGTTTGGAGCCCTGGCGCTGAATCGTTTTCTGCGATACATGGACACCGGACAACTCAAACAATTGCTCTACAGCGTGGGCTGGTACTTTTTGGCCATCCTTTCAAAAGAAAGCGCCATTACCTTTTTGGCTTTGTTTCCATTGGCGCTTTACTTTTTCCGCGATCATTCCCTGAAAAAAATCTTGCAATCGTCGGCGGTATTTCTCGGTCCGGCCCTCATCTACCTTTTTTGGCGTACTGCCGTTTTGGGCGACCTCACTGGCCATAGCAAAGTAGCCCGTATTGACAACCTGTTGATGTTTGCTCAAAACGATTGGCTCACCCAAAAAGCCACCGCGGTCATGATCATCGGCAAATACCTCTTGCTCCTGATTTTCCCCCATCCCTTGGTCAACGATGCCTCCTACAATCAAATTCCGTTGGCCGGCCTGAACAATCCTTATTTCTGGCTCAGCTTCTTGGTGCTGGTTGGCCTGGCGATCTATGGTATCCGAGGCTTGAAAAAGAAAGATCCTGTTGCGTTTGGTATCGCGTTTTTCTTCATCACTTTTTCCATCTATTCTAACCTCATTATCACCATTGGATCCTCCTACGGAGAACGCTTTTTGTTCATTCCCATTCTTGGTTTCACCATTGCAGTAGCTTTCCTGCTGGCCAGGTTCCTCAAATTCGACCGGGAAGACCATCAACAACAAAGCCTAAGCGCTCTGCTGGGAGAACACAAGCCGGGGCTGGCCATTTTAGCGGTGGTAGTATTGCTCTTCGGCTATAAGACCATTGACCGCAACCCCGATTGGGAGTCTGAACTCACGCTTTATTCCGCTGATGTAGTGCATTCGCCCAACAGTGCCCGGATGCGCTACTATTATGGCATGGTGCTCATGAAAGACCTGGGAGTGAAGGCGACAGTTCCAGCAGAGAAAAACCGCTATTTCGATCAGGCCATTTCAGAATTTGAGCAAG
The DNA here is from genome assembly GCA_937899835.1 of uncultured Flavobacteriales bacterium. Classification (GTDB taxonomy): domain Bacteria; phylum Bacteroidota; class Bacteroidia; order Flavobacteriales_G; family Salibacteraceae; genus CALCCE01. The sequence goes on along the minus strand of CALCCE010000086.1, from coordinate 3,129 downwards.
CGGTAGCGATCTATCCGGTTTATGCCGATGCCTGGGAACAAATGGGTCTGGCGTGGTTTCGTCGGGGCAATCAACAAAATGCTTTAAACAGCTATCAGAAAGCCATCGAATTGTCGCCTTGCGCCTTTCGGGCCTATAGCAACATGGGCATCATCTACTTCAATTCGGGTGACCTGCCGAGGGCCAAAGAGGTTTATTCCAAAGCGGTGCAGTGCAATCCTTCGTTTACTGATGCCTGGATGAACCTGGGCAGTACCAATGCCCGCATGGGCGATGCGAATGAAGCCATTCGGTGTTTCGAACGCGCCTTGGCCATTCGTCCCGACCTGCCGATGGTACACGCCAACCTGGCCCAAACCTACCAGGCCATTGGTAACAACCAAAAGGCTCAGTACCATCAACAAATGGCCGCCCAATACCAAAATGCCCGGTGAGCAAGCACCTTCGAAGTGCTTTAGGAATTTTACTGGGTTTCCTGCTGGCGCTCGGTGCTGCAGCTCAGGACTTTCGTGCGGCCTTCGATCGCCTCGATTCCAACTTTAATCAAGGCTTGGGCCATAGCCTTTCGTCCAACGACAATGGAGATTTGGCGTGGCACGAAGGGTATTTGCTACAGGCTTATTTACAACTGTACCGTAAAACCGGCGAGCCCCGTTACCTGCAAAATGTGGTGCGGCATGCCGAAGGCATTCTGGCTCAGCGAGACGATCGTGCGGGGCGCACCGATTATAGAGGCCGCTCCGAAGCCACTTGGATTTCGACGAAATATACCGAAGGCGAACCTTATGCATGGGCGGTTCACACCGGCATTTTGTGCTTTCCAATGGCCGATTGGGCCGCAACCGTGCTGCAAGACAGCAGCCTGCATGGGCTAAGATCTACTTCTACCGGGGCCTTCAAAGGGCAGTCCTTTAAAAGCATCGCCGATCGCTTTATTCTCGAATGTGAACGTTCCATACAGGCCCATGAAGATCAATGGGTAGAAGATCCCTTGGGCTGGGACAGCAAGGACTCCATTTTTGGCAGCTACCGTCACCGGCCGGATGCTGCTTTCAATTGTGCCGGGACACTGTATCCGCTCAATAAAAATCAAACGATGGGCCTGGCCCTCTTGGCTTTGTATCAGGCCACCGGCAAGGCGGCTTACCGCGATCGGGTAGTGCGCCTGGCCAACGATTTTCACCGGGCATTACGGTGGTTCCCAAAAACCAATCATTACGAGTGGCGCTTTTGGGGCAACTTTCCCCACTGCCAGTCTAACCGTATGGAAGACATATCGCACGCGGGCATCAGCATCGACTTTGCGGTGCTTTGCGCAGAGGCAGGCATTGTATTCACCGAAACCGATCTGCAACGGTTGGCCAACACGTTTTTGGTAAAGGTGTACAAAGGCCCCAGCTATCTGGCCAATCACGTCCACGGCCAGAGCTATCCTTCCCAACGGCCCAACCAATGGATCGATCAAGGCGCACGATGGTTGAAGCTTGCCCCTTATGCGCCCGAAATGGTGCCCATCATGGCCGATTACTATTTAGAGCGTGGTGCCTGGAGCCGACAACTCAACAGCGGATCGCGGCTCTTAGGGGTGGCTCATTTGGCCTGTTACGCCCCCGATTTGAGCATAAAGGCAGTACAACGTGGGAGAGCCAAATGGGGGATAGACCATGATTTATTGGCAACTGACCATGCCATTGAAGTGTGTGGTAGCTATGGGGTGAAGGAATGGACTGCAAACAACCACCAACTACGTCTCCGTTGGCTCCACAGCAGTGTGCCGGCGATGGGCTGGAAATCAATGATTCCCTGGGGAACCCAGGGCAGAATTGCTTTAAGCGATGATGGACGGCGTTTGGTGGACTTTCCCGAAGGTTTTCAAGGAAATTATCCTCGCCAAGAATTGCCTTTGCCCTTGGGTTTTCGTTTCGAGGCCTTGAGTCGCATACATGTGTTAGGTGCTACTGTACCCGAACTGTTGGTTTTTTCCAGCGATCGGCCCGAAGTATTAGTGATGCGGCTTGTAGGCCAAACCTGGTGTTGGCAGTGGAGAAGCACCGGGTTGAACGAAGGCCTTTTGGATTGGAGGCCCTTAAGAAAGGGTGGGGAAGGAGTAGCACTGACCTTAAGTGGAAAAGTGGTGTTTGGAAAAAAGGTTTCCGATGGGTTCATTTGGACCACAGCATTGCCCACTACTGAACATGGAAGGGTGCTGGCCATTGCAGGAATAGAAAAGGAGCCCCAACTACTGGTGTTGGCTACTCAGGATGGAAGCCGTGGGGTACTGGATACGCGAAGCTGGAAGTGCCAATGGTCTTTTAGTGCTCCACACGACCACCGGATGAAAGCATTAGCGGGATGGATCGGCCAAGAAGGATACCTTGGTTTGCGCGAATACGATGGAGATACCTGGTGGTGGCAATGGCCGGAGCGAGAAAAGGAAGATACCCTGATGAGTTGGCAGCCCGTTTCACTGAACCGTTTATCGGAAACCAGTGGACCTTGGTTTACTGTTAGTGAGGGTGTGGAGGTGATTCGTATCCTACCAGAGGCGGCACTCTTGCCCAAAGGACTCTCAAAAGGCTATATCCCCCAATTCAAGCTGGTGCTCCTGCCGCCCCATACAGCCTTAGAACTTGTTCGAGGTCCTGCACAAAAGCGGACACGCTTACAAAGATGGTTGAAAAGGCCCCAAAGGCTCTGATTTGCTATGGCTGCATACCATCAAAAGATGAGATTGCTGTGCCCCAAGTAAAAAAAATTAGGATTGAAAATTCTGGTTGTGCGGAACGGTATTGCGCGATTTTGCGATTCCCTTTTACCTTTCTTTTTAGGAATAGACAGCAACAGAGCGGAGAATGCCTAAATGTACTCCTCTCGAAATCCGAGAATTTACAAACTCAATTACCGCGATAAATGTTAACTGTTTGTTTTCTGTGAGTTAACAAGTCGGGCCATCGGGCGATGGTAAATACCCTTTGAAGAGTAGTTTTTTTTGAAAGTTTTAGCGGCTAATCTTGCGTGGGTAGTTGGCTCAAAATATCCTTAATTTCTAGTATCGGATTAACGGTTTAAAGCGCATCCGTTAAAATTGCATAGCCTGGATTAACCGTCCTCCTATTATATGTTGAACCA